>JBEBGH010000497.1:0-3000 GCA_040081565.1 Pirellulaceae bacterium
TACATCCAAATTCAACTGGTTCCCGTACCTCCCGCCCCGATCTTTGGCGTTGAGGGCTTTTGTCTTTTGCCGCCAAACCTCTTTTCCTGTTTCCAAGTCGATTGCAACAATTTCGCTTCCGAGAGATTGCCAGTCCCAAAAGGCAATATACAGACGATCCTCGACAATTCGGAAAAGGTTCGTTTCCTGTACTTTCCATGGGCCTACGGCGCGTTCGCCATCGAAAACCGTCATAAATTGTTTGCCGTCCTGACACCTTTCAAATCGAACCTTAAATCTCGAATTGGTTTCGGCCATGCAACTTAACAGGCCAACATATCGTTCCCAATGCCAACTCCATTCCGAAATAGGTTTCTCGTAGTCGGGTTTTCCGGCGGCAGCGTGTTCATCAAACGGAAAAGGGTTTTCGTCTGCGGTTTCCACCTCATCTTCGCCATAGGTACGATGAGCGACGGTTTCTCCTGTTTTGATATTCTTGACTTCAATGTATCGACCAGAACTCTCTTTTCCAGTAATGATTATGCGACGATCATTGATGTCCAAATTCAAGCGGTTCTGGTACCCCTGGACATCATTGGATTCGCCAAGTGCTTCAAGGTCCGTTCGCCAGATCTCTTTTCCGGTCACCAAATTAACGGCAACCATCTGGCCCCCGGGCTTCGTCAACGACTGATCTGCATAATAAAGTCGATTTCCCCGGATTTCGCCAACTGTACGGATGTCGCCAACAGTGTAACGATGCCCTTTCCAAGCGTGAACGTCGCGGCCATCTTTTGAAACGGTAAAGTTCAATTCACCTAGAACATTTGGGACCGTTTCGATTCTGCCAAACGGAAAAAATTGTTGATCCTCCTCCCAACGCCATTTGTTGCGATCAACCATTCCGTAATCGGGAGGGTCATCCATCTCATCATCTACCTGCGCAAAACCGATCGCATGCACAATGCAAACGACCAACAAAGATTTTGCGATCACAAGGTGCCTCATTGGTCGTGGTCCCTCATTTGCCAAGTCAGGTCTCGGATTGCCGAATTTCCTACGTCACGGGTTGAAGTTAACTCGGTACCATCTTTAACGTCTACAAAATTGTCCAGGATAGTCGTCCCAGTACCGGTTCTGTCCCAAGTAGTCGGAGTCAGTACGTCAAAGTCTCCTGATCCGTTAGAAGAACAAAAGAAAAGGACAGGCATAATCTTGAAAATTCGGGCGGGAATTGTCAAGATGTCATCGTTGTTGGGGAGAAAAACAACACCAGAAGTGACAAGTTTTGGCTTTTGCTTGGGTCAATCCTCGAGCAGGTTTGGCATCGTTTCCGCTAGCTCCACGAAACAATGGTCGAGGTCGTGCCATTGGTTGCGTTCGGTGTCAATGCCGGAATCGGCAACTTCGCGGCGGCGTGGGGTGGTAGTGCTGGAGGTTGGGGAAACAACCGGCGTTTGGTTTGCAGCGTTGTTCGCAAACGCAGCCAGTTGGCCAAGTGCGTCGATCGAGTTCGCGGGAAGATTGGGGTACGTCGGATCGGATGGGCTTCCTGGAAGGGTAATTTGACTTGGTTTGCCAATTCTGTTTTTGGTTGCGTCGTCGGTTGCGCGTTGAAGCGGCATTGCCCATCGATGGGACTTTTCCCAAAAGCTGGATTGACTGACTGTCGCTTCGTCGAGACCAGCTGGAGCGACGTTTTGATCCGATGGAAATTCGTTCGGAGCAAGGATCATGGATGGAGGTGGGGGCGGGTTTTTTAGGACCCATAATTCCAGGCCATTGATTCCGTCATCGGCGACGAAAAATAGTTTTGTTCCGACGCCGGTCATGCGTTCGATGGTTGCTGAGGGCAATCCAGGTCGTATGTCGCCGACGGAAAACATCGTATTGCCGAAGATGCCGCTTCGCCAAAGTTCAAATCCGGTGGAGCCATTGTTGGCCACGAAGAAAAGGGTGCTGTTCAAGTTGACGAGCGTTTGGTCACTTTTCTTTTCCGGCAACATCGGATAGCTGCCATTCACCCCAGGATTCAAGTCCTTGACCAACACCGTTCCAGTTGCCGATCCGTTGCTTCGCCACATTTCAATTCCGTTAACAACGTTGTTGGCCGCAAACATCAATGTGCCGTTAGCGTTAATCAGGTTGTGTGGATCGGAGCTGTAAAAACCATAAGAGCCATCGGCGATGTCCTTAATCAATGTCGTTCCAGTGGACGAGCCGTTACTTTTCCAAAGCTCATTTCCAGAAAAAAACGGGTCGTCGGCGGCAGCGAAGTAAACAACTCCCTTGACATTGGTTAAATAAGACGGGTTGGAACTTCCCAGACCTGGTTGTATGTCTTTGACAAGCACCGTGTTGGCCGCCGAGCCGGTGCTTTTCCAGAGTTCGTAGCCGCTCGTACCGTCGTTGGCGGAGAAGTACAGCACCCCTTTCACATTGGTGAAATTTCTGGGTGTTGAACCAAATAGGCCGGGCCGAATATCCTTGAGCATAAACGTACCGCCGGTTGTGCCGTTGCTACGCCAAATTTCTATTCCATTGATACCATCGCTGGCGGTGAACAGAATGATGCCCTTGACGTTGGTGATATTGCTCACGAAGCCGTTTGGACCTGGCCAGGTATCTTTCAGAAGAACTGTTCCCGCTGCTCGTCCATCCGTGACCCAAAGTTCCTCACCGTTTACGCCGTCGTCAGCTTCGAAATACAAAAGGCCTCCGGCCTCTGTGAACGAATTTGAGGAGGACCCCACGATGCCCGGGAAGATATCCAACAACATATTGGTGTTTCCAACCGCACCATTGCTTCGCCAAACCTCGTGGCCGTTGACGCCATCGCTGGCACTAAAAAAAAGACGGCCGCCAAAATTTGTCAGATAAGTTGGGGACGAACCGCTCGCTCTGGGATTAATGTCTTTGACCATCACTGTGCCGGCAATCGATCCGTCGGATTTCCAAAGTTCCGTACCGTGGACTCCATCGTTCGCAGTAAAAAACAAAACCCCGTTGACATTTGTGAGC
>JBEBGH010000498.1:0-3000 GCA_040081565.1 Pirellulaceae bacterium
GATCCGGCTCATGACAGCATCTCCTTTCGATTTTGAATTTGCAGCTTCTTCAGCGATGCGGGGGCGCTGCGTTTCCCGGCTCGGTTGTTCCGCAGCACTCGGCCACGGATTTGGGGTTGATCTGAACGGCGCTGGCGATTCTGGACGATCCAGAGGCCAACGATTCGCCATTCTAATGCACGTTAGTACGTTTGTCCGCTTATGACGTTGCTGATTGGCACAGGGTCGAAATAGAGGTCACGTTCGACCCGAACACCGAAGGGGCCTTCGATGCTTTCCAATTCGCTTAGGGTGAACCCGCCGAACTCGCCGCCATTGCCATCGCAGGTGGCATAACCGAGGAAGTTCCAATTGCCATCTTTCGTCGGTTCACCAGTGAGCACGTACCATCGATGCAGCGTTCCCGGAACAAAGAACTTGCACTGCACCACGCCGTCATCAAGGCTCACTACGTCATCGTGTTTCGGGAGCCGTTGGGCGATTTCTGCTGTTAGGAGTCTTGTCTTCATCTTCATGTCTTTCAATTTGGAAGACCTGAACAAATTGTTCAGCACATCGGCTGATACGGCTCGGGTCGTCCACCTACGGCCTTACGCCGCCACCGCCTGCTTGTCGTCACCTTCATTTAGCAACGATTCCAGGAATGCCTTGTGCTTTGTCATGGCCTCGGTGTTCCAGTCGATGCTTGCCAGAAGCTCTTCGATTTCAACCTCTGTTGCCTCATCCGGGTCAACCTCGTCCTGGTCCAAGGAAAGTTTCACGGTGAAGGTTTGGCGCAGCAGATTTTCCTCCACGTCGGAGTAAGCCACTATAGTCCAATCGTCGTCATCGTCCTTCATTTCGAGATCGTCTAGCGTTCCGTCTTTGAGTTGCGCTTCCACTTTTTTGACTGCCTTATCTTCATCGGTAGCGCAAACTGAGACCTCGCCGCTGAGAGTTCTGTACCTTTTCTCTTCAACGTCGGCTGTGATCCAAACTTTATAGAGCTTCGCTGATAGGTTGTTGATGGGTTGCTCTTTGGACTCGACGGCCACCGCAGTGGTGGGCATCGACTCGTTAACTTTTGCGATTTGCGAATCAGGCATGATGCTGATCCTCCTCTTCGAGTTCTCCGTGGTCCGGGCACACTCCGGGCGCACGCTCGGAAGATGGACTTCCAGCGCCCGGTTGGTGCGCTCAAACTTTCGGAGTTTGTTTTACTGCGTGCCGCTGATCTTCGCCACAAACTTGGTAGCGATCTGCTTCAGCAACAACAGAATCGTATCACGATGGCCGACAGCCGTCAAGCTGTAAGTGGTTGAAAAGAAGATACATCTACCTGTTGTTGGCCCCAAATCGGTCTCTCGTTTTTCGATTCAGATGAGTTGAAATCCGTGGTCCAGCAGAATGAAGGAGATGACGGCTGACTGGAGCGCCAGAATTCCAATTCTGAATGGATTCGAGCCCGAAAAAAAACTTGGGTGCCGGTGCCGAACTCGGAACGAATATTCAAGCAGGCCGGTTGAAGAGACCTTTCGTGAATTGCTTGAACGTCAACGGTGACCACAGCTTCGGAAACAGTGGATTCTTTTTGGGCTTCGTCTTCTTCACCGTCAAGCACGGAATCTTCAGTGCCGGTGTGGGCAGATTCGGACTCGACGTTGGACGCCGGGTGCTCATCTCTTCTCACGTTTGCGTGTTGCTCTAGCCGCCGTCGTAGTCGCCTCCTTCTCTTCCTCTAGGCACGCAAGTACGTACTGGCAACCCTTGACCAGGAAATCGTCCCGGTCTCGGATCACAGGAAAAAATCGATCAACCGCATGATCTATGTCCGACAGCCACTCGGTCGGCAACGTGACCTCCAAAGTGATCGTCTCCATTGGGAACAGCCATTTATCCGCTCCTTTCAAACATTTCTTGTGTTTTCGATGATCCGCAATCGTTCGCCCTGTGACGGACACCTTGGGATCAGCAGAAGGACGCCGGGACTTCATTTCCCACCGCCATCACCTTCTGCCCGGACGTTGGGAACGGTCATCCGGGCGTACAGTTTGACCGGCAACTCTGCGGCCTTGTCTTGGGGCAACTCAATGCCCTGATGCAGCGGACGTTCTACCTTGCTCGACAATCTCGCCAGAATCGCTTCCATCTTGCCCTCATTGGCGAGGTAGAGTTGCCGTGCGCCTTCCGGCCAAGTTGGATCTTCGAGCTTGTACTCCAGTCGGATCAGCTTTTTCATTTCCTCAAATGCTTTTGTGCGTGGTGCAGTTGGTTTTTGCTCCACGTCTTCCACCAGAACAAGTTGCATGGCGACACGACGGACAACCTCTGGATCTCGCCGTTCTTCCCGGCATTGGTCCAGAACCGTGTTGGACAGTATCTTTGCGAGAAGTGACGATTTGTATCGTGCTTCCCTTGTGCTGCGTTCTTTAGGTGTGGTGTTCGATGCTTGTCGTTCCATTTCATTCCCTCAAAAGTGGCTTCGAGAACCTGTAGCCGAACTCGAAGTTCCATGAGGTATGTATCATCTTTCGTTGCTCGGGTTGTCCAGGTTGACGTATTGGAAAACGGGAGGACAATGTTTGGTGAACACGAAAGCGATCCAAAATCATTTGGTGCGGCAGATCCGATTTCAAATGGTGTGGGAAAGTCTTTTTTGGGTGTGGGAGTGATTGTTCCAGGTCAGGGCCTTCGGCCCTGTGGCGAAGCCAACGTTAAGAACCATCTGGATTTCAACAATGACTAGGGCTTTCCGAAGGCTCGACAAGAGCCTTAGATACATAGTCTCCATCCCCTACACATTTGTCTCGTTCCGGTCTTGGAACCCGGAGCAGCAGTCGTGTCTACATACTCTTATCCGGTCAACCGGGTCATTGGAGGGAATCGAATGCAACACGAAAACGAACGTTACTTCACTTCGCCAGAATTGGCCGCAGTTTACAAGGTCACGAGGCAGGCAATCTGGTCTTGGATCAAGCAGGGACGCATCAAGGCGATTCGGCTTGGAACAGCCTATAGGAT
>JBEBGH010000170.1:0-11226 GCA_040081565.1 Pirellulaceae bacterium
CGAAACTCAGCGAGGCGTTGACTGGCAAATGAAAATCAAGGACGCTCGTTGCAAACTGAAATCCGTCTACCCTAAAATTCAATGCTGACAAACCACTAGTAATGCCTGATGGCACCATATCTCTCCCGTTGATTCACCCAATCCAGGTCGTTGGATTAACGATTGATCAAGTAGATTCGGCAATCAAAAAAGCATACACCGAAACTGACGAACCGACCGATCAAGCCGAAGATAAACAAGAAAATCCGATTCGTAATGCGGCGAAAGAAACGACGGACGACGTTGACCAACCAAAAAAAAAGGTTGACGACTTGCTAATCCAAGACCCGATTCCATCGCCTGCAATCGAATTGGAAAACCAGATGGATCGTTCCGGAATCCTCCGAAAGAACTCACTGATAATCGTGACTTTGATGCGGCCAATGAAGCCCGCCAGCGCTGGTGGCCAACGCCAGAGCGACCGGTAACGCAAAAAAAGGTTCGATTTGCATTGATGAGCAACAGCAAACAAATCGCTTTATTGTTCCGGGGGGAAATATTGATTGAGGCCTGCAAAATTGCATTCATCATGAAACCGGTTGGTCATGAATCGAGTTTTCCTGGCAGATTTAAGAGAAATCAATTTTCCTATAAGTAGTTGGAGGCGGGACAGTCGGATATGCTAATGGGTGATTGTCGTGGGCCGATGAAGATTCTTCAGGGATCAGTCGAGTAACGTCCGGTCATCAATCACGAGTAGAGAAATACCCGGACTCCAAGAACTTTGGGATGAGACGTTAGGCGATTCCAGAATTTGCATTGCGGTTCTCCAAGCGTAATCCATCTAATCCAACATCGTTGGGAGTGAGCCATGCCACATCATCTCTTCTCTTTTTCTACAACGCGCAATCCTACGGCGATGCCGGACAATGAGCGCCGGCGCTTCCACATTTTCATTCAGGATAGTGACCGGCAGAACACCCACTACTGGTCCGACCTCATCCGAGGTACCAGCCGCATTCTCATCCAAACGATCCGGAGCCGAGCTTCGACCGCACCTGAGTTGCCGCGGCTCGACGAACTGAGCGACCGGTTCCGTTCCTACCTGGAGATCTATCGCGACGCCCATTCCGAGAACCGACGCGCGTCGATCGCAGGTACGATCGACCTCATCCTTGATGGCTCCGTCCCACCCCTTCAGCGCGCCGACCGGATCCTACTTTGGGACTTACTAGCCGAAGGACTCTTGATCCACCCAAATAAAGCCATTGTCGACACCGTTCGCGCGATCTTCGTAGCAAGTCAGCTCATCGAGGCAGTCCGGCTTTTCGAGGACAACGACAGCGACACGGTCGCGAATGAGGCAATTGTGCGGCGAATCGCAGAGGCGCGTGTTGTGCTTCCGCTCCAAGTCGAGAACATCCGGGAGGAAAGCCCGCCCGACCGGGTCTCCGATCGTCAGCGCGACATGCTTGAGACCGCGCACGACAGGCTTCTGGAGCAAACCGAGATCGACGAACTCGAACAGGCGCGCTTAGAGATCACGGCGCTTGCTCTAGAAAGCTCGATTGGAACTCAGCGCGAACTCGAGAACGAGCGCGACAGGGCGGAACGACGCATTGTATCGGCCCTGTCGTCGACGCTAAGCGCGTCCGCCTTTGCGGCCATTCTACCAACCTTGAGAAACAGCGTGGCTACTGCCGTGACCATCCCGCAACCGAACTTTGCGGAAACCGTCGCAGCGCGTGCGACGCCTAGGACGGCGCGGCTCGTAGCGCGGCTTGCCGTGGGCGCGGCGACATCCACGCCCGTCGCCCTGCTCGCTAATCTGGAGGCTGAAATCGACGACCGCGAGACCGACCGGACTGACTCGATCACCAACGTCCACCAGACAACCTTCCTGGCCTTCGGCGCGGAGATCGTTGTGGAGGAGGTGATTCCCAAGGGCCTCACGATCTTTAAGGTTCTCCGCCCACCCGAAGGCGGTTTTCACGTCTACATGACCTACCACCACGGCGGCGACCTCCCGCCGATCGCGGCAATCGGCGGCGAGATCGGTGCGGCTGGCACAAATCATCCCGTGCGAGAGGTGGAAATCGATCACGGTAACGCTTTGTTCCAAACCTTTCGCCTTACCGGCGAGCCCATTGTGTCGTCTTCATTCGATTTGGACCTGACCTTCCAGTCCGCCGCCCCAGACAGCGCGCCCGTCTCTCTCGACCTGTTCCGCCTCTTCAGTTCGAGGCCGCGGTTCCGGCTCCTTGACCTCAACCCGTTCGACAACTTAGGCGTGCCTCCAAAGCCGCTCTTTGGCGTCAACCGGCTTGGCATCATCGACTACCGACGGGTGGAACAAGAACTTTCCTGCTACGTTACGGGCGAAGTCTCGCGAATCGAAAACATCATGGCTTCGCAGTTCAAGGAAAGGGTTTCCCGCAACCTCAGCATCATCGAGACCGAACAACTCCAAACCCAGGAGGTCGCCTCGGAACGGCAGAGTGATACCGAAACCGCCGAACGGATGGAAATGCAGTCGCAAGTAGATAGCGTGCTGCGCGAACAATCCGGCTTCACATTCGACACCGGCCTCGCGGTTCACGCAAAGCTACCTGGAGGTAGTTCACTCGATACTAATGCCAGCTTTAATTACAATACTCAATCTTCGCGCGAGGACAGCACCTCTGACGCGATCAAGATGGCCAAAGAAGTGACCCGCCGAGTGCAGGAAAAGTTGGTGCAGAAGGCTACCTCGACACGGCGGTCGCTATCGCGCCGGGAATACGAGGACATCAACAAGCATGGCTTTGACAACCGTCAGAACCCGGACCATGTCGTCGGTGTTTTCCGCTGGGTCGACAAGGTGATGACCAACCGGCTCGTCAATTACGGCCAGCTGAACGTTCTGGAGTTTGACATTCCCGAGCCCGCACGTAACCTTATCCGCGCGCAGGAACAAGCGCAGGACAAAGACGCAGTGTTGCCGCCTCGCCCGCGTCGCCCCGTGGTACTGGGTCTCCACGGACCGGAGAGCATCACTAGGAAGAACTGGCGGCGCTTTGCAGCCGCCTATCGGGTCGACATCGATCCACCTCCGCCCAACGAGATCATTCTGGCCCGGTCCTACGCGGATAGCGCGTTGACAATGGGGGGAGAAGGCGCGGAGGTCAACATTGAGCGCAAACTGGCCTACAACGACATCGAGATCCCCACGGATTACCGCGCGAACCATGCGTGGGTCGTGGCTGACATTCACGAGGAGATTGCGCCACCGACATCGGGAACGCCCGGATCGCTAGGCACGAACGGCACTTTACAAGTCTCAGTCGGCGGCGAAGTGTTCATGTCCCCCGACGGGGAAGGCCACGCTTTGTCATCCGTCGCGGGCACCCTTCCGATTTCGGTGTCCTGCAATCGGGTATTCGATTTCGCGATTGGCGTCCGGGTCCGCTGCAAGCTGCGCACTGGGATCTTCCAAGCCTGGCAGATGGAAACCTACTCAATACTAATGGACGCCTATCGTAAGATGCGTGACGCCTACCGGGATGCTCGGGCCGAGCATCTGGAGGAGAGCAAGACCGTCGACTTGAACCCACGGTTTAAGAAGTTGCACATGGAGCGCGAGCTAAAACGGGTCTGCATCGAGATGCTCACGAAGCCGTTCCTCTTGGATGTGACCGCCGACCATTACGACGCGGCGCCGGCGGGCGAGTTGTTCAAGTTGAGGCAGGATCCCGCGCTCGACCGCCATGCCGAACTGGTTCGGTTCTTCGAGCATGCCTTCTGGTGGGAGATCATGTCTTATGCTTTCTACCCTTATTTCTATGCCGATCGGGCCACTTGGACTGCCAAGTTAACCATGGAAGCAACGAGGGACGCGCTGTTCGGCTCATTCCTGTCCGCGGGAATGGGGCGGGTTATGCTTCCGATACGCCCCGGTTTCGAGGAGGCTGTGATGTACTACATGCAGACGGGCGAAGTCTGGTTCGGTAGCGGCTTTGTCGTTGACAGCGAGAATGACCTTTACCTGTCGATCGCCGACGAGGCGAGCCGGCGGCGCGAGGTAGACGAAGTCGTCGAGGATACCTGGCAAACGCTCCTGCCCACGAACCACACGATGCTGCAATCGGCCGCTGCGGCGATGATCGGCGAGGGCCTGCCCTGTACGAACATCGATAACCGGCTCGGGATGGGTCAGAGCAGGTTGTCGCCGGTGTTGCCGCCCGTGGCGGGAGACAACCCATGAGAAAGCGCATCTGGGTTGTGGAGGCTACGGCATGATGCCAAGGCCAAAGGATTCCGCAGCGCTCTTGGCGTTCGAGAGGCTAACGAGTATCCCATCCGCCGATGATGTTCACAGCATGGGAAACTTCAAGCCAGGCGCCGAAACCACCGACAGCGTCTGCCACCTGATCACCCTGACCGACCCATGGCAGATTCCAGGGGTACGGATGAATGGTGAGCCCATTACATTCGAATCCCCGTTTGAAATACATATTTTTCTCAGCCGCCATGGCACTGAGCTCCTCCGAATCAGGGAGGAAAAGCAAGCGTTCTTCACCGGCAAGCAGAACTTTTCTGAACACTTCATCTTTGCTGTCATTCTCGCCGAACTCCCAGGACAAAACGAGCCGGACGAGGGGATGGATTTCTTTGAGGGACAAGTCGTGGAAATCGTTATTCCAGCCCAAGTTTCTATGTCGACGAACGACGTGACAGCCGAACTAGCTAGGGCCGCGCCGCACATCTTTGGGATTCTACCTGGGATCATCGGGATGAAGCGTAGCGAATTTATCGCGCGCGTTCAAGAATCGGCCGACAACGCAGGTTCTTCTGCAGGCACGATTAAAAAGGCGGCGTTTGAGAGTGCTGGTGCGCTTCTGAAGGTGGCGGCCGATGGCCTTAAGGCGGTTGCGAAGTTTCTGAACGACAATTCGCGCATGCCCATGGAACTCTGGAATCCTAAGGCTCGCCCAAAGTCCTTCGCTGATCTCTTAAAAGACATCGGCAGCTCCTTCGACGCCACGCTCGACGAGGCCGTGGCCCAGCTTGAGGATGCCGACCTGGGACTCGGCACCGCGGCAACCGTAACTGCGGCTATCCCAGTGCTTGGCGACCTCGTGGCCAAGATCAATGCGGCCTGGATCAGCGTCCGCGATTTTGTGACCACGGCCGTGCGCACCGTCCGTGACATACTGGCCGGGGGCGGCGAATCCATCGAAACGATCCTCGGCTATGTGTGCGGACTCTGGGACGGAATCATGGACGCGGTCATCGGGTTTCTTGAACTGGCCGCATTGGCCATCAAGGTTTTGGGTGCCTTTATTTCAAAAAGCCATAATCTTGGCCTGATCGTCGACGTTGTTCGCGAAGCAGCCGACGAGATTTTTCAAGCGCTGACGCGGATCGACTGGCTTGAGTTTCTGATCCGATTCAAGGAGGAAATCGTCCCACTTATCGTGGAGCTTCTGAAGAAAAAGGGTAACGCGTTCATTGACGAAGCGACGCGAAGCTCGGCAGTCGCGGGCTACTATTTCGGCTACCTCGTTTACACTATTGCAGAATTCTTCTTCCCACCCCTCCAGATCGCCAAGATCAGCAAGGCGTTGCGCACCAGTCGGGCAACCTTTTCGTCCCGCTTCTTCGCTAAGGTTACAGCCTAATGTCTAAAAAGCTCAGGGATAAGATCACCGGAAAGCCCTCCGAGGAAAGGAGTATCGATGAAGTATTCGAAAACATCTTCGAAATGGCAGAAGTAATGCCCGCGGCGGTGCGTGAGGCCACCAAAGGCGGCACCGCTGGCGTGATCAAGGTCTCACGCAGTCTGTTTTTGGAACTGCTCGAGGAGGCGAGCAAGGTTCACTTTATGAAACTCCAAGTGATCAGGCATACTCGTAAACTGTCGAAGCAGGAACGCGAGATCTTTACCAGGCTCGACGATGTCGAATGGGACGAGCTTGTGAGGATTGCGAGGAAAATGATTGATTCCTTCCGCTCGACAAACATCCACACTAGGCGCGGCGGTATTGCGTCGCTGAAGGGCAAGCTGGCCGAGATGGTCTTCTACCGGTCCGACACATTCAATCTGGTCTTCAAAAAGGCCGAGGACCTTGTGGATGCCATTAACCTGAAGAGCGACGTTCAGATCTTGAAGGAAACAATCACGTTGAAAAAGGACGTTCGCGCCTTCTCCCTCAGCAAAGATGGAACGACTGTATCGACCGAGCTCACAGACGGTCTGATCGTCGCCGAGCGCAAAGACGGAGACTTCCAAATCCTCGCCATCGTCGAGATGAAGTCACGCAGCAACCGCAACGATCTCGTGCGGCGCAAATCGAGGGATTTCGAGCTCGAAGAAGAACTCGAAGACAACGTGATTTTCACGCGTGAGGGCCAACTCGAAGCCGATATCGAACGGCTGAGCGAGCTCGACTTGGAATTCGACGGCGAGTTCGTCCCGGCGGAGACAGCACGGTTCAGCCGCCACAACACCATGTGGATTGGCGTAACCCCGAGCGATGTTGAACTCTCGCAACTTCAACTTGAACGGATCAAGCCCCTCATCAGCAATTTCCAGCAGTTCCGTCAGCGACCGCTCGCTGACCGAGATCTGCACGAAGTTGTTGACGCTCTTGTCGGATATCGTTGAGTGACAGGGTGACGCAATAGGCATCGAGACCGGACGGAAATTGTTGGGCTCTTTCAGGGCACCGTCATATTCTTTTTTCGATACCCAAGTCGGCGCGTTGCTCTGCCCTGGGCACATTGTTTTGACCTTTCCGGCCAGATTCTGAGTGTGGTTTTGTTTGTGGAGCAATCAACTACCAATTGGCCGTTCAGTTTCGAGCACGGGCGCAATATTGAACTAGCCTTTACTGACCTGTTGTCACACGTTCATAGGTCGCGTTGAACAGACGCTGGTCAACGATCCAGACGTCGGTGGGGTTGGGGTTGTTGCGGTCAGCAAAATTCTTGACGATGAAGTCACCCGGTTTTCCGGAAAGGGTTCCCCACTCGGCTTGCACCTGGAACGCGTGCAGGATCTGAGCGGCCACGACACCCGCGGCGTCGGGTTTGGGATGGCACTTGCGCCAGCCTTGTTCGTCCAGCTCGTCTGTCAGCTCGTACTTCGCCGTCAACTTCTCGGCCGACTGCGGCCAGATGTCACCTGCTTCCCCGCGGCAAACGTAATTGCCTGCAGGAACCAGCTCTTCTCCCTCGAGCGTTGGCACCGCTTCCTGTTTCTCCAAAAGCCGAACCCAAATCGGTCGGTACTTTTTGGCGTGGAACCACAGCCCTGCGTCGTCGATCTCGCGGAGTATTTTTTCGTTAGCGTTATTTTTGGGCATCGACTCGTTCGCTTTTGATGGCAAAAGATCCACTCAACTATTTCTCCTTACTACCTGATGCTGATCTTCTCGTGCAACACTGCGTGAAGTTCGGAATTTAACATGAGGTAACGAGGGAAACGGAGCGAAGACATGAGGACTCCGTTTTCTCTGTTTCCTCATGTTTCATCAAGCACAAATTAGACATATTGACCAGTTGTGCGCAATCGGAAACAGTTTTTTTCGTGCGATTCAACAAAACCGGTCAGGCCAATCGCATGCGCTTCATAATTCAGAGGGCTGGAGGGCTGGACTCCAGACGGAAACGAGAACCTGGCGTCGACAGAGAGTTCTATCCGTCCAAGCTGGAGTCTCGGTAGATTCCGAGCCCGGCTTTTTCAAGTGCTTCCGGGATCTTAATGACCTGTTTGCGATCGCGGTCCTTCGTTTCTTCATTCAAAGCATCCCACGGAACAAAGTCGGCATGGGTTCTGGCAACATCGTCTCTGGGCTTATCGTCTTGCGCGTATCCCAAAATTGTCAATTCCGCGAACCAGCGAGCATGTTCCATTTCGGCGAGCAATTCGATTTGTGCTCCCCCGATCTGAGTCAGTCGTTGCTTTTTGGGTGCCAGTTTTCCTGGCGAATAGCCGATCGCACGGAGCTTTACCAGAATATGGTCTGCTGCGTGACGATTCGATTGCCTGTACATCTCGCCTAGCTGGTCCCACGGCCAAAGGGCAGGCTTGTCGCCTTGCTTTTTGCCACTGGCGATCTCCCCTTCGTACCAGTCTTCATGCAAGATGCGGGCGATGACGTCGGAAGTTTCGTTCACCAGTGCATCCAGCGAGTACGTCTCTTCAACCGTGCCAAAGACCCGGACGTTTGACAGCGAACGATCTGTGCCCGGTTCTCCGTCGAACATGGCGCCGAACCCGCAGGCGCGGGTAAGGAATAGCAAGGTTCGGGGGAGTGATTCGTTCCCAGGTTGTTGCAACTCAAGGGCAAGGCCCAGGTTGATGGCGTCATCCTTCTCGAGCCGTCGGAACAATTCGTCTTCGCCAAGTGTGGAATCGGTTTGCGAGTCCCAACAAATTGCGACCGTCACCAGGTCGCCGCTGCCGGTTTGAGCCACTTGCAGAATTTGCTTCGCAGCGTCGGTTGCAGTATGCGAAAAGGCTACGTGTTGAAAGTCGACAAGGTCATTGATGCCAGGGTACTTCGTCAGAAAAGCTGAGTACCGATCGCTTCCCCATTGTTCGAGTACTGTGATCTTCAGTTTGCGGTTGCTTTCGTTTGCGAAGTGCCCGACCTGGGCCGCTTGCAAAGCGAGTCGCTGACCCATGGCGCCAAACCCGACGATGGCGAGGTGGGCCGTGGCCGAACTCTCAGCGACGATGCGTTTGAAGTCCAGCGGATTGGCGTTCAATACTTGACGGGCGGCAAGTGAAAACAGATGAAGTCCGCGAACGTTGACTAGAAATTGATTTCCAGTGTAGGGGAACAGTCCCTCTCGCTTGAAGTGCTGTCGTAACTGTTCGTCGGCTACGAACAGCCAGCTTTCAAGCTTTCGTTTGGCTCTACGTCCCTTGTACTTATGAGTGAACAGTTCTCCCGCTTTTGCGACGATTGCGACATTGGTTTGAACGCCGTCGCAGACGGCTATTAGTTGTTTTGCGCGAGTGACACTGGCGCGTCGAAGTACCGAGGCATCACAGGCGTCTCCTGTTACGATGACAACGCCTTTCGGCAATCCGTCGACATCGTCAGGCGAGTGAGATTCAATGACGACGACGCGGTCGCCGCGCTTCCGAAACGCAGTCACCAGTTGTCGACCGACACGCCCCAGTCCGCAAATGACAACATGTCCTCCGCGAAACCAGGTCCAGCACAATCGCAGCTCGGATCGAAACAAAACATAAAGTCCCCGAATCCCAACCGAAAAAACAACCACCGCAGCTAGCCAGCGGCCGATATGAAGCTGCCAGTTGACCTCATGTTCCATGTGGGGAGCATGCAGAATAAACAATTGCAAAGTATGGTAAGCAACGCTCAACGGATCTGCCGGGCCATGATGCTCCGAGTCATACAGCCACATCCCGTAGCCACCGAACCCCGCAGCGATAAGCGCCACCAGCGCAGCAATGCACCAGCCGATACTCAAATGCTTTGGCAGCGAACTTGAAGAAGCATGAGACATCTATCACCCTCAGGAAACGACCAATCCACTGGCCAACTTGATGGCGTGCGAATGCAAAAGTGTCCCCAAAAGTATCCGCGAAAACCGGGCTCTTTGCTACTTGGGGTATCGGAAGAACTCAATTACCGTTCGCGCGAAACAACCGGTAACCGGCATTGGCCAGAACATCGGGGATTGCCTTGATCGTGTTGCGGTCATATGCCTTGGTTGGATCAGGTAAGTTCACCCAGGGGACGAGATCAGTGTGCAACTTTTTAGAGTCGTCGCGGCTTTGGGCGTACCGCCAACCCGATTGGAGTTTTTCCGAAACCCATCGTTCGTGTTCCATTTCAGCCAGGATTTCCAGGTTCTTGTAGATGATAATCTCTTTGGACATTATTTCGCCTGCTACTTTTATCGCGTCGTCAAAGACTATGCGATTATCCTTCGCCAATTTGTAATGCGGCGTTGCCACCGACTCGAAAGCCAATCCAAGAAAACTCAATTTGTTCGGAATATCTTCCGCCTGTGCTAAATTCGACGCGAGTAAGTCTCCGCGTAACGTTTCCCAAGGTTGCATCGACGGGTGATCCGGCGTCTTGTTGCCAGCCTGCTCTGCGCGGTATTTTTCATGGATTGCCCGGGCGATCAACTCTCGGGCCGCGCCGAACGGCCGATCCGCGTTAATCAGCTGAAAAAACTCCTCGGCCGGCACATGTAGTTCCAATTGATCGGCAGAGGGCAACGTTGCCGCCTCAAAGCGTTTGGCGTTGGCCAGCATGCTCATATCCAGAATCGCTTCCATAGAACGGGTGCCGTGCTGAAATCGCGATACTTTTAGCATCGCCCGCAAAACGCCATCATCGATTTGCGCTTGTTCGCTGCTGTCAAACAAGTGCCCGGCTTTTCGCTTCAGAATCGATCGCAACATCACCGCTCGACGAATGACATACGCTTGATCGGAATCATCGCGTGGGTTGGGCCCGGATATGTTAATGTATCCGCGCAACCGACTGACAAAATCGGGACCTTTTGCGTCGCGAAACTTTCTGTACTTCTTAACAACAGAAACCTCTCCGACGTCGGTATCGACTTCGTGAGCGGTGGGCTGCCTGGGGCAAAATTCCTGAAACGTATCGCGCGTACCGCCAGCGAAAACAAAGATCGCTTTGCCGATCGGATGCAACATTCCACGGTCCAGGAACTTGCCGTCTTGCATCGGGGCCAAAAAATATTTTA
Organism: Pirellulaceae bacterium; assembly: GCA_040081565.1. Taxonomy (GTDB): domain Bacteria; phylum Planctomycetota; class Planctomycetia; order Pirellulales; family Pirellulaceae; genus BJ22. The sequence continues at coordinate 10,723 of JBEBGH010000170.1, forward strand.
GCCAACCATTGTCCAGTTCTTCGAGTTTCGCGTCGAATTCATCAAAAAATACAAGCGGCACTTCACCGCTCAGCACGCGATCGCGGACCAGTTGCAGCGACGCGGCAAGTTCATCCGAATCGCGGAACTGCGACACGTTGAACTCCAGCCGAACAACTTTGACATCGCCGCCGGAAACGCTCTTGGCAACTTCCTCCACACCGAATGACTTGCCCGAGCCAGGCGGTCCAAACACGGCTAGGCAAAGAGGGCGCTTGGGCACGGGCTGTTTCAAAAACTCGTTAATCAGGTTCCGAATGGCTCGGAACCCCTCGATCTCTGTTCGGTCGTAAGTTCCCTGATCACCGAACTTGCCAAACGGCGCATCCTTGAGAGCAGGTACAGACGCTTTCAGGACGACATCCCGGGCGATCTTCTCAAGCTGGCTGCCACGACGACCACCAGTCGTCAAAATACTCCACCGCCCGGAATCGGCCAGTACGATAGAGTCGCTCAAGGGAACAT
>JBEBGH010000499.1:0-2990 GCA_040081565.1 Pirellulaceae bacterium
GCGATCGACTGTACATTTCGTCCGTCGATCAACTGTTTGGACAAGAGTTATTCGTCTATCACATTTAGTGGTAACCGGTCACGCCTCGAGAAGTAGACTCATTTCAACCTGAGCCAAGAAGGAATGGTCCGGTTTACCAGCTCTCAAGTTGAAGCCGCTCAACCCATAACAAACAATTCCTGGCAAATCCGAATTTGAGTCGCATTGCCATCATCTTGATCAAAAGCCTGATAGTTGTCTGAGAGCTCGACGATTCGTTTGGGTTCGTGGTCCCGTGAATTTCTATCGGTTTTCTCGCATTTTTGCGGTCAGAAAAAATTCTGTCGCGCTTTTCCTGTTTCGTGCAGTTGATCTCAAATACAACGATGGTCAACCACAAAAACGGAGAAATAAAATGAAAATCACTTCTTACCTCACAGCAGCGATCTTATGCTTCCTCGCATCCTTTAGTAGCAATCTGATTGCCGACGGTAATATCGAAGTTACCGTGCGACGTGGCGATTTGCGAATTCAGGGCGGTCGAGCCTTGGGACAAGCCCTTTGGGTAAAACAAACTGCAGTCCCTGGTCGTTATCTGTTGGCTACTAACGGCAGCACCACACTGAATGGTCTCGCGACCCTCACCGTCGATGGGATCACTGGGGACGTCGATATTCGCTTGCGAGCAGATCAAAGCGTCGTGATCATGACTGACGACGCTGAACCACGATTGACGATTCAGGGAGATCTTTCGATCAACCTGGCCAGTCGAACGTCGGCCATATTATTGCTGGACGCCGTTGATGTCTACGGATCGAGCCGGATCACAACGGGAAATGGACAAGACGCACTTCTAGCGGGTAGAAACTGGTTCCGAAACGGTGCCCGAGTGCGAATGGGCGGCGGAGACGACGTCTATTACGGTTATCAATCTTCGTCAGGCTACACAAATATTGATATGGGTTCCGACAACGACATCCTGATGTCAAATGGGGAAGGAATTAACCTGGCGGACTTCAACATGGGCTCGGGCGACGACCTGCTCGCCGTAGATTCTTCGCTCGACTTCGCCGAGATCGACGGCGGCAGCGGATTGGATGCTGTGCTTTTTGATGGCGGAGGCCTGGTTGACCTGACATCCAATCGCAGATTTGAAGTTCCTTTTTCCGGAACATTGAATGATGCAGCCGAAATCGCTTACTACGGCTCCAGAGCCTACGCCGATGCCTTTATGATTTGGATTTTCGCAGGCCTGGACCTCTAGGCCAAAATTAGCGACCGGCAAGTCAATTTCTAGTTTCAACCCAACCCACCCGTCGCATCACTCGCGGCGGATGGGTTTTTTGTTGGCCCTCAGGTTTCAACCAATAACCTCGCGAATCACGTGGCCGTGGACGTCGGTGAGGCGGCGGTCGGCACCGTCGTGGCGGATGGTTAGCTTTTCGTGGTCAATGCCCAGGAGATGTAAGACCGTCGCGTGGAAATCGTAAGTCGTCGTGGCGTTTTCTGCCGCACGCCAAGCCCATTGATCTGTCTGGCCGTAGGCTACGCCGGACTTCACTCCCGCTCCGGCCATCCAACCTACAAACGCACCGCCATTATGATCGCGTCCCTCGCCGCTTTGCGAAAACGGCATCCGCCCAAATTCGGTGTTCCACAAGACCAACGTATCTTCCAGCATCCCGCGCCGTTCCAAATCCTCCAGCAGCCCAGCCATCGGTCGGTCGATCGATGCGGCAATCGGCGGAAGCTCCTTCACGATACTCGCATGGTTATCCCAGTTCCCCGTCGGACCATTCGCGCCGCTCCAGACTTGAACAAAGCGAACACCGCGCTCGATCAATCGCCGAGCCAGCAAACAACGGCGACCGAAATCTTCGGTGACGGGGTTGTCGAGCCCATACTGCGCGCTCGTCTCGGCGGTTTCGCCAGCCAGGTCGAAGGCCTGTGGCGCACTGACTTGCATTTTGGCGGCCAACTCGTAGGCCCGGATCCGGGCCGCAAGCCGCGAGTCACCGCTGTTCTGAGCCTGATGTTGGGCATTGAATTTTTCCAACAGTGCCAACCCGTCTCGGCTGGAGGCTTCGGTGATGAACTTTGCCGAAGCGGGTGGAGCAAGGTCTGGCAACAGTTCTGGCGAGTTGCCCCGAATAATTGTCCCTTGGTGCGTCACGGGCAAGAAACCCGCACTGAAATTTCCGCGCTGGTTGTACGGCAATCCGCGCGAATCAGGCAGGACGACAAATGTCGGCAAATCGTCACACAAATTTCCTAGCCCGTAACTGATCCAAGCTCCCATCGAGGGAAAACCGGGGAGCAAAAATCCCGTGTTCATCAAGTAACTGGCCGGACCATGAATGTTGGTCCGCGAAGTCATTGCCATCAAAAAAGCCATCTTGTCGACGTGCTTGGCAAGTTGAGGAAGTTGTTCGCTGACCCAACGACCACATTGCCCATGCTGCTGAAACTTAAAAGGAGACGCCAAGACATTGCCGACTTCGCTTGTCGCCGCTTCAACGCGCTCAGTCGTGCCGGGATCAAATTTTTGACCGTTACGTTTTTCCAACTCGGGCTTGTAATCGAACAAGTCCATCTGGCTCGCGCCGCCGTTCATAAACAACTGAATCACGCGTTTCGCTTTGGCCGGGTGATGCAGGCCGATCAAGCCGTCGTCGCTTCTGGTGTTCGCCAGCAATCCGTCCCGCGAAAGAACCTGCGCGAGCGCGATCCCACACAATCCACCGCTGGCATGGGCGAGGAGTTCGCGACGGGAAATATTCGGGCGCAAGTTCATTGACAAACTCTCAGGCCTTTCAATTTACGAAAATAAATTCGTTGAGATTAAGAATTACACGACACAAGTTTTCCAACCCATGTTGGTCGGCGTAGGCCACGAAATCATGTAACTCGTCAGGATTTGGTTCTCGGCCAAGCGTCAAGCGAAACGCAGCCTCAACGCGATCTGCAGTGTTTGTTTCCAGCAAACTGAGACGCGCGGCGAAATGTTCGCA
>JBEBGH010000500.1:0-2983 GCA_040081565.1 Pirellulaceae bacterium
CTCCACTGCTTGGCCTTCGTTTATCGCCAAACAGCAAGACAAAAGGAAAAACCGTCGCGTCCGAAATCATTACGACCTCCATATCGCCGGGCGCAGCCCGGAATTGGAAACCTTCTCGATGGCGGAACATCTCCGCTGTGCCAACCTTGACGCCGCAGCGATCGCAGCCGATGTCATTCACCTCCACTGGATCGCCTTCATGGCCGACTATCCCACTTTCTTTACACAAAGTCCGCCTAGCAAACCCATCGTGTGGACCTTGCACGACATGAATCCATTTACCGGCGGCTGTCATTTCACGACCGATTGCCAACGGTTTCATAAAGGCTGCGGCAACTGTCCGCAAATTCAAAATCCTGGACCGAACGACGTGTCGCAACATTCGTTCCAACTCAAACGGCACGCGCTTTCAACGCGTCGGAATCTGACCGTCGTGTCACCCAGCCGCTGGCTACTTAACGAAGCCCGGCAAAGTCCGTTGTGGCCGGCCACAACTCAATTCGAGCAAATCAAATACGGTTTGGACTTGGAGGTCTTTCATCCGCAAGAAAAAACCGCCGTTCGACTGAAATCAGGATTACCTATCGACGGAGTGGTAGTCGGTTTCGGCGCCGATAACTTGAACAACCCCCGCAAGGGATTCGCGATGCTGGAACGCGCTTTGGCCCTCGCACCATCAAGCCGCACGCACTTGTCCGCATTAATTATGGGCGGTGGCGGGATCGACACTGGGCGGCTCAATGTTCGGACCGTCCATCCGTTGGGATTTCTAACCGGGGAGATCGAACAAGCCAACGCGTATGGCGCTTGTGATTTTTTTGTCGTCCCATCGCTGGCCGATAATCAACCGCAAATGGCGCTCGAGGCCTTGGCGTGCGGCGTTCCAGTGATCGCCTTTGATTCCGGTGGCATTTCTGAAGTCGTTGCCGATGGCATAAACGGACTACTCGCCGCGGCAAGCGATGTGGAGGGTCTGGCCAAGTCAATTGAGAGACTAACGATGGATTCCGAATTACGCCTCAGACTGGCTGTTGGGGCGAAAGACTATGCCATGCGGGAACATGCGGGAAAGGCTCAGGCGGACAAGTATCTGAGCCTGTACGCCAGAATTTCTACACGCCACGCTTAGAAAAAGAAGCGGGCGATGTCCTTGGAAAATTCTTCTGGTTTGTTAACTTAGAGCCCATCCCAAACAGGGTCTGACCCTCTCTGGCTTTCTAAGGATCTGACCCTTTTTGGAATGGGCCAGAAGCTATTTTTCAATTTGCTAAACGAAAACCGCCGCTCCCCGCGCAGGATGAATACGAACTTGAACTCAACAGCCCAACCCATTCGCCAAGGCAAAGTCCGCGACCTGTACGATTTGGGCGAACACCTGCTCCTCGTGGCGACGGACCGCATTTCCGCTTTTGACTGGATTCTGCCCACAACGATTCCAGACAAAGGCCGCGTGCTGACGGAAATCAGCTTGTTTTGGTTCAACCTCCTGAACACCCCGAACCATCTGATCACCGGCGATTTATCGGACATCGACCTCCCTGCAGGACTCGATCGAGAATACCTCGAGGGTCGTTCGATGGTGGTGCGAAAGTGCAAGGTCGTGCCGGTTGAATGTGTTGTCCGCGGCTACCTGGTTGGCTCCGGCTGGCGCGACTATCAACGAACTGGCGAGGTTTGCGGACACGCTCTACCGAAAGACCTGCTCAACTGTGCGAAGTTTCCAGAACCGCTCTTCACGCCGGCGACCAAGGCCGACAGTGGACACGATGAAAACATCAGCTTCGAGCAAATGGCTTCAATCGTAACTCCCGCGGTCGCGAACGAACTACGCGAACGAAGTCTTCAGATTTACACATCCGCTGCAACTCATGCCGAGTCGCGGGGAATCATCCTCGCCGATACCAAATTCGAATTCGGTTGGTTCGGCAAGGAATTGTTGTTGATCGACGAAGTCCTTACTCCGGACAGCTCCCGATTCTGGCCAGCCGCCTCGTACCGACCCGGTCAAAACCAACTTTCGTTCGACAAACAATTCGTTCGCGAATACTTGGAAACAACGACTTGGGATAAGAACTCCCCGCCGCCGGAATTGCCCGAAGAAGTGGTCGTGAAGACACGCGACAAGTACATCGAGGCTTTCGAACGACTGACGGGCAAATCGTTTCGCTGGAAGAAGTAGAGCAGCGAACTCGTCTTATTTCTTGTCGGCGTTGGCTTCGTCAGATTTGGATTCGGTAGAAACCGAACTGGCCTCCGCGGCAGACGTTGAACTCTCCGTGGCCGCTGCCAGCGATTTGAGGTAACGCATCCGCAACAGGTTGCCGTGGCGATCCGGACCGTTACTCTTTTTGAGTTCGGCAATCGCCCGATCATATTCGCGACGCGATTCAAAGGATCGGCCCAGCAAGTTCCGAATGGCATTGCTCCAACGCAAAGCGTCTTCCTTCACGGAAATCCGCTCCAGCCAGTTGCCAGCCGTTCCGATATTGCCATTGTCGAAATGGCTTTGAGCCAGAAACAGCCCCGCATCGCGACGCACCAAACGCATTTGCGATTGCACGCTTTGAATTCGCTCCTGGAACTGTTTGGCATTTTGATTCTTGGTTTGCAAAATCCCGAGGCGTAACAAAAGCGGTGTGTTGGTCGCCAACTCGTCAATCTTCTTGTCGTCGTACATCAACAGGTAGAAGTTTTCGATCACGTTGTATTCATCGGCGGTCAAATCCGCTTCAAACAGACCGTGAGCAAACATGTTTCGAGAGGTACGGTAGCTCTCAAACATGTCGACATAGGCTTCGTTGTCGTAGTACCAAAACAACTTTGCTGGTAAGGAGTCATCGGTTTTGGAGCGGATCAGGGCGTCTCGCAAAGTCCAGCGATAGGCCAGATTCTTGAACTCAATGTCCCAAATGTTAGTCGGCAGGTTTTCAATTTTCGCCAGAGTCGCCCGCGTCTTCGCCAAATCGGTGGTGAGCAACAACTT
>JBEBGH010000501.1:0-2982 GCA_040081565.1 Pirellulaceae bacterium
GCTCTAAAGCGACTGATAGACCGCCGCAATTTTGGTGGCCATGGCGACATCGGACAAACATTCGCGGTGGCGTTCGCGGGCCGAAGTCCCCATTTGCTCCCAGCGATTCAAATCCGATTTCATCGCGAGAATTTGGTCGGCAAGTTGCGCGGGGTTGGCCGCCTCAAACAACAAGCCATCGACGCCGTCGCGAATTGCCTCGGGAATCCCTTCGACTTGGCTGGCAATCACCGGCAGGCCGGAGGCCATCGCTTCCAAAACCACCATCGGCAGGCCTTCGCCAAACAGGCTGGGCAGCACCATCGCGTGCATTCGTTGAAGTTGTGCGGTAACGTCCTTCGTAAAACCAGTCCATTCGATTTGGCCCGCAACGCCCAACTGTGCGGCGAGGGAATGAATTTGCTGTTGGTATTCTTTTGTTTCGAACGGCCCGACAGCCAACAGTCGCACTCGAATATTTCTCTTGCGCAAGATCGCGAGAGCCTCCAGGAGAACCTCCGTTCCCTTGCGCGGACGGAACAAAGCAACCATGCCCAGCACAAAATCGTCTTGCGGTTTTTTGATAGGAGGAGTGCTCACAACAGGCACACCATTCGGCACGACGACCAGGCGATCATCGGCGTGACCGAGAGATAGCATGTACTTCTTGAGCGAACTGGAAACGCAAATCATTTTGGAAACGCGACGGAGAAAGTAGTTTTCCACCAACGTGTTCACCTTGTTAGCCATCCAGCGTTTCGAGTCGCGGCCCACAGGACTATGGACGTGGTAAACGAGCGGCATTTTCAAGGTCGCGACAGCCGACGCACCAACCATCAACGAGCGAGGCGTGTGCGCGTGCAAAATCGTGTAGCCTTCGGACCGAACCAGTTCAATGACTCGTTTCGCGGGCCGATTGTCGAACTTGGATTTCATCTCGACGGTGGTAATCGGTGCCGAACGGCTTTGGCGATTCGCTTCGAATAACCCCGACTTCAAACACAGGAACCCGACATCGAAGCCCATTTCGGGAAGTTGACGAGCCAGCAGGTCTTGGACTCGCTCGGCACCGGAATAGTGTTCGCCATTGATGATGTGCAAAACCCGGCCAAGTTTTTTGGTTGTCGACGCATGTTGGGACAACTCGGATGCTTTCAAGATCACGGTGGAGTTCCGGGAAGAAGTGGGCGCGAAACGACCTGAAAACTTACCCCAGAACGAACGAATCGTTGCCCGAAAACCGCTTGGCACAGCTCATTTGGGTTAGCCAAACCGTCACAATCGCTAATCGTTGACCAACCGAATGTTTGCGGGACCAACGAAACGCGCCGGATTACCGGCCAGTGACCGGAAGAATTGCAGTTGCTGCGCCATTTTGGCACTTGAAAATTGACCCCCAAGAGGCGAAAACATTGTGGCTGGCAACAGGATTTTCCCCTAAAACGTCGAATGATTTCACTTAGGGAGCCGGACCGTTAAGACTCGTGTCCTTCGTCCGGTTTCGATGGGGTGCCAACTCTCTCTATGGGTCCGAGACGATGCTGAAACAAAACGACGAAACGAATCGCTCTTCGCAGATCAACGCTGACGCCGTTTCCATGATCTTGAAGCAGGCCGGCAAGAGTGCCGACGAGGTCGCCGCTTTGGCAACCCTCGACGCCGCCGACCGCGCTGCCGAAAACCAATTCTCGGGCGAAGCACCTACCATCTCCTCGCTGTTCGGGACCGGCAAAGCCGCTGAGTTCTACGCGGGTACTTTTGCCCCGACTCCCGAGGTCGCCAAAGTCATGAGCGACTCGATGACGTTCCTGCTACAGCGAAAAAAAGACGGCACGCTGTTCGATCACGAAAAAATGTTGGGGCCGCTGTTGCGTGCCCTGACCTTTATCCACCCCGACATCGCGGTGATGTTTGAAGTCCACAACTTCCTCGGCCCAGTTACACCCATTCTCGACTTCGGAACTGAAGAGCAAAAGCAATACTACCTGCCGAAGATGGCCAAGGGCGAATTGCTCGGCTCGTTTGCTTTGACCGAACCCGGCGTCGGTGCCGACCCCAGCCGCCTGTCGATGACGGCAAGGCGCGAAGGGGACAAGTACATCATCAACGGCGTCAAATGGCCGATCACCAACGTCATTTATGGTGGCGTCTGTATCTTGGTCCTGAAACTCGAAGGCGAAAATCTGCCTCCAGGACGAGATTCCGGAATGATCGTGTTTGAAGTGCCCAAGTCGGACACGGCCAACTTCAAGATGATTCGTAACGACCTCGTCGCGTTCGATTACCTTTGGAACGCTCGTTTCCGTATGACCAACTGCGAGGTTCCGGCGAACACGTTGTTGGGGCCTCCGGGCAAGGGACTGGCTCAGGCGTTTAGCTCGCTCGCCAAGGGTCGCGGAGGAATCGGCGTCAACAGCGCTGCCAAGATTTTCAAACTGCTCGCCCAAATCATCCTCGACCCCAGCAAGGAGTCGGATGTCGGTATGCAGAAACGCTACGAGCACGGTGGCTGGACCTCCTTCCGCTCGACTTTCGGCAAACCAATTGGCAGTTCACCGCGCATTCGGACTTGGGTTGGACGCTCCACCTGCCATGGCCTAGCGGGTCGAGTGCTGGGCGATTTGTGTTTCCGCTTGGCCGCTAACGGCGTTCGCGACGAAACCCAAGGGATGATCGCCAAGGTCTATGCGACCAAGGGCTTGCTGCAAACTGCGATCAACGTCTATCAAATCCAAGGTGGCCGTTCCGTTCACTCAGACGAACGTCGCAAAGCCATCCAACGTCACCAAGCGCCGAAATCCGAGCACTTGATCGAAAACTACGTTGGCGAAAACATGCATGAGTTTACGATCGCCACCGTCTACGAAGGCCCAAACCCGGTACTCGCCGACGTGGGTGCTCCGAACGCGATGACCCGCGGAATCCGTGCTCATTTCCTCGAGCCCATTGGCGTCGCCGAGGTCAATGGAAGTTTCGGCTTGATGCCCAAGGCCAAGTTTGGCT
>JBEBGH010000502.1:0-2979 GCA_040081565.1 Pirellulaceae bacterium
GCTCCGTCGGCTCAGTTCAACGCACAATCTATACGTCGGGGATCGAGTTCCATCCAGGGTACCCACCCAACTCCCCCGACGCATAGATTGCAATACGTTATCTGGGAAAGGCAATTCGGACAGAGGTCAGACGATGCTAGACCTACATGTAGGTGAAACGCCTGATTCTGCTTCGCGAACACACCCAATCGCGAGCATCAGTCCCGAATTGCATTCGTCCTTCTTCGACCAGCTTAGTGGAATCCCCTCAGGCTTTCCTCAGCTCAATCGACTGGGTGACTATTACGCTGACTGCGTATTTGCGGGTCGCGAATTGCCTCTTTTGCTTGCAGACATTGACAGGATTACTGAATCGCGTCCATTCCCGTCCACAATTCAGCAATTTCTGAAGCAACTTCGCGATGGATGCAGATTTGCTATCGAAAATCGTTTCCAACTCTATGCTTTTTGCGATTGACCGAAAACCGCATGGCGCGCCCCAAGCCCCGATGTATTACTATACAACTCCAACGGCACAATCCCAACACCTTTGTTTGAGCCTTACGATGAAATCAACCGAACTGAAATCCATTGACTTCAAATCAAGACTCGAAGATTGCTACGAGGATGTACAACCATACTTGGAATCTGAGCTTGAGAAATTTTGCAATCAACTCATGGCGTTGTCTGAGGCTGCATCTGATTCCGAGAAACTGGCAGTGGTACAGAAGTGCGTTGAGTCATTGAATGCTCTGTCAAACACTTTCGACGAAAGCGAAGATATTGACGGCGGGATCGATACAGACGAGCGCGAGATTCTATGCGAGATCATTTACGAAATGGGAGAGATAGTTGGCCTTGATTCGAACATGGATTACGTGGATGAGTGGCGAGAATGGTAACTCGAATCAATACCAGATAACCATGCGGTCAACGGGAGCCGCCGATGACGCGGGTTTTGAATTCATAGTGTTTTGGCGGCGGCCCCGTTACCGCCGTCGTTCTGCCATGTAAGCCAACGAGCTGTTTAATGTGAGATTTACACCTACTCAACTTGGCATGCGACTGTTGACTAGCGGGTCTGCACCCACGATGTCGTTCACCTCCCTGGCTGAAGGTATCGCTCGCGGACGACTCCTTTTGATCAAGTCCACTCACCAGGACTTTGGATACAACTTGAAGGCATGGCACGACTACCTTGCGACAACGAAAGCGTACGCCTATCGATCGCCAAAGAAACCTGGTGTTTACTCCGACTCCATTTTGAGATCATTGGACGATCCAACGTGGCGCGATGCTGTGCATATCGCGGAATCGACTTCCATCCTTGAGCGAATTCAGAGTGAAGATCGCGATTATCGTGCTGCCGTAATTCGTGCAGATCTCGACTGGGGTGGAAAGAATCGCAAATGCCCGAAATGCGATACTACTTTCAAATCAATCCAAGATCGTGGACAATGTCCGCAATGTCGATTCGACTTTCATGCGAGCCATCCAGATGGCAATCCCAACTGGTGGCGCGAAGAAATGGCCGAACCAAGCGATGGACCTAAGTCGCGGGTCGGCCGTTAATTGATGGAAACCTTCCTACCGCGACTAGGTCATCGCCGTCGTTCGTCGGGCAAAAGTGAAAAGACGCTCCATGTGGACGCCACTTCCTGAATCGGCAGAGACCAATGCTCTATCCGCCGTTGCCAGGTGTGCGTCTGGACCATCGCTCGACCCCACGTTTCGCGTTACTGTAAATTTCCATCCGGACCGCAAAGCCGGCGATTTATCGTTACTACAGGTTCTAGCAACAGACGGAGTAATACGATCCCAGTTCGAAACCCGGACCAGCAACGGGGGCTTGACCGCATTCGAGGGCGGTGCTCGCTGGCAATGGGAGAGCCGGATATTTTCTGGCGCGTATGACATAGAGTCGCCCTCCCGGCGGCCGAAATACGGTGCGCTCAATCACCGGCGGAGACCTGTGGGTGGATCCCCACGATTCGGCTCCTCCCATTTCAGACTGGCTCCTCACGTACTACAGCGGACCACGTTCTGCTACCCCGACAGCTTTTTCGAACCGATGCATTTTGGAAACGCCTCAAACATGGGACTGATTGATAGGTGCGAATCCGATGACTGCGACGAACTTGATCGCTACATTGAGGCGCATGTGCATGGCCCGGTGTCTTTGTTGCAGGACGTCGAAGCACTGGTGCTTGACGAATGCTATCGCGGAACGCAAGTGGCGGTCGATGCGATGAAATTGCCGGTTCGTGTTGAATGGCACTCCGGTTTTCGTGTCTCGATAAGCAGCATTCGTCAATTTCCAGACTATCGTGGTGAAACGATCGTAAAAATCGCTGATACTCTTGCCGTTGACGGATGTATAACACCAGCAATCATAGGTGCGGCGGCGGTATCCGGAAGGTACTCGTACGACGATCTGAAGAAAGTCTGGCACTATGTTGCTCGATTCGCGATAATCGAATAGGGATGGCGAAATGCAGTTAAATACAACCACATTTGTGCTCACCCAGAAGCCGACGAACCAGTAAGGATTTGACATCGCGAGTCTTCGAGCCGATGTTCAAGTCCTTTGTTCAAGAAGCCCGGGGTGATGAGAGGGGAAGCGGTTTGTGTGGCTTAACCAAGTTGACTTGGTTTTTTGCTTTCGCTGGTTGATTCGGCTGCGGCAGCGACGTCCGCGATACTCTGGCGTTGCGAGGATTCGTTTTCGGTGGGATGGCTTGGAAGCGATGGGAGGTCGGTGACACCGGACGAATGGTTGAAGCGTTGACTCATCAGTTTCCAGAGATTTTTCAGTCGCGGCGCGGAGCGGGAGCGGTCGCACAGCAAGTGCGTTTTGAACCGATCGTTGGTGTCGAGCGCAAATCATGTTTTCTTCCGTGGCGAAATCGTCAACTGCTGTCCAAGTACGCCAGATCGTATTGCCCCCCAAGGACGGAAATCGGGTCGTTAGTGATTCGCACGACATGCATCGCGTTGCCA
>JBEBGH010000503.1:0-2978 GCA_040081565.1 Pirellulaceae bacterium
ATAACGACTTCGCCTGGTCGGCAAAATTCAAAACCGATTCCGATGGCACGCTTATTTGTAAAACGCTCGATCAATCCGATTGGATGCAAAACGGGCAGTCATTGTTTGTTCGCGATGGACGCCTCGCATTTGACATTGGTTGGGTGGGGGCTGTGCGTTCGAACGTTAAAGTTGCCGATGGCAAGTGGCATACGGTAGTACTGAACTGGCATGCGAGGGATTCCAAGGTTGCCTTTTTTGTCGACGGCAAACCCGCCGGTGAGGGTTCTCTGAAGGCAAAGAAACCGCTGAAGAACTCGATCATCCGCATCGGGGCGACCAATGACAATTTTCCCGAAACCAGTTTCTTTCGCGGGGAGATCGCCGAAACAAAATTATTCTCACGCGTTTTGCTGGATGAAGAAATCAAGAATCCTGATTTGCAGAAGGTCGATGATTGCTTTGCCGCATGGAATGAGTTTTCTGGAGCTACCGTCAAGGATCGTTCCGGTCATGATCGGGATGCGACTCGAATCGGCAAGTCAAACGCTGAATCGGAATTCAAGCGAACTGGATTGCTGGTGACAGCTTTTACCGAAGGGGGCCCCATCGATCATAGGCAATGGATCACGGATGAAGTAGGAAATTTGCGATTGCGAATACCCGCCGGCCAAGAGCCGATACGTTTGCAAATCAACATGACTTCGCTGGCAACCGCAGACAACGTCGACGCCATCGAAAAACTAACAACGAAACAGCCAATTGCGATTGCTGATTTGACTCCCCTCACGAAAGGCGGCCCGGCGAATTGGCCTGATGTGTTGAGTGCCGAACTCCAGTTGGGGAATACGCCTGGGCCATTCGTTGTCGATGTGTTGTCGCATCCGACGAAAAACCCCGGTAATGACCGTTTTCGTATGACGGGAGTGGATTTCGTCCCAGAGAAAGACGAGATGATCGTTGCCACTTGGGACGGAAGTATCTGGCGCGTCTCGGGGATTGGACAAACGATCGACAAAGCGCCGTTGCGATGGCGACGAATTGCGGCGGGCCTTTTTCAGCCGCTCGGGATTAAGATTCGCGATGGCGTGACCTTCGTGACTTGCCGGGACCAACTGGTGGCCTTGCACGATCTAAATGATGACGGTGAGATTGACTGGTATGAGTCCTTCAACAACGACCATCAAGTCACCGAGCACTTCCATGAATTTGCGATGGGCCTCCAAACCGACGCGGAGGGGAATTTTTATTATGCAAAGTCTGCTCGTCATGCCTTGCCGGCATTGGTTCCACATCATGGAACGCTGCTGAAGGTTTCCGCCGACGGAAAGCACACCGAAATAATCGCGAATGGATTTCGTGCGGCGAACGGCGTTTGCCTGAACCCTGACGGATCGTTTGTTGTTACGGATCAAGAAGGCCATTGGAATCCGAAGAACCGAATCAACTGGGTTACCGGCGGCGGTTTTTACGGCAACATGTTTGGTTACCATGACGTGGTTGATTCGTCGGACTCGGCGATGGAACCGCCGCTTTGTTGGATCACCAACGCCATGGATCGTTCGCCGGCAGAATTGTTATGGGTCGACAGCGATCGATGGGGGCCGCTCAAGGGCTCGTTACTCAATCTATCCTACGGCTACGGCAAGATCTTTATCGTTCCCCACGAAAAAGTTGGCGGCAAAATGCAAGGCGGAATGTGCGAACTGCCATTGCCGCAATTTCCGACGGGAATCATGCGTGGACGATTCCATCCTGTCGACGGCCAACTGTATGCTTGCGGCATGTTCGCTTGGAGCAGCACTCAAGAACAACCAGGTGGCTTGTACAGGATTCGTTACGCGGGCGGAGACGTTAAATTGCCCGTCGGTTTGCGAGCGATCGCTGGCGGGTTGGAAGTGACGTTTACCGAGCCGCTCTCTCCCGAGTCCGCAAGCGATCCCGCGAATTTTTCGATTCAAGCTTGGGATCTGAAACGTTCGGCGAATTACGGATCTGAGCATCTCAACGAACATCGTTTGACGATCCGGGCGGCGGAACTCACAAGCGACGGCCGAACCGTACGCTTGAGTATTCCTGACATCGCGCCGACTTGGGGAATGGAAATTGTCTACGCGTTGAAAACGAAAGACGGCCAACCATTTCAAGGCAAAATCCACAACACAATTCATGAGCTGGAGAAATAGCAACGGTCGTTACTTATTGATCGCGAAAGCGCGTGGTCACAACAATGCGAAATTGGGCTGCGTTGAATTCGACATTGTCAACTTGAGCAAATGTCTTTTCTGTGCTGGACAGTACTGGAGGAAAATTAAGAATCAAGACCCGTCCTTTGGGACCGTCGACCCAACTACAAGTGATCTTTTGTCGTGACAAAGCTGCCGAAATTTGTTTCTCGACATAGGCCAGCGGAATAGGCAGTGTGCCATAGCGAAGATCGTCGACATGGACGACGAACGAATTTGGCTCCTGAGACCTTTCGATTCTGCAGTCGATCCAAACGACTCCGGTCGCAAAAAACGTCGAAACCGTTATGCCGATTTGGCAACGCCCTTCGCTCAAGGCGATTCGCGGATTATTAACATTTGGCGGCAAAGAGCTGGAGAATTTTTTTGGCAGATCGATTGCAAACCATCGGTTAATCGAATCTTCGGAGAATGTCCCTTGCCATGTTCCTACTTTTCTCGTCTGGTTGCGAAAGTCCAGCATTTTCGCCTCGAGATCATCTTTTGGATCCGCTGCCAGCAACTCGGAATTTGCCAGACGTTCAACGTAAAACTTGGGGGGGCTCGTAATTTTCCAGCGGATCACGACCAAGATGAAAATTCCAAGCGCGAGAATCAAGAGCAAACCGCGCCCGACCCAACTGAGAAGACCGACGGCCTTTTTCTTATTGGTCGGAGCAGATTTGGCGGGATTTTTCGGGACTGCCATTGGCTGGGGTCGCAAGCCGATTAAGTTAGCGAAGGAATTCATTCGCAGTGGATGTAGTGTTGCCC
>JBEBGH010000504.1:0-2972 GCA_040081565.1 Pirellulaceae bacterium
ACCAACATGTACGGAATCATTTCCAATTGCCCGTCACGAATCTTGGCACCGAGTTTTTCACTGCGGAAGTCGCCTTCTGCACGAATCCCAGTTTCACGAAGCCGTGCCAAAACCTGACGACCAAATTCTTCCGATTTTTCACTAACAGTGACAACACGGGCCTGTTCCGGGCACAACCACAACGGAAACGCGCCGGCGAAATGCTCGATCAATACACCAATGAATCGTTCCATCGAACCAAACGGCGCCCGGTGAATCATCACGGGGCGATGTGGTCGATTGTCAGGACCGATGTATTCGAGGCCAAATCGCTCGGGCAGGTTGTAGTCGACCTGCACGGTCCCCAATTGCCACTGTCGGCCAATGCAATCTCGGACGACGAAGTCAATCTTGGGTCCGTAAAACGCCGCTTCACCTTTCTCTTCGGTGAAGTCCTTGCCGAGCGACTTGGCCGCATCACGACAAGCCTGTTCGGCCAATTCCCAGTTTTCTGGTTTCCCAACGTACTTGTCGCTCGCCGGATCACGAAGCCCCAGTCGTACTCGATAATCTTCCATTCCCATCGTCGAGAAAACGATTTTCACCAACTCCAGGCAGCCGGCAAGTTCCGCAGCAACTTGTTCCTGAGTCACAAACAAATGTGCGTCGTCTTGAGTGAACCCGCGGACGCGAGTCAAGCCACCGATTTCTCCGGACTGTTCCCAGCGATAAACGGTCCCGAACTCGGCCAATCGAATCGGCAGGTCGCGATAGCTGCGATGAGCCGCAGAATAGATCTTGATGTGATGCGGGCAATTCATCGGCTTGAGAAGATAACCATCGATTTCGCCAGCCGCCATTTTGTTGGACAGCTCACCGCAAGTGCAACCTTCAGCGGCCAATGCCTGCAGATGCTCGCGCTGCACTAATGGTGGATATTGGCTCTCTTGGTAATAGGGAAAGTGTCCACTGGTTTTGTACAACTCCAATTTGCCGATATGCGGAGTGAAGACCTGCTGGTAACCCTGTCGGCGCAAATGACTCGAAATGAAATCCTGCAGTTGTTGGCGGATGAAGGCACCTTTGGGAGCCCAAAGGATCAAACCTTGTCCAACCATATCGTCGATATGAAACAGCCCCAGCCGTTTCCCCAAGACGCGGTGATCGCGCTTCTTTGCCTCTTCGATGCGCTCAAGGTGTTGCTCCAAGTCTTGTTTGCTGAAAAACGCGGTCGCATACAATCGCTGCAGTTGTTGGCGGCTTTCATCGCCTTTCCAATAGGCTCCGGCGATCGACAGAATTTTGAACGCGCCAATGACTTTGGGGGAGGGAATGTGCGGGCCTCGACAAAGATCGACGAATTCGCCCTGTTGATAAAACGAAAGAGATTTTTCGTTCTTCAGTTCAGTTTGAATGTGCTCGGCCTTCAGCGGTTGTTGCAGGTCGAGACAGATCTTGACCGCTTCGTCGTGGCTTTTTTCGACTCGTTCAAACGGTTCGTCAAGCTCGATGATGCGTTGCATTTCGGCTTCGATCTTGGCGAAATCGTCTTCCGAAAGCGGGTCGCTGCTTTCGATGTCATAGTAGAAACCATCTTCCAACGCCGGTCCGAAAGCCAATTGGACTTTCTTCTTGATTCGCATCACCGCCCGAGCCATGACGTGCGCACAGCTGTGTCGAAGAGTCGCTAACGCCGCTGGATCGGTCCGAGTGATGATCTTCAGCGGAACCCGAGACCCTTCGGCAATCACATGGTCTAGTCGTACTGGCTGGCCCTCGATATCGCCCCACAAGGCATCTTTGGCAAGTCGCGATCCAATGCTCTTGGCAACATCACGAACAGTAACAGCGGACTCGAATTCTTTGACCTTGCCGTCAGGAAGGACAACGGCGACCGAAGGTTTGGCGGACATGGAATCAGGTTTCTTTAGAAATGATGGAAATTCAGAAAACGATATTTCGACGGCAAGGTTGCTGTCGTCGGCATCTAGTATACGACTTTCGCTCGACGGCGAAAACGCGTATTTCTGGTGAGTGTCGTCACGTCAACTCGTCGAGCAACGTTGCCGCTAATTTTTCAATTCCCTCGGGCGTGGGTTTGGCTGAACATTGTCCTACGTTGAGCGCGAAGGCAATCAGGCGGCGGCGGGCAGCTTCAATCGCGGAGTCGCGGCTTGGTCGAATCGCAAATCGATTCCAGTCGTCAATGTCGACTTCGGTAGCAACCAGTCGTTGGAGGAACTTGCAAAAGTCCGGGCGTTCAGCATCGACGGTCATTCAAGCGGCCTCCGATTGGCTCGTACCACCAACGCCCTGCGAACAATCTGGTCATGATCGAATGCCAACGTTGGTAACCGATCAATAGAAAACCACTCGACACAGGCCGCGTCATCCCCAGCGGCAACCTCACCGACTTGTGCACCATCGAACTCAGCCAAGAATCCCACACTGATCACGCGCCCACGAGGATCGCGGTTGACCGCTGAAAATGCGCCAATCTGTTCCAATCGATCCACAACACATCCAGTTTCCTCATGCAATTCGCGGCGTGCTGCTTCCTCCAAAGTTTCTTCCATGTTCAGAAAACCGCCGGGCAATGCCCACCAACCCGTAAACGGTTCGCGGCCCCGTTGAATTAAGAGAATTTCGTTGCCGCCGTTTGAGGCACGCAATACGACAACATCGACACTGACGGCCGGTCGAGGAAAATCATACTCGTATCGTTTTTGTACGAACGACATCTGTCTACTCAATCTTGCCTGGATACAAAAAACGCCTGCCGAGCAATATGCCCGACAGGCGAATGGTTGACAAGTCACTTGATTGACCGATCGACAAATCAGTTCTCAGCAAATTCGCTGATCGCTTCTTCCAGTCGATGACGCGCGACGTGCAACCGCCGCTTGATCGTTCCGACCGGTGCGTCGAACTCATCGCTCATTTCCAGGATCGACTTTCCTTGAACGTAAAAGGCTTCCAGAGTCTCTCGGTCC
>JBEBGH010000171.1:0-11149 GCA_040081565.1 Pirellulaceae bacterium
TTTTTTGATGCGGAAGGCTGGATTTCACCCAAATACTTATCCGAGTTGGGGCCGTTATTTGCCGCGATCTTGCGTGCCGGAAGATTGATCAAGTTGTCAAACCACCCGGTTCCGGACAACGTGCACGAACGCTTCGAATGGATTGGCCGGCAGTTCTTGAGGTTACTCGATGCCCAAGGCCAGTTGTCGCTAAGCAACTGCCATATCCCTGACCCGAAATGGTTGCTGGAGTTGGTCGGCCAACTGACGAAGGACTCGGAAGATTCCGCAATCGTCAAATTCATGCTGCAAAATTCTGCCAAAGAAAAGTCGAGCAAGCGCCTGCCCGACGCAAGCGACTTTAGTGAGTCAGCGCAGATTGGCATGCTCCGTTCGACTTGGCGACGAAAGAGTCCGCGATTGGGCGTGGCAATCATCGACAATGAGTTTTTCGTCGAAATAGGTTCCGGCTGTTCGTTGATCAAGGGTTTCGCGACTCCGCAAATAGCGCTCAACAAAACTCGTTTCGAGCTGGGCGATGAGCCGTTGACCCTGAATTGTTGGGAGAGTAACGACGATGTCTCGTTGATTGAGTTGCAACGTCAATTGCCTGCGAATGCAACATGGCAACGGCAAATGATAGTTTCACGACGCGATGAATTAGTGTTGATTTTTGATACTTTTCTATTTTCCTCGGCCGCTGAATCGATTGAATACCGGTGCGATTGGCCTCTGGCCGAGCTTAGTACTTCGCTGGGTGAAACGGAGACTCGCGAGGCTTATTTGCAGCGCGCAGAAAAAATAGTTTCGTTGGCGTTGCCGATCACCCTCGGGGAATGGCGAGCTGATCGATCAGGGCACGAGTTTACCGCGAACGAACGGGCGTTAACCTTCGTTCAAACGGGTCGCGGCCGGGCGCTGTTTGCAGGAATTGTGTTTGACACGAATCCGAAGCGATCAAAGCGTCCGCGGACCTGGCGTAAGCTTACGGTTGCGGAGAATCTGCAAATCGTGGCTGATGACATCGCTGTTGCTCGCCGATTCCAAATTGACGATGAACAATGGGTGGTGTACCGGAATCTTTCTCACGTGGGAAATCGATCATTTATCGGTCAAAACGTGTTTTGCGATTTTTGTTTTGAGCGAATTCGCAAAAACGGCTCGATGAAGATGTTGGTGGAGATTGAATGAGCGACCGAGAAGAGATCTTGAAGCGGTTGCAGGAAAACGTCACTCGAATCAAAGAAGAAATCGCGACCTGTTGCCTGGCGGCGAATCGAGATGTTTCGTCGGTAAAGTTGGTTGCCGTGACGAAGTACGTCGATGCGAGAATCATGCGATTCTTGTTTGAGGCCGGTTGCACCACGATGGGCGAAAACCGGGGGGATTCGTTGCGTGATAAGGTTGACCTGCTGGACGATTTGCCGATCGAGTTTCATTTCATTGGCCACTTGCAGCGGAACAAAATCAAATGGGTGTTGCCGTCCGCAACCTTGATTCACTCAGTCGATAGTTTGCGATTGATGGAGGCCTTGAATTCCAGCGCACTTGCGGATCAACGCGAATGCGAGATTCTGCTGGAGGTCAATATTTCTGGCGAGGCCAATAAGAATGGATTGTTTTGGTCCGAAGTCGCCGACGTGGTAGCTGCGGCTCAAGCAATGCCTGGCATTCGCGTTTGCGGCTTCATGGGAATGGCTGGTCTCGAATCAACCCGGCAAGAAACGCAGCAGCAATTTGAATCATTGGCCGATTTGGCTTACGAGATTTTGCCGAGGGCGACGGCGAAGGATCCGCTCAATGAACTGTCGATGGGAATGAGTCACGATTTCGACTTGGCGATTGCTGCTGGTGCGACGCTGGTTCGAATCGGTTCCCGATTGTTTGAGGGCCTAATCTGAAGTCACCCGAGCTGGGTTCCCGGATGAACGAGTCTACGACTTGGTGCCAATGGACCGGAAAACTAAGGCAGTGATTTGTCCGGTCGCAGCGAAGGCGATTTTCAGAAAGGAAGTGCCGGCGGCGGTTTGGCTGGAACGATTGAGCGGAAGTTGGAAAAGGACCTCTTCCGCCGCCAGATTCGTTGTAACCGGAAGGTTGCCGTGTTCGAGGGCCAAAATCGAGGCGACGATCTCCAGCATGGATGCACCGGGGCCGGTTTGGCCAAAGTTTCTCTTAAAAGCGACCAGCGGAATTTTCGGAGCGATTTTTGCCAACGCCGTGGCTTCATAAAGGTCTTCTTGGGGGCTGCCGGATCCGTGTGCATTAATGTGTCCCAAATCGTGCGCCGATAAGTTTGCTTGTTGCAGCGCGTCCTTTGAGATTTCGACGATCGCCTTGGGGAATTCGTTGGAGTTGAATCGCGAGAATCCGCGACTCCATCCAACCAGTTCAACGGTTGGAGTTGCCCCGCGAGCCAGCACAGATTGTTCCGTTTCGAGAATCAAACTGGCCGCTCCCTCACCATGAACGGTTCCGCGAGCCGGCATGGCGAATGGTTGCAACGCCTTTTGCGGCGACGCCGATTCAGCAACCAAATTCTCGGCGCCACGGTAGATCATGCCGACGGGAGAGACCCTGGAACTTGTACCGCCGACAATCGCACAATCGGCCCATCCTCGTCGGAGTACGTCGGCTCCCTCAATTAAAGCGAGAGCGCTCGAAACGTCTCCTTGGCAAATCGTATTGTTTGGTCCACGGGCGTCGACTGCAATTGAAATGTGCGAGGCGGCCATATTGGGCAGATACTTCAGCATCCACAGCGGTTGAATTTGTGTCATCGCGACGGCTCCCCAGCTCGAGAGGTCCTGGCTATTCAACGCCTGAGTCGCTTGGATTGCCGAAATCAACTCTTCGGGTTCACCTTGAAACGTTTCGGCTCCAAACACGCATGCCAAGCGGTCGGGCTCAAAACAATGTTCAGGAAGCTGTTGTCCCGAGGCTTGTTCCAATGCACAGGTCGCCGCAACGTACCCGAATTGAATTTCACGGCACATCACTTTCAAGGCCTTCCGCGGCTTGACGAATCGTTTACCGTCGAAATCGTCAACGCGGGCAGAGAATTTCCAAGGTACATCGAGTTCCGCCAGTCGGGGGTCAAGCGAAATGCCAGAAATCCCTGCAACTAACGAACTCCAGAAGTCTGCGAGACCGATTCCAATTGGCGAAACGACTCCCATTCCAGTCACGAAAATTCTTGGCTCGTTCAGCATCTCATTTTTTCTGAAGGACGGGCGCCGGAGATCGCTCTTTTTCGACTCAGCGGCTTTCGGGTCAAACGTTTGGTTGTCAGCACACTCGGAACCAACTTCAGATTATGACGGCTCGTAATCGTAAATTCGATAGGTCTTCGTCAATTTCGCACCACCGCGTTCGAGGGTTCCGCGGGACAAGTGATTCGATTCCAAGACCCAACTAAACTCGGCCTCAGTGATTCCCCACTCAAGAATTTTGGGGGCGACATTCTTCAAGAGGATCAAGCCGACACCCCACCGTTGATACTCAGGGAGTACGTTAGTGCTAATCATGCGGACCGCCTTGATTTTTTTGCGACCGAAGAGAATTTTAAGAAATCCGAACGGCAAAAGCCGCCCATTGATTTGTTTGATGATGGGGTTGTAATCCAACATGCCAAAGATACAACCCACCGCTTTTCCATCTTTTTCCGCCAGCCGGGTCAACGAGGGAACAATCAAGTGCTTGAGGCCGTGACCGATAAATTTGATTTCCTGCTCCGATAACGGAACGAAGCCCCAGGTACCAGGCAAAGCCTCGTTATAGATCCGCACAAAATTCTCAAGGTCAGTCCGAAAATTGGCTTTGCTGACCTGGCGTGTCGTCAGCCCCAGTCGTTCTTGAGCCTGCTCCGCAATCCGATCGATTTTCGGGTCAATCGTAGCCAACATGTCAGAATGTCCCCAGAAAGCGTACAGATCCTGGGCCTTTTTAAAACCAAAAACTTCGAGCAATTTTCCGTAGAATTGTTTGTTGTACGTCATCATGAACATGGGCGGGCTATCGAAGCCATCGACCAGCAAACCGCATTCGTAGTTCATCGCCGGGTTCAACGGCCCGCGTAAAACCAAATTGCCCCGTTCTGCGTGCCATTGTTTGACGGTATTGAGTAGGGCGTTGGCTACGGTTTGGTCATCGGTGGATTCGAAGAAACCAAACATGCCGCGTTTCTCGTTGTGATAACGATTGTGAGCATGATCGACAATTGCCGAAATGCGCCCTACGACTTGGCCATCCTTTTTTGCCAAATAAGATTGTATTTCGGCATTGTCGTAATAAGGATGGCGTCGAAAATTCAGAAGTTCCTGTTGATTCATGATCAACGGCGGAACCCAATTCGGATCACCAGCGTAATGCTGCCAGGCAAATTGGATAAACTCCTTTTGCTGACGCTTGGTGTTAACTGGAATGATCTCGATTGAGCTCATCGATTCAGATTTCCTTCAAGATTGCAAAAAGAGTGGTTGCCATTTTTCTTAACGAGTCGCTCGCTCGATTATCCAAATTCTCGAACCAAGACATGGAGTTGGACGGAGCGGTTTCGTATTCTACAATAGCCGGAACGTTGAATAGTCGCCGTGTTTCGTCAAACCAGGCTGCGTTTATCGTCGTGTTTGAGCCAAAAATGTCAATGAGCCGCGCCCCGATTTCGAAAGCAATTCGGCGGGCGTTCTTGATTCAGTACTATCCTCTTCAAAGCTCTTCAAAAATCCATGCACGTCGTTTTAACAGGGGCTACCGGTTTTTTGGGCAACAATGTGTTGCGACTCCTGCTCCAACTCAACCACCGCGTCACCTGTCTGGTGCGGCAGAGTCAAGTGCCAGAGTCTCTGGTGGGTTTGTCGGCTGAATTGTTGCGATGCGATTTAGCGTCTCCCCAGCTCGACGAATTATTGCCGGGAGATTTTGACGCGCTTATTCATTGTGCGGCACAAATTCAAATCGGTCGTACTAAATTGGTTGAATCGCGACAATCTAATGTCGTGACCACCGCGAATCTCGCAGCCATCTGTCGTTCACGGGGTCGCCGGATGCTGAATGTAAGTACAGTTGATACGTTAGCCTATTCGTCGAACGGCTTGCCGTGTACTGAGAGCGATCGCGAGCCAGGGAAACCTCCGTCGACGTACGTCGTTACGAAGAAAGAAGCTGAGCAAGTTTTTTACCGCGAGCTGCACCAGGGCCTCGACGGTGTCATCCTCCAACCTGGATTTATGTTAGGTCGTTATGATTGGAA
This sequence comes from Pirellulaceae bacterium, assembly GCA_040081565.1. Classification (GTDB taxonomy): domain Bacteria; phylum Planctomycetota; class Planctomycetia; order Pirellulales; family Pirellulaceae; genus BJ22. Next base: position 5,231 of record JBEBGH010000171.1, read on the forward strand.
GCCCTCGTCGGCTGAGATGATGCTCGCGGTGGCGAGGTTTAAGCCGCCGTTTGCCCCGGCAGGTGGAGCCTCGGTGACTGATGTACGCGACGTTGCCCAAGGAATCGTCTCAGCCATCACTCAAGCCCGCACCGGAGAGAACTACATTCTGGGCGGCCATAATGTTAGTTATTTGGAACTCTGGCAGCGAATGGCAACAACGATCGGTTGCCGTACTCCGCGTTTTGCATTGCCAAATTGGATGGCGCGGGTAGGTGGTTGGGCTGGCGATCTCAAAGCAATGGTCTCGCGCAACGAAACCAACCTGAATTCGATGGCTGCGGCAATGGGCCAATTGCAACACTATTATTCCAGCGCCAAGGCCATTGAAGAATTAGACTACACGTTGCGTCCGCTCGATGAAGCGATCGAACAATGCTGGGAATGGATCAAAGAGCGCGGTTGGGTCTGAGTTATCGGTTTCTTGATTTGCGATTGCTGCTCGTAGAGATCGTACAACAACGAAAAGGCCAAGCGAAAGTTTCCATCTGACTTATTCCAAGAGTCAGCGATTTCCTCTTGATCCAGGCGCCAGGGAAAACCATCCAGCAACTGAGCGACCATTTTTGAAAACACGTCAAACTCCGGATTTATGGCGGCGATGAGCGGCAGTCCAAAGGCGGTATTACCGTGAACCGTCGCGATGATTCCAGATCCTCGTTGCCGAATGCAGCCAAGAAATCCCATACATTGGAATCGATTGAGATTCTCCAGGCCGTCCACGATCCACAGTTCACAAGCGGCTTGTTTTGCCCGGCGAATTTTTTCCAGCGTCATTCGTTCCGTTGCGGCCTTCGTCCGAAAAGTAATCAAGGAAACATGGCCAAACGTGCTGCAAAAACAGTCCGCCAACCACAAGGCCAGAGTCGTTTTTCCAGCGCCATGAGGCCCATGGATTATTCCGCGAAACTTATTGTCTGCAAAACGGGCACGGATCAATTCAGCCGATGCTGCGGTCGTCAGATACGGAAACGCTCCGGCGGCTGTCCGCGAAACGGAAAAGGGGTTGGTGTAACCATGCTCAACGGTAGTTAACACGCGATCTCGCAATCGATCAAGCATGCTCGGGCGAACCGACGACGCGGAACGGAAATTCAAACTTGAATTCCGAGTCGTCTGTAAGAAAGACACGTAACGAAACCATCCAATTGATTTTCAGAATTTCGCCGCGATAGGACAGTGGGCTGGAGGGCAGCCGCGTAGCGACGGCAAACTCAATTTTTTCGCGCGAGGCCGAGTCTTTTTCCTCAAAAGTCTTGCGCTCGAAAAAGTGAACTCCAATATCTTGATCGCCCTTGCCCTCCGTAGCCCACAGGACGCTGGACTCAATTGCCTTGATCGAACAATCGAAAGGCTCAACAGTGCAAACACACGCCAAGTAATCCTGAGCCACATAGACCGCCTGGAGCTGCGCAAGGTTGACGCGAACGGGATGTTGATTGTGGGCTACGACGCGCTCGCGCCCGGCGGGCAGACGACGACCGGAAAAGTCTGTTCGAATTGGGGCCAACCCTTGGCCAATGTCTGAACTACGATTTTCCATTGCACTTGGTTGTTTTTTGAGACGAAGCTGTGAAAGGACGACGCCGGCATTTCGAATTCAAATTCAGACTCGAAAGGTTCCTGCGTGGTGACGTTGACCCCGCGTTGCCGCATCAGTCGATGTTCTTCTACGGTGCGACGTTCGGTTTGGATGTCCGTGCCACGAGTAAACGTCGTGATCTCTTCACAGATTAACAAAACATTCAGAAGTTTGAAACGGAATCTGCCCGGTTGCCGCAGCAAAATGCGGTATTTTCGTCCCGGAATTAACGGAAAATCCGAAATCTCCAAGGTCGTCGGACCAAAGGCTGCCAACCTCAAGGCGTGTCGAAAGAACGTCACACTCGACCAGACGCCAATGGCTGATGAGAAAACAGCAATCGCCAAAGCAGCCCAATCCAGGCTTTCACGAAAGGAAAAAGAGAAGCGCGCGGTCGATAGCGTCGCCATCGTCAGTGACGCCAGCATTGCCACCCCCGACAGAAACAACCAGCCATAATTTCGGCGCCGGCCAACCAACCGCCAAGGTAATTTTTGACCGCGCACCGGTGGCTTGATCGGTTTGGGAACCGAGGGCAAGTCAATTTCGTTACCACGACCGTCAGAGAAACTTTCAGTCTCGCCAGCCGCCGAAGCCATTGCGAGGCGACGCTCTTGTGAGGTGTTAACTTTAAGCAGTGCGGCAAACAATCGATACATTCCGATACCTAAGGCCAAGGTCGCCAAAGTAATTCGAATGACTAACTGCACCGTGGTGTAAGCCCAGGTCTGTTGGGCGGAATCCGAGAACAAGTATTGAATCGCCAAAATGGCCACGAAAAAGACAAATCCACCCAAAATCAAAATGGATGCGATTCCAATCTCGACCAAGCCAGCCCAACGTCCGCGACTCGATGCAGAAAAGGTCTTTTGTCCGGCATACAGAAACCGTGACCAGATTCGCACCGAAATTCCCCCCAGAAGAAAACCACCAGCTAACCGAGTCCATTCTATTACAGGCGCGAGTTGTTACTATCCTACCGGTGAACAAATGGGTCGGTGCACGGGGATTAAGGAAGTATTGCGCTCAAAAAGACGCTATTCCCTTGCCTTTCGTAATTCTGGGGAGAAACTTTGATAGGCGGCGATTGCGCATAAAAAAAGCCTTGCACTCGAATTTCGGAGCAAGGCCTGAAACAGTTTTTCTCGTTGTTATCTTAGCGCGGTTTCGATTCGCCGTTTTGACGTGAAAAGCCGATTGCTTCCAGCGACTTGTAAACTTCCTGCAACGTTTTCTCGCCGAAGTTGGAAATGCTGAGCAATTCGTCGCGTGTTGTATTCAGCAAATCACGCACGGTAAAGATCCCGCGTTCTTCCAGGCAATTGGTGGTGCGAACGGTCAAGCCAATTTCGGCCGTGCTAAGATCAAGTTTCTGGGTGAGGTTGCGGTTAGCTTCTTCAACTGAACTCAGCGGTACACGAGTGCGGGCCATTAGGGTCCCTCCCAAAAATTAGAATCCATAAAATTTACGATGTGGCGTCCTTGTTCGACGTCCGCAAAAATATAACATAGACCAGCCACTCGAAAAGCACCCCGCAGAAGCTGCTAGCAAAATGTTTGACGAACCCGATTTGGAATCGATCCTCGCGCCGCTCAATCCAGCGCAGTGCGTTGCCGTCGAAACGATCGAGGGTCCTCTGTTGATCCTCGCTGGCCCCGGCTCCGGGAAGACTCGCGTGATTACACACCGAATCGCCTACATGATTGCCTCGGGAATCGATTCACGCAGCATCGTGGCCCTGACCTTTACCAACAAAGCTGCGGACGAGATGAAATCGCGGCTGGAGAATTTGGCTCCTGGTCATCGCGCCTGGACCGGCACGTTCCATCGCTTCTGTTCCCGTCTGCTACGAGTCTATGCACCACAAATCGGGCTTTCGGAAAATTTTACGATTTACGACACCGGCGATTCTCGCAAATTGTTCAAGCAGGCGATTGCCGAATCTGAGCTGGACCTTCGGCACTACTCTTTGGAAAACATCTCCTCGGAAATTAGTAATCTGAAGAGCGCGGGCTTGATGCCCGATGTATTTGAGCCGCGTCCCGGTAACTATTTGCAGCGCATCGTTTCCCAGGTCTACCCCGTGTATCAAAAGCTGCTGCAACTGGCCAACGGGGTCGACTTCGATGATCTGTTGATGTTGGCTGGGCAACTGCTGACCGAGAACGAAGACCTCCGCCATTCGCTTGACGAACGTTACGCCTACATGATGGTCGACGAGTATCAAGATACGAATCTCGCGCAATATCGCCTGATTCGCCTGCTCAATTCCTTGCGCCCAAACTTGGCGGTGACCGGTGATCCGGACCAATCAATCTATGGCTGGCGTGGAGCGACGATCAACAACATTTTGGAATTTGAACGGGATTACAAAGACGTCAAAGTCGTCAAGCTGGAACAGAACTACCGCAGCACCAAGGCCATCTTGCACGTCGCCGATCAACTCATCGCTAACAATCTCAAACGCAAGGTCAAACACCTGCAGACGGATAATCCAGAAGGCGAACAGGTTACTCTGATTGCTTTCACGAATCCCGAGCAAGAAGCCAACGAAATCGCCGAACAGATCGCCCATGCGGTTCGCACCGGAAAGAGAAAGCCAAGTGACTTTGCGATTTTCTATCGCACGAACGCCTTGTCCCGGTCGCTCGAACACTATTTGAGATTGCACGGCGTGCCTTATCAGGTGGTCAAAGGTCTCGAGTTCTATCAACGCCGAGAAATCAAAGACGTTTTGGCTTACGCCCACCTGCTGAACAATCCCTCCGACAGCGTGGCTTTCGAGCGAGTCATCAACATTCCCACGCGTGGGATCGGTGACAAAACGGTCGAGAAAATTCGGCGGTTCGCAATTGATGCTGGGATACCGCCGTTGGAAGCTGCTCGCAAAGCCGGAGATATTTCAACGATTGCAAAAGGAACAGCGACCAAGATCTTGCGATTCGTAAAACTGTTTGACGAAATTGCTGAACACCGTGAACGGCATGTGGCGGAGCTGTTTCAAAAGATCATCGATTTGACCGGTTACCGCCAATGGTTGATCGAGGATGGCTCTGAGGAAGGGCACGAGCGGGCCAATAACGTCGACGAACTAATCGCTGCCGCAGCGGAATTTGACCGACAACATCCCGACGACGGCGGGTTGGAAACGTTCCTTGAACAAGCGGCACTGGTGAACGACACCGATGCCTGGGAGTCGACCTCCGATTTCGTCACCTTGCTGACGATTCACTCCAGTAAGGGTTTGGAGTTCAAGTGTGTTTATATTATCGGTCTTGAGGATGGCATCCTGCCGCATGAGCGCAGCAACGCGAACGACGACGAGATTGAGGAAGAACGTCGCTTGCTGTTTGTCGGCATTACGCGAGCCGAGGAACGGCTGCAACTCAGTCGCTGCCAATCGCGGTTTCGCAAGGGAGGCTACTGGCCGTGCATTGCCAGCCGGTTTTTGATGGAATTGCCTCGCGCGGAGATGCGCGTGGTCGAACCGCGGACCCTCAGTGACTTTGGCAATGAAGACGCTTGGGCGCAAGACCTCGACCCCTGGCTACGCGATGGCATCCCGTCGATCGATGTGAATGACGATCAAGTCCAGGAGAAGCCTGCGGCGTTTCTGAAGGCCGGTCCCGCGACCTTTCCGCGCCTGGTCACCGCCGCCGATTTGGCTCGCGATCAGGAAGCCGCCATGCAGAAACGATTTCATCCCGAGATCTTCAAGGTCGGCATGCGCGTCGACCATCCGGACTATGGCATCGGAGTCATCGTCGACATTTCCGGCTCAGGAATCAAAAAGACCGGCACAGTCGACTTCATGGAATACGGCAAACGCCGTTTCCGCTTAAGCCACGCTCCCCTAGCCCCCGCTGAAGATTGAAATCAAGGCTCTCGAACCTCAATTTGATCTCATACCAGCTGACTTGATTCGGGCTGTTGGTTCATAGATAATTGTCATCGACGGAGACGGAGTGCGCTGCCAATGTACACACGCCTCAACCCATCAACCAATGGAACGCGAGCTCTTAGATCACGGCATCGCAAACTTATCCACCCAAACTCCACTTGCATGTGCATTTGGAATGGACAGATTACTGGTTGGACTCGGTGATCGTGGTTGTTAGATGCGGATGAAATAGCCGATGAACGCAAGCCCCCAACCCCAATGTGCCGCAACGACTCGTTCTGGGTCAAGATGCAAACGACTAGTGGTTTGTCATGGATGAAAATTGGGGTTGCGTCGAAGTTTGAATTCGACGCTACTTTGTGGAATCACACCTTGAACCAGGGAGGGTTCCCCAAT
>JBEBGH010000505.1:0-2965 GCA_040081565.1 Pirellulaceae bacterium
TCGGGGGAGCGGGGACCGATCGTCTAGGCGTTTCGGGCGATACTGATTTCCGGATAAATGATGCACGCTTGATCAGCGACGCCGGTGGCCGAATCCTGATCGACGATGTGGAGCGATCAACGTTGACGGGTGGCTTGGGGAACAACTTGTTGACGGCGGTGGGATTCGGCGGAACGGTCATCATGAATGGTGGCGGTGGGGACGACATTCTACGAGGGACCGACGGCAACGACACTCTCAACGGTGGCGACGGCAATGATTGGCTGTTTGGCGGAGATGGAAACGATAGTCTGTTGGGGGGACTTGGCAACGACATTCTCAGCGGGCAATTGGGGAATGACGCGCTCAATGGCCAAAGGGGAGTGGACCTGTTTCAATTTGAGGGCACCAGCAACGCCGAATCGTTGCGGTTGCAATTCTTGACAGCAACGGCAGCGCAATTTACCCGCAAACCGCGAGGGCTAAACACCACGCTGGAATTGGACACCATCACGAACGACGCGACTGACGAAGTCTCCATTGTCGCGCTGGGCGGGGATGATCAAATCACCATCGACCTGGCAATCGCCATGTTGGGGATGGTCGATGGCGGCGACGGCACCGATGCCTGCACCGCCCCAGCAGGTTGGACAAAAATCAGTTGTTGAGCTCCGAGATTACTGGACTTGGCAAGGATCCCAAGATTTGGCTCAGCCCGTGGCAACTCGCCGAATCTGAACGCGCAAACAATCATCGCTCCGCCCAACGTGACACAGGAAAATAGCGTTGGCGGAGGGGTCCCGAAGTGGAACTCTTTAGTTTGATGACGCCAATTCAACATCCATCCATCTCCCATCAATCGAAACGCTTATCGCAATAGTGTGTCCCTCGTCTAATATTCTGCCATTCTTATTGACCAAGTCGACCAAAAATTCGAAGCACACCGAGTTATCAACGCTGCTCTTCATTAGTGTCGCACCTATTAATACTAGTGACTTCTGCACTACTCGACTAACTGTCTTCTTGTCAAACAGACTTCGGCATTTGTCAACAACTAGTTTTGTGAAAACAGCTTTCTCATTTTTCCATTTTTCGGGAAGCTCAAGTGCAATATGTGAATGCGACTGAACGAATTCCAATTCGTCTTTTTTGCATAATATTGCAATTGCGAACGTGCATCCCTGTGGTTTCTTTGTTGAAGAATACCAAGCCCCATTCCACTCAAATTCTGCGTGCTCGCTCAGGTGTTTTTTCTTTTTCATGGTTCCAAAATATCGTATCCCAAAGGGCAAAACATCGTTTTCGTTAAAACGAACACGGCGGCGATTTGTCTGCCAAAAAATCGCTAACCCACCCCCCGGTGGACGCTTACGTCGGGCTTGCTTTTTTGCCAAAACGTTTGCCTATGGCGTGTTTTTCTGCGGCAAAGATTTGGAATCTGAGAATGGTGAATTCTTTTGATGAAATTTCACTACTTCCTTCAGTAGCTTCCGACCTGGATTTCGTGAAGTAGATAAGGACATGTTTGCCGATCTGAAGCATCGGCCTGCCCAAATGATCATTTAATACTTCAAATGCTACTTTTTGGCTCTCCAGCAATGAAACAAAACTGGATAGACGTCTTGATTGCTCGCTCAAATCGATCGCAACCGTGTCGATGTAATTGCGATCATAGTCGCCATAGTCTGTAAATGAAAAAGAAATTGAAACAACAATTTCGTTTTCAAAGACGATCGACACCCGCGCGTATCGCCAAACATCACTTCTCAAGAATTCAAATTCTTTAAATCCTTCCCAGTACTCGGGTGGGCCAAATTCGGTAATGACCTTGTGTTTGGAATCACCAAGTCCGATATTGCCAATTTTCTCGTCCTTCAATATTGAAACTAACAGGCTGTCCATGGTCAGGTCCACTTTTCATTCATTTATTTCTTTGGCAACAACCGAGTCAATCTTTTGGCAAATGTCTTCATCGATTTTTTCGTCACCAAGGTAAAGCGTCGCATATTTTGACGTGGAGTCTTTCCGATGATCAAGGAAGTCGCATTTCAGGCGACTGTCAAGCGCCTCGATTAAGCACGTACGCGATTTTGTAAATCGACAAATACGTCATCAATAGCCGTCGAGAAGTGTTGTTCTTCGGAATTCCGATCTGCCTCCAATTTCGAAAAATCGAACATAATCATTGTTTTTGGATGAAAGGTAACCCACGAGTCCTTTGGCCAGAGAAACCCAAGTTTCTCCAGTTCAAGCCACAAAACAAATATGCCTGCCTCAAAGTAAAGTTCAAACCCGTCAGGAAGAATGTTCTCGTGGAAGAGATAACCGTACTGCTCGATGTCCAAAGACGTACCGGCGCAACCTGTTATCTCCTTCAAATGGGGAACGTCTCGAAGGGAGATCAATAGAGAATTGTAGGCGGCGTTGCACCGGACTTTTGGCGACTCAGATGGCATACTCTAAGGTTATCCAAAAATTTGACAGTGGAACGGGTCATCGTGCCAGGTATATTTTAGACCGCTCGCTCGTCGAACCCCAATGCCCACATCGAACGATTCGTGCGTAGTCTCAAATCTGAATGCCTTGACCGCATAGTCTTTTACAATGAACGGCAACTTGCGAAAGAAATCCAGATCATACTTCGCTACCCCGCACCATACGACGTCGTCACATCAAGCTACCGAGCGATGTCGCTCCAAGTTTCCAATCAAAATCCCCAGTAATTGTCAATACTTCATCGTCTCCAAGAATTGAAGTGCCAGAGTCAAATGCTTCTAGCATGAGCGAGAAATATGGCGGTTGATCTGGATCGTCCATCGTATCGATAAATGAAATGCCTGTAACCACCACGCTAATGTCCTCGTTAGATTTCTTGCGGGGCCATCGTCCTGCGGATATCAATTGTCTTTTTGCAAGCGTTACAATTTCCGCCATGTTTCGATCGATATTTTGCTGTAACAAATCAATTTTCGAATTGCAAAATTCA
>JBEBGH010000506.1:0-2960 GCA_040081565.1 Pirellulaceae bacterium
GAATATCTTTGACCAAAACTGTCCCGGCAAGGGTTCCGTTGCTCTTCCAAAGTTCGGAACCGTTGATTCCATCGTCATGCGTGAAGAAAAGCGTTCCGTTGATGTTGGTAAGGTAAAGCGGCAGAACTCCAGGCGCGACCTTGATGGTCCCGGCCGCGCTACCGTCGCTCTTCCACAACTCCGCATCGCCATTTTCAGCGGCCCGGAAAAACAAAGTCCCGTTGACGTTGACAAGCGACCCCGGAATAGAATGGTTGGCTCCCGATGCAATATTTTTGACGAGAATCGTTCCGGCGGCTGTACCGTTACTCTTCCACAATTCTTCGCCGTTGGCGGATTCCGCAGCCTTGAAAAACAATGTTCCGTTGACGTTCACCAGTGAAGCGGGAAAGCTGCCTGTGACCCCAACGCTGATGTCTGAAACTAACACCGTGCCCGCCGTCGTTCCATCGGTTTTCCAAAGTTCTAAGCCAGTTGAGCCGTCATTCGCTTGGAAAAACAACGTTCCGGCAACATTAGTGAAACCTGACGGCGACGAACTTGTATTGCCAGGATTGATATCCCTAACCAAGAAGGTTCCGACAGACGTACCATCACTTTTCCATAACTCATAGCCGCTCGTTCCATCATTAGCCCTGAAGAACAAAAAGCCGTTAATGTTGACGAGTTGAGATGGGGCGCCGTCCAGCGCTCCAGGTTTGATGTCTTTGACCAGCGTGGTTCCAGACGCCGTACCCGTGCTCTTCCAAATTTCATCGCCGTTGATTCCGTCGTTGGCTCGAAAGAAAAGCGTTCCATTTGCGTTGGTCAAAAAGCTTGGGGATGCGCTTAATGATCCAGCTCGAATGTCCTTGACCAGTAGAGTCCCCGCAACAGTACCATCGGTTTTCCAAAGTTCGACGCCGTATGTGGCATTATTGGCCGTGAAGAAAACTGTGTTGTTGACGTTCGTAAAATTCGCCGGATTCGACGCCCCCGCCCCAACGACAATGTCGATCAGCGAAGGAACACCTGCCAGCAACGCTCGCGCTTCCAGCACCTCGAATGCGCATTCGATTGATTGCAACGCATCGAATTTCGGCCGCAACTTCCGCTGACTTGCCTTCCGCTTGATATTCATCGAAGCGTTCCCTGGAGAATGTTTTTCGTTTCAACTTAGCCCTCTGGCTAATCTACTCTGAGCTACTAGACGCAATTGCCGCGAGCTTTTTCCGACAAAAATTGGCTGATTTTTGAGGATTTTGAGAGACGCTTTGGAGCGTAGAAAACGGGGGCGATGGGCTTTTTGAGTTGAAATCCAGTCGCGATTTTCAAATCCTTGCGGGCCAAAACAAAGGTGTTTCGTCTCTCCTGACACCTTTTGTCTCTCCAAATGGAAGTGCAACAATTGACTTGGGGCACTTCGATTGATGAATTCTTTTTTCCTGTAGCGGTTTTGATTTGTTTCTTGGTTGGCTGCCAGAGAGAGACAGTGCCTAGACCGATGACCGGTGGAATAAAGGAAAACATTCAACGGAGGTAACGTTTCCCTGCTCCTCACTAGCGCAAAAATCGTAGACAATTGGGGAGAGGTTCCAAGGCGTTCGCAGGAGTGATATCTCATGTCGGCACATTTTTCGCGACGAAAATTTCTGGAAGCATTTGCAGCGACTGGCATTTGGAGTGCACTAGAATCGAAATTCCGGCTGCAAAAACGCGCTCCCGCCCTCGAGCGGATTTCCGTGGCGGTGATTGGTTGCGGGAAGATGGCCAACGACTATCACATTCCCGAATTGTTGAAACAACCGGACGTTCAAGTCATCGGTGTATGCGAAGTCGATCAGAAACGACGGGAGCATGCCAAAAAACGGGTTGAAGAATTTTACTCAAACGCCAAACAAGAATTTCGTGGCTGCACGGCTGTCGCGGACTTCCGCGAGTTATTGAAGCGAGACGATCTCGATGCGGTCTGCATTGCCACTCCCGATCATTGGCACGCGATTCCGTTGATTGAGGCGTGCAAGGCGGGGAAAGATGTTTACTGCGAAAAACCTTTGACGCTGTCGATTGCGGAAGCCGAACGCTGTGTCGCTGCTGCACGAAAACACAAACGGATCGTGCAGACCGGCAGCCAACAACGCTCCAATGTGTTCGGGCCGTTTCGCGAAGCGGTCGAAATCATTCGCAGCGGCCGGTTGGGGAAAATTTCCAAGGTCACGGTTGGCGTTGGCGATCCCAGCAAGCCATGTGATTTGCCTGAGGAATCGTTTGAGCCAGGCTTGGAATGGGATCTCTGGTTGGGCTCGGCTCCGATGCGTCCATACAACTCAATCCTGAGCCCGCGCGGTGTTCACAACCACTTCCCGGCCTGGCGAGCCTATCGCGAGTATTCCGGAGGAGGTCACAGCGATATGGGTGCTCACCATTACGATATCGCCTTGTGGGCCTTGGAACTCGAGCGCACAGGCCCGATCGAGATTATCCCGCCGGATGACGAAAAGGCATTGACGGGGGTGCGCTACCGATTCGAAAACGGAATTGAAATCGTACACGGAGGTCCCAGTGGCTGTGTCTTTCACGGTGAACGGGGAACCCTACATATCGATAGAGGAGTGCTAGCCAGCGACCCGCCCGAACTGGCGAAGGAGCCTTTGGGCGACACCGTTAAACGGCTCTATAAATCGCCGGGCCATCACCGCAATTGGCTGGATTGCATCAAGAGCCGCGAGTTGCCGGTGGCCGATGTCGAATTCGGTGCTCGCACCGTAAGCATGATTCAACTTGGTAATCTGGCGTATTGGCATCATCGAAAGTTCAAATGGAATCCCGCGGAATGGAAGTTCGCCGATGCCGTCGATAACCAATTTTTGGATATACCACGCCGCGATCCTTGGTTTTTGCCAGAGATTTAATGAAGCTTTCGAAACAATAACAAAAATTCCCAAGAGCCGGTTTTTTTGGCGCGATGTTGACTTGGCGCT
>JBEBGH010000507.1:0-2955 GCA_040081565.1 Pirellulaceae bacterium
AGCGAAGCCCCTCGCCAGTGGCACCCGGCGCCTTGTTGAAACCGAGGTACTCGCAACCGGCGATCATGCCTCTGCAATTGTTAGTTCGGCTTCCGCTTCGTCCTCATCAACCTCGACATCCTGCCCTTCTTCCCCAGCGGTGCCTGTATACGCAGCCTTGCCAGTCGCTTGCTCGATGAGTGCCAGAAGTCGTTTTTGTCGATCCGCCATGAAGGCGTCAAATGAATCAGCACGGAGAAGGTCTGGGTCAATCAGATGAGAGCTGAGATAGAAATCAAGTTTCTCACGCGCTATCGGTGGCGTCGTTTGACTGCCTCTTTCTAACTTGGAGAGGTACTCGGACGGTGCAACTCCACCGATCGTTCGATTCGTTCGGTAGGACAGCGGTGTCTTGTTGATGATCGAATCATAGATAGCTGGCTTGATCGGCGGGCGTTGACGTTTGCACCAGTCTTGCGGGAATATGTGATGGACATCGACGTTTTCGCCAAAGAAAACGGTGTGATCGAATTTCTGCCCCGAACGAAAATCTTGCGACCCTTCCTTCATAAGGAGAGCGTTCACACCCTTGTACGCCGCGGAAAGACGCATACGCATGGTCTTCAGCCGGTCGGCGCGGAACATCGTCTCCGAGACTGTGGATGGCTCCGGACCACCCTTCAGCCAGACCGGCACTTCCATGAAGTCTCTCGCAATGCGTGTCTCAACCGCCGAACCGTAAAGCTCACCGAACACACCATTCCAATACCACCGAATCAGCATTGACCGATTCGCCTCATGCTCCCACGAATCACCGATGTCGGCGAGGATTGCAGCCAATGGCACGATTTGCGACTGATACGGAAGATCAAAAATGCGATAGATGTGCTGTGTGTGGAGGAACTTCGCGGCCTGCACGAAGCCGCCCTCCACCTGTGCCTCGTACTTTTTGTATGCCTCAAGCGGCAGGTTAAGCAGCGCCTGCCGATTGCCTGTAACGGCGGGCAATTCCTTGCCTTGTTTGCCATCACGCTCCGCGTCCTGTCGTCGTTCACGAGTATGAAACAGCGAGACCGCCTGAAGGAAATCGGTGTTTGAAACCTCGGCAATGATGCCCGAATCTGATCCTGCGGGCCTAAGAGTCTCTGCAAGCCGTCGATGCCTTCCCTTCGTCAAGTCATCCCCGTACCAGTCTTTCCGTAGTTCGTGGCCGGAGGCGGCATACATCGCCGTGACAAGTTCAAATGCATCCAGAGGCTTACCTCCGGTGTTTACCTTCTCGAAGACAACGCATACGGCTTCCTTGGACGTAGAGCGTTCCAGCGTAATGACCGGTACTTGGTAGAACTTGAAATTCTCCAGAACTTGTTTCTTGAAAGCTCTAAATTCTTTGCGCGTATTGTCATGCTGGTCACCGCGCCAATACTCGTCGAAGCCGTCTTGCCAATTGTCCCACTCAAAGACTTGTGAGACAGGGTACATGAGCTTTGCGTATTCCCGTTCCGCAGATGAAACATCCAGGACCGATTCGCGCCCAAAGTCGGTCCGAATCACCCGATCCTCAGGGACGCCGACAATCGCCTCCTCGCGATCAACGGCAGGATCCATCGCTTTACGTATGTCGATATAGAACCAGCGTTTGACCTTCTTCTTTTTCGGAGTGACCGTCTCGACGACCTTTCCTCTTATGGAAACTTGGTAAAGAGACGTCATTCGCTGTTGACCATCGAGGAGTAGGGAGTGAGGAGAGATCTGTTTCGACTCAGGTGGCGCCCCTTCAACAGTTCTGGGCTTGAAGTTTACTGGCCCGCCAGATTCTAGCGTCATCAACGCGCCAACCGGGAACGCTCGCGAGATTGATGCGATCAAACTCTTGATGCGATCTTCATCCCACACCCAACTGCGTTGAAAATCCGGCAACTGAAGAGCGCCGTTATGACAATTGTCGAGTAGCTCTTTAAGATGAACAGGATTGGTTTTGAACGTTGAACCGGCCATTTTTGGCGTTTTCCTCGCTAGAGTTGCAGTCCGGGCCACGAAGCGTGGACCCCAGGCCTAATGAGATTGATGGGAAGAATGGGAATCATGATTCGGAGAGGGCTTCATTGTTGGGGGCGTTGGTTGCGATGGTTGAGCCTGGCGCGGGTCATGCGTTCGCGCAGGCCGCCTTGTTCGAGGAACTCTTTCTCCAAGGTCTTCAACTGCTGATCCAGCAGATAATTGGTCTGGTGAATCAGGCAGATCGCGATGTTCGCAATCACTTCGGCCGGTCGGGTTTCGACGAACTCACGATAAACCTCAAACGTCTGTGGCGTCCGGCGACCAAGCTCGCGAACAAACAACGCTGCTTTGGAATCCTTGTCCCACTGCCGCAAGTCGCGGACTCGCAGGTAGTCGCGGTAGTCGGCCAACAACTCTTCCAGACTGGCGCGACCGACGTTGGTCAGTTTGATTTCCGTTTCCTTGGAGGTCGTCGCCGCTTTGCTGCCTTCCAAAATGTTTTGCTTGCCCGACCGAGCCGACTGAATCATCTGATCGATGGTGCGATCGCCCCTGGAGAGATACTTGTGGGCAAAACGAAAGGTGATGTCGTAAACGACTTCCGCTTTCTGGAAGGACAGCAGCGTTTGATAGTCGCCGCGCGGCGGCAGCAGGCGATTGGGGTCGGGTTGTGGTGGCTGCGGTTGGAATGGTCGATGGGATTTCTGGGAAGCATGGGAATCATGAAAAACATCATTCCCATGCCTCCCATCACTCCCATTGGATTTTCCGTTGTTCATGGCAGCCCCCATCCCAGTCGATTCGCGTCGCAGAATGACTTCAGACGCCCGAACAACTCACCCCCGATTCGGCTCGATTTGAAACCCATTTCGCGCTCCACCAATTGACCATCCACCAACTCGAAGCTTTCTCCATCGGGCATGGCGAGCAAGTCGTCGGGCGTGTACTTCTGGTCGTTCAGCACGGTGCTCATGT
>JBEBGH010000172.1:0-11101 GCA_040081565.1 Pirellulaceae bacterium
GATTGGACCCTCGTGCGTTTCGCCGTTCTCGATCCTTGTTAGAAAATGTGAAATTGCACGTAGTTTTTCATTGATTGCCGCGAAAGTTGTTTTGGCATCTGACTTAATGTCGATGTGCAGCCATAAAACTTGCCGCGGCTCGGCACGGAAAACAGAACCTTGATTTTTTTCAACGATCGATTTGAGCGGCTCAAGATACAAATTGGACAAGGTTCGATCGGATTGTAACTCTTGAACGGTATGGCCGACCAAGAGTTCACCATCCACCAGGAAAACATCGACTTCGACGCTGCAAAATCCTGCTGCCAATGCACCCGCCAGCGGCTGTTTGTGGGCGTAATCGTTATGGGCGTGAGCCGTTGGCAGAGGCGAAACTGCCAGTTGCCCAAACGCGTTCGAGGAATTCAGGAATTGAATTGCGATTGCTAACGAATAAAAGTAACACGTTCGAATAGTCCGCATGATCGCAGGCATTCCAGAGTTAAATTGGGAAGTAAAAACAGCTTTCTAAGTGCTGCGCATGTGCTCGTCAAATTTCAAACAAAGTTTTTTTTCGGAAAACTAATTCTGGCATTTTTACGAATTGATCTTGCATCGAAAAAACAAGCGAAAAATTTGCGATTTCGCGACGATAGCACGGTTTTTCGATTCTTTATGGAATTTGAAAAGTTGCCTTGACCCGTTCGTTTGCTTTTCATACTCTGCACCCACGTCAATCAAAAACATACACGAACAACACGATTGACTGACAGAACTGAATTGATTGTTTTGTTGGTTCACAGCCAACTCGAAAAGTGGTGACGCAAGGACGCTGAGCTGCGGATCGGGAACAAAGCAAAAGAAGTCGATCCGACATGGATGTGCTGGATCGGCCTTCGTCCAATCGCTCTCGGGTAGTGCGCGGAGTCCTTAACCCCCCTGGACCCAAACTCTTCCGAGAGCTTTTTTTATGCGCGGACAAAAGTCCTGACATGTTGGCGGTTTTTTTGACGCCGTTTACAACTACGCGATCAACTGCACAGAACCGTTCGCTTCGACGCGATCAAATCCAGTAACTGCTTCTGCGGGGTCGAGAATTTCTCCAGGCCTTCTTGCATCAAGACCTGCTCCATCTTCTGAAAGTCGACCAGGCGATCAATCTCATCGCAAATGGCCTGTGCGGGCAGTCGGTCGACATTTCGTTCGAAGGCCACTCCAGAGCCCGCGACGGCATCGTTGGTGGCCGGCGGATTGGTCTGGATATCGCTGCCTGCGAGGGCCCCGACGTATTTCCAGGGTGCATCGCTCGCGTTCTTCGTGCCGGTGCTGGCGAAGATTATTTCCTGAGCAAGCGGTGTAGGATTGTTTGACCAGAAAGTTCGATTCAAGTCCCAAATCCGTTGGGCGTTTAGAATCCCGACTTGCCCCTGTGACGCGGGCGACAAGGCCGCAACCTGCTTTTGCGAATACACATCAATCCGCGATACAAAAATACTGTAGACCGATTTGAAACGACTCAGCGAAGTCAATTTTTTAGCCCCACGCCAAACCGCATCGCGAGCGGCCTCGTACTGACGATTGGAAAACACAAGCGTTACGTTGAGCGGAACTCCTGACGCCGCCAATGCCTCCAGTGAATCCAGCCCCGCCGGGGTTGCTGGAACTTTGATCATTCGGTTCGGGTGACCCTTCGACCATTTTCGGCCCAGCTCGATGTAGGCGGAGACTCGTTCGGCATGCGGCAGATCGCGGTCCAGATCTTCCAGCAACGGATCAAGCTCAAAACTCACATAGCCGTCATCGCCATTTGTTTTCTGGAAGATCGGCAAGAACGCTTGCTCGGCATTGCTCACCAATTCGTCAGTCAACGCCCAAGCAATGGTTTCATCGTCCAAGTCACGTTGCACAAGATTGGCAATTGAGGCATCGAATCTTCCTGACTTGATCAAATCGGAAACAATGATCGGATTCGAAGTAGCGCCCGTTACTCCCGAGGCAATTGCTTGTCCAATCAACGCCGGATCGATACTGTCTAACCATAGTTTTGTTCCGGTGCCGAGCAGCGAGGCAATTCCAAGCGACTGGGGTTGTGACGACATCGTTGATCTCCGATTTGCTGGTTTGGTTCAGGAGCAAGAAAAGTGTTTATTGTTGCTGTCTCCATTCAACCAAAATTTGCGACGCCTTTAAACCCATTGGCTATAAAATCGAACCGCGTCAAAACGCCGTCAAATGCTGAACGCTGTAAAGTCGCCCAACTCCTCCCCCGTTCCTCCCTGCCGACTGTGGAAATAGAATAGGGCGGGTTCATCAATTCCCGTTACTTTCGTCGTCAGGATCAATGCAATGAGCGTAAGAGTTTGTCGTTGGGGAATCTTGAGTACCGCGTCGATCGGCCGGAAGAATTGGCAAGCGATCGGGCGAGCAGGTAACGCCACCGTAGTCGCTGTCGCCAGCCGTACAACCGCGTCGGCCAATCAATACATAGACGACAACCAACAGCGATTCGCTTTCAACCCGCGGCCCAAAGCCTACGGCAGTTACGCGGATTTGCTCGACGATCCCAACGTGGATGCAGTTTATGTGCCTTTGCCCACTGGGATGCGGAAGGAATGGGTGATTCGAGCAGCCGAAGCCGGCAAACATGTCCTTTGCGAAAAACCTTGTGCCGTCAACGCCGAAGATCTCCGCGCGATGATCGAGGCTTGCCGCAAAAACAAAGTCCAATTCATGGATGGCGTGATGTACATGCACACCGAACGGATGGAGGCCTTGCGATCGGTGGTCGACGACCCAAACGTTGTGGGCGATCTGAAGCGAATCGCGACCCAATTCAGTTTTTGTGCGCCTCCTGAGTTTTTCCAGAACAACATTCGCGCTGACTCTGCGTTGGAGCCCCAAGGGTGCTTGGGCGACCTCGGCTGGTACACCATTCGCTTTGCCCTTTGGATCATGCAAAACGAAATGCCGCGAGTCATTCGAGGCCGAATCCTGTCGAGCGTTCCTTCAACTTCCGGCGGCAACCCCATCCCCACTGAGTTCAGCGGCGAGTTGATCTTTGAAAATGGCGTTAGTGCGAGCTTTTACAACAGCTTTTTGACCGGCCATCAGCAGTGGGCAGTCGTCAGCGGCACAAAAGGTCTCGTGCAAGTCAACGATTTTGTTTTGCCTATCATGAGCAATTCCCTGTCGTTCGAATCCCGCGTCTGCGATTTCAATCCTTCGGGATGGGACTTCAATATGGAATGCTACAGCGAACGATATGCGACTCGCGAGTTCAGCAACATGCACGAAACAGCACAGGAAACAAAACTGTTTCGGAAGTTTTCCGACTTGGTTTTACGTGGCAAACCAGATGCCTATTGGCCCGATATCGCGCTGCGAACACAGATCGTCATGGACGCCTGTCTGCATTCAGCCCAGAACGGCAGTGTCGATATAGAAATCGACGCGCAAGAATTCGCCAATGTCTAGTGCAACGTCAAGTCCAGGAATTAGGGTTTGCAAAATCGGAGAGCTTGCGCTCTTCCGCATTAAATGTTAGCGGAACGGCGCAAGCCGTCCGGTATCAACCCCAATATCAAAAATTGACTCTGCACTAGGCCGGTTTTTCGGCCAGGCGTCGGTTGTCTCCGTCGCGAACCGTGAAGTGAATTTTGTCGAGGTATTCGCACAGCGGCACGGCGTATTTTCGGCTGATGTCCAGAAGCGTGCGGATGTCTGACACTGTCAAAGTCCCTTTGCTTTGAAATTCCTCGCGGAGTTTCGCAAGCGTTTCCTCAAAAACAGTTGAATGCACCAGCCATTCGTTGTTGACTTGCACCAGTTGTCCGCCGTCCACCGCGAGTTTCAGCAGCTGCGGCACAGATTCTTTGTTCTTGGTGACTTCGCTGGCCAATTCTTTGGGAGCCGCCGGGGTAAGTTGACCCTGCCGGATTTAATCCAAGAGCTCTTCGAACAGAAGTCGTTCCCCCCGACTCAGTTTCGGCCCCATTCCTTCCAAGGCCAACGAACTAGCCGTTTGCACGACCGTTTTATTGTCAATCAGCGGTTTTAGCGCCCAGCGGAAAAGCTCGGGCTCGGGGAGGAAATCCAGTCGATGTTGCAATTCACTGATAGGGTGCCCGAGTCGCAAAGGATGTTCCTCATGCAGTCTCCGCAAGTTACCGACAATCAAGTCGCCGATTTCTTTCAGGCGATCCGCATGCACCAGGTAGGCACGGTCCTTGGTGATTTGAATTTTCACAACTATCTTTTTCGCAATCAGATCAGCCAAGACAGGTTCGATCGGGCTGATGCCGGTCCAACGCACCAAGTCTGACGATTGCCAATTCGCAAGGCCGCCCAGATATGCCGCGGCACTGGCGCGCTCGATCAGGTCGCGCGAAGTAGCCGTCTGAATTTTCAGCCACTCGGTCGGTGTGGGTCTTGACCCCGGAAGATGATTCGGAAATGCCAACCTACCGCCTCCCAGCGTAATCACAGGCGACTCGAGACGCAGCACAAAGGGCTGTCCCCATGCGGCGACGATCGGCTCGTTCAGAAACAAGACTGCGTGACCGGTTTGTCCCGGTTCGATTTCACGTTGCTCAGGCGGTAAACGAAGATTCCCGGCGACTTCGGCAGTACCGACATGGAAGCGGATTCGGCTGCGGTCTTTGATGGACTTGTCCAAATTTGGCAGGGCCAACAGTTCGACAGCCAACTGGGTGGTTGGTTTCAAGTGCCCGATCGTCGCCAACTCGTTGCCGCGAGGAATTTCAGCATGATGAATTCCGCTTAAGTTGATTGCCGCACGTTGCCCCCGTGAAACCATCTCAGCCGGAGTCTCATGGTTCTGAAGGCCTCGCACGCGGACTTCAATTTGCGACGGCTGTAACTCGACGATATCGCCGACTCGCAACTGGCCGCTACTGACACTGCCAGTCACGACGGCGCCGAAGCCTTCGATAGCAAAACTCCGGTCAATGGCCATTCGAAACGGCGCATCGGCTGGATCTGGAATATCGCGGGCGGCACGCGAGGCCGCGTCCGCAATCGCCGCCTTCAGTTCCTCAAGTCCAGCACCGGTTTTACTGCTCACTCGAACTATCGGCGCGTCGGCCAAAAACGTATCGTCGACCAACTCGCGGATCTCCTGTTCGACCAGGTCCAGCCAATCGGCTTCAACCAAATCGATTTTGGTCAAGGCAATCACTCCGAATCGTAGATTCAGGAGTCGTAAGATGTCCAGGTGTTCGCGAGTTTGCTGTTTGATCGAATCGTCCGCAGCAATCACCAGCATCGCCAGGTCCATGCCAGTCGCCCCGGCGAGCATCTGTCGCACAAATTTCTCGTGCCCGGGAACGTCGACGATACCGAGATGAAACTCTCCAAGGTCCAACGTGGCGTAGCCTAGTTCGATCGTGATGCCACGTTTCTTTTCTTCCGGCAAGCGATCGGGGTCAGTGCCGGTGAGCACGCGAATCAACGACGACTTTCCGTGGTCGATGTGTCCCGCGGTTCCTAATATCAGGTTGTGGCCCATTCGTATCTTTCAGCGCGCTGCGAAAAACTCAGAGTAACAGGCGACCAACGCTCGGGCAATTGTGGCAAACCGATTTTGCGAAAAGGAATTCGCAGGTTGGAATAGTCCGATTTTGCCGACGCCGGAGTCGGGTAGCAACGGTCAGTTAGATTCTGCGGCGACCCATCAGAAATGTTTCTGGAAGATGAAACGATTAGCGAAATTTTCTGGCTTTCAAAGTCGATAACCAAGATGTTCGAAAAAAATGTGATGGATTTCGACACTTTCAGCTAAAGGATTGGCGGCTATCTACGACCTCTTCAGGAGCCGACCCAATGTGTGGCTTGTCACAACCGGTGATTTTGGTCATCGACGCTGATTCTCTTTCGTTGACTGCAACTTCAACTGCTCTCGCTTCTCAAAATTATTTCGTTTCGAACGCAGAAGATCGCGAATCGGCCATTGCGGCCGCGAAACAATTGAATTTGGATTTGATTATTTGCGATGTCAACTTGAATGGCGAAGACGGCGTTGAACTCTGTCGAGTCATCCGACAGCTGCCCAATTGCAATGATGTACCCGTGATGTTTCTCTCAAACAATCAGCTGCCGAGTGTCGCGTCGCGGTTGTTCAGCAACGGTTCTGCGCTTTTCTTGAAGAAGCCCTATGCAGTTTCGCTGTTGTTGGACCTGGTAGAAAAAGCCTTGTGGATGCCGCATCTGATCAAATCGCACGAACACCGACCACACATGCCAATCGGGACATTCTCGAAGGAGAATTTACCAGCGACGCAGCAAGTCGTCCAATAGTCGGCAACTCATCGACATTGGGCTCAGGAAATGATGATTGGGATGATCATCGACGTCATCAAAGCTGCTTGGGCTGCCAAGATCACGTCTTGAGCAGCCTTGCCGATCATTTCGCCCTCACAGATTCGCTTGATTCGTTGTTTCCTCGCCTTGAGTTCGGCCCGATCAAACGCGAAGGGCAAAAGGCCCGTGGAATTCGCCAGAGCGATCAGGGCCGCGGTGTGCGGCTCAACCTTATCGTGGTCGAAAAAGATTGCTTTCCGCAAGCGTTCGATGATTTTCTTTTCCGGTACGGAGTTGATTTCGGGAAAAACTTCGCGCGAAAAAATCAGCAGGATCGTGCTCCGTTCGGCCTTGAGAATCCCCTTTTTGCAAAGCTCCAGCGCAACGTCACGGCGTAGATTTTTTGTGCCGGCAACCCGGGAAATCCAGGTCATCAAATTCGCCCGACGTTTGACGCTGTGAAGGGCATGCAGAACAGAATTCAGAATTGGATCGCTCAACTTTTTCAGGTCGATCACGTCAATCAATTTACTTTTGTCGTCCAGCGTGATTTTGCCCAGCAAAAACAAATCAGCGATGATTGCCGCCGCAAGAGCATATTCGAGCATCCCGGTTTGCGGATTGCCGCCCTTATCCTGCAAGGCCAATAATAAGTATTCCTGGTAAATCGGCATTCGTTCGGTAGTCATCTGGCAAACTTACATAGCTCTAGTGAATGAAAAACGGAAAAGTCGGTTACCGGCTCGTTGTAAATTGTAACATTTGAGGAGACAAGAGTTTCTCAGCTGCGCTGGGAACGCCCATTGCAAATAGCCGGGCTGCCTCGTCAAATGAAATCGGTCTGGGGCGGGTCGTCAATTAAAAAACTGTTGTGACATCGGGAATATGGCGTTGATGGGGAAAATCAAGACCTGGCGATGGTTGACGACGGCATTGGCCGCGATTTTCGCGGTATTGGTCGGTTCGGTAATTTTTCAAATGGTGGCGGCGCGACGCCTTTTGGCGCAAGAAGGCGACACGATCAAACTGGTCGCTGTGAATCGAGTCCGTGAATTGACCGAAGTCAGCGGTATCGTCTTGTCACCAGGCAACAAGGATTGCTTCTGGATGCACAATGATTCCAACGGAAAAGCAGACGTTTTTCTGGTTGGCTTCGACGGTAAATTAAAGGCGAGTTATCACCTCCAGGACGCTGAGAATCGCGATTGGGAAGACATTTGTGTGGCGACAATCGGTCGGCGAAATTTCCTCATCGTCGGGGACGTGGGGGATAATGCTGAGTCGCGGAAAGAATGCCAATTGTATTTGTTTGAGGAGCCTATTCTTGACCAGTTCGACGAAAACGAGCCCAAGAACGGGACGATCAAGAAATACTCGACATTTCATTTCAAATACTCCGATGGCCCCAGGAATTGTGAGGCAATTGGATTTGATGCGAATTCGAACTCAGTATTTCTAATCGAGAAGAAAGCTGGAAACGCACCCGGAAATGATGACGTGGGAGTTTATTCCCTGGACCTGTCAACATTTTCGTGGACGGCGTCAGGCGATCGGTCCAAACGTTTCACGGCAACTCGGCGCGCAACGTTGCCCATTCGAAACGTTACCGCACTTGATTTCTCACAAGACGGTCGACTTTTGATCGCTAGAGACTATTACTACGGCTACCTTTTCCACCGAAAAGAAGCTGAATCGTGGATCGAAAGTCTGCAGGGCAAACGACCGGCGAAATTCAATCTTCCCGTGGAGTCCCAAGGCGAAGCAATTTGTTTCGACATTGATGGCCAATCGCTGTTTGTCACCAGCGAATTCTCGCGCCAGCCGATTTGGCAAATGACCATTCCTGCTTCAGCAATAAACCCGCAGGATCAAGATAAACCGAAAACCGAAATCCAAAAAACGAAGCCACCGCTTGAAATCAAAAAGTTGGTTCTTCCAGGTGAAGCCTTCGAGTTCAACGGCCGCGCAGCTTTTATCATGTGGCCTGAACAGAAATTACGAACTGAACCGCAACCGTGGGTGTTCTATGCCCCGACCTTGCCGGCGTATCCGGATGAGCATGAAAAATGGATGCATCAGCAGTTTCTTGCGGCCGGGATTGCAGTCGCTGGAATCGACGTCGGTGAGGCCTACGGTTCTCCGGAGTCTCGCCGCGTTTTTGACGATTTCTATCAACATTTGATCGCGGAGAAGAAGTTTTCATCAAAGCCTTGTCTCCTCGGTCGCAGTCGCGGTGGATTATGGGTTTCCAGCTGGGCGGCTGACCACCCTGAACGTTTCGCCGGCTTGGCGGGCATTTACCCGGTGTTCGATTGGCGAACTTATCCCGGGACCGAAAAGGCTGCTGTCGCTTACGGATTAACACCAGCAGAGTTGCTCAAAGACTTAGCGACTTTGAATCCGGTTTCCCGCGTGGATCGAATGGCCAAGGCGCGTTTGCCGGTGTTCATCATCCATGGCGAAGATGATGAAGTGGTACCTCTAGCAGAGAATTCAGCGACCGTCGCCAAAATTTACAAAGATCATGGAGCG
The DNA here is from genome assembly GCA_040081565.1 of Pirellulaceae bacterium. Classification (GTDB taxonomy): domain Bacteria; phylum Planctomycetota; class Planctomycetia; order Pirellulales; family Pirellulaceae; genus BJ22. Next base: position 8,830 of record JBEBGH010000172.1, read on the forward strand.
GCCGCGGACATCACGCTTGAAGCGGTGTCTGGACAAGGCCACAATTATTGGGAAGGCTTCTTTCGCTCGCAATCACTGGTGGACTTTGTGATCAAGCAAGCGAAAGCAGGTGCTGAGCCGACGGCGTCGAAGTAATTGCACGCCAAAAATCTCGGTCAGTCCGCAGACACTTTTTTGGTGCGGATTAACTCGGCCAATTCGGCTTCTGAAGGGGCGCAGCCGACGTCTGTGAACTTCGCCATCAAGGCCTCGCAGTGTCCACCGGTCGCCGTGTGGACGATCACGGACCACCCATTACCGGCGGTCTGAACTTGTCGAACCCCGTGTCCAAAACCCTTCAGTCGGCGTTTTGTTTGCGACGAGCCGAGATTGACGTAGAGATGTTGGCCTTTTGGCTCACTCATAAAACACCGCTAACCAGATTGTGACTTCGTCGGGAGTCGTCCATTCGACACGGTGCCGACAATGGCGTGGCAAGTTGATCGAGTCGCCTTGCCTCATTTCAAGCAATTCGCCTTCAACATTCAACCGTGCGGCACCTTGCAACAGCATGACCCATTCGTTTTCCGGCTGGTCATACCAAAAACCAGCCGGGGACGATTGGCCCTTCGACAGGATTCGCTCAATGCGAACGGCTTTGGAATGGATGAGCGACTCCACGTGTTCCTGGTTCACGAGCTCCGGAATAAATTTCAACAGGTTCAACATGGCAGCCCCGATTCTTCAGACGAGTTTTTTTCGGATGCTACAGCAACCGTTATCGTGAATTCTGTTGAATATCTTCGTCGCTGTTTAGCATTTCATTTTTGTTTGAAGGAGCGTTTTTTGACGCCGGACCCGGCGTGCAGGCACCACTCATTCAGGTTGAAATTCCTAGTCGTGGAAGGATGACAGCTTGCAGAGCGAACCAAGCAGCAAAGATCAGGACGAAAATCCAAACATCGGACATTGGTAATCCTCGTGTTTTCATGTTCTATTTGTGTGAAGGGAGTGGGACAGGGTGCCGGGCGACTCTGTTGCCCTGCCAGCGTCTGCTGTCCTGCGTTCTAAATAAATATATCGACATATCGAAATATGTCAAGTCTCTGATTTTCGAGGGATTTCTGAAGGGTTGTATTGCCGTCGACCGGTGGCCCGGCTGGGGTGGCGAAGATCGGGATTGCTAAGGCAATGGACTATCTCAAATCGCTGCCGCGGGAATTGGTGATTTCCTTGTTGCTGCTGTTTGGTTGCCTGGGGCTGATTGCCTGGAATGGTCAGCGGCTTGATGAACAGCGGCATGAATTACCGCTGGCCACCACGCCTGTTTCCAGTGTCGACCCCAAAGCCAATACCGATTCATCAGTTGGCAAGCCTTCGTTTTCGGTTCCAAAGGCAATCTTTGACCCACTCAAGAACCCTGACTGGCAACTTCAGACGGCTCCGATCGAGTCGGTCAAGGTCGGCATGCGGGTCCCGGCGTTGAATCCAAAGCAGCAGGGCGATGCGGGGCTTGAGTCGGCTTATGGAGTTCCGGCGGATCAATTGCGGACGTTCGTGCTCGACGTTGAAACACTTGACGGGGGCACCGAACAAGTGTCGGTGGTTCGTCCTGTGGGTTGGGTTGTTAACGGCCTGCTGGCTGCCGACATCGCCAACGAAGACATGGAACAGGAACTACTTGCTGAATTTTAGCGTGACAATCCGTGGTTGAGCTGCGGCTTAAACGTGTTGTCGGTGCTTAATCCAGAGCATACGCTTTCGGTTCTCGGAAGCGAAATCTTGGCCTCGATTCCACGGCAAGTTGGACTGAACGGTTTTTCGCCGCAAGGACTTCTGTGCGAATTCGCTGAACGTGGCCGAGCCGAGTACATTTCGGCGGCTTTCGCAGAAGCTGATGCGATTCAAAGCCTAAAGAGTTTTGAAGAATCGATTCTTTCGGGCGAAGCAGTTGGCTTGGAACTCTACGCTGAGCTTCCAGAACTGGGCGTTGAGGGTTGGGCCACCCTGGCAAGCGTTGAACCTGCTCGCTCGCAAGCGACGACCTCTGAGCGCGTCGATTCAAAAACTCACCGCCTGCTGAAGCTTTTGGCAAAGCGAGATGACGGCAGCACGACCAAGATCGAACTGATTCGTTCCCTCGACTGGATTCGTGAGAATTTGGGAGCCAAGGCGGCGGACTTTGCAGTGTTGGACAACGGCAGTCGGCTGCGTCTGGCGATTCCTGAATTGCGGCTGAATGGTTATGCTGACGTCTTGGCGATTGAGGCTTGTCCGGAGATATCGTACGGGC
>JBEBGH010000508.1:0-2949 GCA_040081565.1 Pirellulaceae bacterium
AGGTAACTTGTCGGCAAGGATTCTTTTGCTTTAGGGAAGTTGCAGACTTGTCGCAAACCATCAAGAACGACGATCTCAAGTCGGCCGCAGGTTCTCGGCTGCGGCTGGGGAAGCACAGCTCGTCAGCGCCGGCGGCGAGCGCGGCGACCCACATTGCGACATCAATGCCAGTCCAAGCTCAGCCGTACGTGGCAACGATGCTTTCTCAAAGCTATTGGGCGACTCGGCATCTGCGATCAGGATCTGCCTCATCAATCCCAACTGCCGAGCGGCAGAAGGCATTGTTGCGATGGGGAGATTTCTCGTTGGCCTATTCGATTGCCAATCAGCCGTGCCTGAAATACTTCGGAGATGGCGATGGTTTTTTGGCATTCGGCACCCGTTGTGGTTTTAATTATGTTCTCGGCGACCCACTGTGTGCCCCCGGACACAAAGAAAAACTCCTGGCAGAATTTCTCAAGCAGCATCGTCGCGTCAACTTTGTGCAAATCAGCGAGTCAACGGCGGCAATTCTCGAACGGATCGGATTTCGAATCAACGAAATCGGAGTCGACACACGACTCGATCTGGCAACGTACTCGTTTTCCGGAAAGGAAAAGGAATGGTTGCGTTACGCCGATAATTGGGTGACACGGCGAGGATTCCGAATTGCGGAAGCCAACATTGCCGATCATGAACAGGAAATCGAGGCGGTTTCCGAGACTTGGCGAAAATCGAGAACGATCAAGCGGAAAGAGGTTCGCTTTCTCAACCGACCCATTCCGATGGTGGATGAACCCGGCGTGCGGAAGTTCTTTCTTTTTTCGCCGTCAGGTCGTATTGAGGCGTTCGTCTATTTCGATCCGCTCTATTCGGAAGGTCAACTGACGGGTTACGTGACCTGTATCAAACGACGATTGCCAGACTGTTCGACTTACGGCGAGCCAGCGATCTTGAAAAGAGCGATCGAACAATTTCAACGAGAGGGAGTGGCCGCGTTGTGGTTGGGGCTTTCGCCACTGGCCCAAATTGAAAATCGGCGATTTCGGACCAATCGCGTTTTGCACTGGACGAGTCGCTATCTTCACGACGCTGGTTGGTTTAATCGTTGGCTCTATAATTTCAAAGGTCATTCGCAATACAAACAACGCTTTCGCGGCGAAGAAAGCAAAGTTTATTTCGCATCACAGGCACGCTTCAACGGCTTGCGACTAGCCGCCTTCGCCAATTTGTGCGGAGCCTTTTAACAAAACAATTTGGCTGGTACGCTCAACGGCATAACCATTCCGCAGCATTTGTCCGCGCGCGAATGTGGGATTTCTAAGTTTTGGCCTGCCCGATTAGACTGAAGACCGTTGGCAACCGACTGCTTTATTTCTGCGCCTGAGAATCGACGAATCCTGTGCCTTCTAACTCAACCTTTGATCGCTTGAAATCGCCATTGGCGTGGGTCGTTGGCGACCAGGCGATTGTCAGCGGAGCGCGCTTGCTCACTCAAATTGCCGTCGCTCGCTATGCGGTCGCGAATTCGACAGGCATTGGTTTTTATGTTTCCACGTTTGGGTTTGTCGTTTTGGCCGTCATGTTCGTCGAGTCTTTTGTGACGACGCCCATCAATGTGTTCTTGCCTCGCCAATCCAACGAGCGACTACCGCGGTTTTTCGCCGATAGCCTGCGGCTAATGTTTCAGATTGTGGGGGCAACGGGTCTGGCGTGTCTGCTGGTGCTGGCGATCTCTATTTTTTTTAATTGGGAAATAAGCCAACGTATTGCGACCGTCCTCTTGTGGTATTTGCCGCTGCATCTGGTACGGGAATACGGAAGACGCTGGATGTTGGCGGTCAATCGGAACCGTTCCCTGTTGGTCTTTGATGCCGTCACTTCAGTCGTACTGCTAATTGCTTTGGCCTTTGCCAGCCAATCAAGTTGGTTTGACGCCACCTATGCGTTTCTCCTAACGACTGTCGCAAACTTAATGTTTGTAGTTCTTTGGTGGCTGCAATTTAGAACCGAGATTGCGTTTGACGGAGTTGACGGTTCGGACTTTCGCGACGACGCGAGAGGTTTCGGCAGATGGGTCGCTGCTGAGGGACTGTTTAGTATTCTCCTGGTCTATTTCACTCAGTGGCAGATTACATCGACGCTTGGCGAAGTTGAAGCCGACCGTTACGGGGCCTGTCTGACGCTTGTATTTTTGGCCAATCCTTTGCTACTCGGTATTACGAGTTACTTTTCACCACGTGCGGCGAGAACTTATTCGGAACAAGGCAACGCGGCGATGCAGGTCTCAACAAACCGAATTGCAGCCGGTGTCGTGGGGCTGTTGCTGGTCTTGGCCATGGTAATTTTCGTGGCCGGTGATTCACTGATGCCAATGATTTTTGGCCAACGTTTTCAGGGACTGGGATCGACGGTTGCCGTTTTAAGTTTCGGGATGGTGATGCTTGGAATAAGCTTCGTGTATGCGACCGCGTTGCAGGCAGCGCGGGCACCAAAACTAAATTTTATCGCTTCAATTTTGGCTGGAACTTTGGTTGTCGTCTGCAGCCTGTTTCTGCTTGCTCAGAGTTTGCAAGGAGCAGCTTGGGCCTTCCTGATTTCCGCTGCAGTTGGAGCACTCGCGAGAGTGTTGTTCTTGTACTGGCATTTGCGGCAGGTTCAACTTGATGGGGAATCAACTGCAACCGAGGCAAAGGCGACAGGAAACTAAAACTTCTTACGCAACTCCAACCGCACGCCCGTCACGTCCGGCGAGTCATCAAAGAAACCGTACATGGCATCGCCTCGCAATAAAACGGAATTCGTCAGCGGCCGTTGATAGCGCATGCCGAGGCCATATTGCGTACCGGCTGCCAAGCGGTTTGCTGAGTCTTTCATCACTCCCAGACCAGCGGCCTCCAAAACCAGTTGTTGGCTAAAATTGGCTGGCATCAAATTGATGCCCAAGGCTCCACCGTAGGTGTTGTTGGC
>JBEBGH010000173.1:0-11086 GCA_040081565.1 Pirellulaceae bacterium
GTGCTGCCAAATCCGATTTACGGTTCCTGGGAACGGGCCTTGCCCAAGGCTCCAACGTCAGCCCTGCGGACGGATCGCGATCCGGCGGCCCTGCCGAAGTAAGCTTTTTCAACAATTGCCGAAAAAAAGCCGAATTTTCAAAAAACTTGCCAAGATTCATTCGATCCAACGAATTTCGCAAGTTGACGAATTTTCGATTGGCGCACCAGCCCCTTTCGTTAAAAATAGATTCTTCCCGATCGATCAGAAAAAAAGGAGCAAATCCCATGCAAATTTCCTCGAGCCTCATCGGATTAGTGGCGGTCATTTGCTGCTTGGGCGGACCCTTTATCTGCGGCATTGTCGGCATCATTTGTAACACGGTCGAAAAGATCAGTCGGCAACGTGCAGATTCCAATCTGAAACAATTGATGCTTCAACGTGGTTTCACAGCAGCGGACATTGAACGCGTCTGCAATACGAAAGTTCAAAAGAACGTCTCTTCTTCATCCGACGTGTCAGCATGGCAACCCATTCCGCCCGCTAAGCCAGTCAGGGTTTAGCTCGAGGGCGTGTCGTTCGGCTTAAAAAACTCATCTGAGTCAATCCACATGGCGAAGTACGGGACATCGCTTGACTTCTCCTTGAGGTAGATAAGAAATGGTCGGTTGAAGTGCAAATGTTTGCTTTCTCCTATGCAAAGTACTTGAATGCGTGACTCTGACTGAAGGGTTGCCCCACGTTCGTCAAGCGAAAATCGGATGAGTTGAACGGCTTCTTTGACCTGAAACTTCTTCCGAAATTGTTTGTCGAAAAAATCTTCTTTGACGTCGAGATAGACTTTCGGAATTTTTAGCTCGTCGTGCAAATCCATAGTCAATGGCTCTTTGCAATCGCGAACCCGTTGCGAAACGTCGAGAAAGGCGTTTTTCAATGTGCTTGGGCGGGGGATTTTTGCAAGGACAAGTTCGTCCGATTCGGAAGTTGTCTTCAGACGCACGACGAAGTTCTCATAGCTTCGGTAGTCAATGACCTCAATTTGTTTCATTAATTCTTGATGTTCTGGCGAAACCGGAACGAAGTCATCGATCCCAAAGGCCTCTACTCTCTTCGACTTTCCTTTTGAATCAACCCAATCCATGCCCATTTCAATCCGTTCGAATGCCACTGGAAACACCAGAGACTTTTCCAAATAGGCAACTGCAATCAATTCTTCTATGTTGTCATGATCTCCACTCGGCAACAACAACGCTTCACTACTTGGAAATCGAGCTGCCGTTTTTGCCGTGTATCGAAGTCGGTTTTCAACAGTATTCCGACCACCAAAAGCCGAAACACAATTTGGATTGACATCGAATTCATCGAATTCTCGCGCGTTCAACTGGTCGTCCAAGCGTGTCTCTGGAGAGTCGATTGGTTCGACCCAAAGATCCATGAGTTGATTCCAAGCCAGTTGAAAGGAGCCGCAATAGACGACGCTTTGGCCAACGTTTATCGGGCAATCCAGAACTGGATGGACGTGGTAGGCAGCTTGTCCAAAAACAAATCGCCAAAAGACAACCGAAAACAGCAAAACAAAAAATCCGATTGATAGTCGTTTCATCGCTGAATTCCGTTGCTGAAAGAGTGACACGGATATCGAAATGAGAGTTTTGATAAACTTATTACGGACAAAAAAGCGAGCGGTTCAATTCGCGGCATTGAAACCGAGAGTAAACCGGCTTGGAAGTCCAAGTTCTCTCCCTACCCATTTTTTCGGACATCCAATTGTGACGCGATCAAGCGATTAAGCTGATAGTGAACAACTTGCTTATTGCTCCTTGAAAATTCCTTTGTCAAAATGACACTCGAACTGGTGACCTCACCTGGGGGAATTCTGCCTTCTAAACTACGTTGGTAATTAAATGAGTCTCTCATTTGAAATTCTGAAAGAGCCGACGGGGTGGCGATTACGTACCGATCGCCAAATCGATTTGACAAATTGGAGTGTGGAGTATTCGAAAAACAGCATTCGCTGCAAGCCAGAGGCTTTAGAGTTCATTTGGATGACGCTCGGCGCGATTTTCTTCTGGGGCCTGGCGATTTTTCCTTTGTATCTCTGGTCCCAACTGAGCAACTTTGAGCCGAAGCGATCCGCGAAAAATACCGAGCAGCAGCCAACGACCGTCGGTGAATCCAGCGCCGTCACTCAAGACCCATCACGTTCCAAATATGAAGAAGACCAAGCCAAACTGGAGGACGTTCGCCGCGCAACCGACCAACTGTTGGAACAGTTGCTTAAAGACAAGACTCCCGAGGAGCGAGAAAAGTTCCTGGCGAAAATGAAGGAGAACAGGAAAGAAGCTCAGGACCGTTACGCTCCCAAGAAACCACCGCTGGGTTGGCTTGGTCCTGTTTTCCGAATCGTCGCGCCGCTGGCAATGGGAGGCCTGGTTTTGATCCCAACTCTGTTGGGTAGTGCCTTTATGGTACGAATGGTCCGCTTTTTTAGAGATTACCTGGAGCTGTCGGTAAGTAACCAGGCATTGATCCTGCGTCGCCCAAAATTGTTTGGAGGAATTTCCGAACGTGTCTTGCCACTCAACCGGATGATTTCGGTGACTTACTACGGATATCGGCGGCGCCATCATAGGATCGGTTATCGCGTGCATTGGGTCATAGCCATCGCAAGCGAAGAGACACGAAACCTTTTTTTGCAAATCGAGTTTAATAATTTTCCAGGTGATTCAAGCATAACGGATCCTCCAGAAAATGTTCTCGACATGGCTAATGGAATCTTAAAATTGACAGGAACACCAAGGCAGAATTTCCCGCATCCACTTAACGCAGATTAAGGCTCTCGCAGGATCTTGTCCATCTTCCTGCCTTTGGCCAATTCATCGACGAGTTTGTCCATGTACCGCGCCTTTTGGGTCAGCGGATTCTTGATTTCCTCCACGCGATAGCCACAAATCGCGCCAGTGATCAGCTTGGCGTTGGGGTTGAGTGTCGCGCGTTCAAAAAAAGTTGCAAAGGTCACTTTTTCCTTGATCAACTTTTGCAATTGCTTGTTGTCAAAGCCCGTTAGCCATTTGATGACTTCATGGAGTTCCTCTTTCGTCCGCCCCTTCTTCTCCACCTTAGCCAAGTACATGGGATAAACAGAGGAAAAAGTCATTTCCGCGATGCGTTGATCGTGGGAGGAAGTATCTTTCATGTCGTTTTTCTCTTTACCGGGTTTAACTAACTCCAATCGGCCTTTCCGCTTGACGATGTTTTTGTAGTCCCACTGAATCTCTGTCGATTTCTTCAGCCATCGCTTGAGATCTTTGTTTTTGATTTGCTCGAGCGAATTATAAAAGATCGAAGCGTCTTTGAATTTCTTTCCGACAACATTGAGTTGGGGCTCGCCAAAACTCGCTCCGCTCCAAAACATCAACCGCCAACCAGGCTTTTGTTTGCTGTAGCCTACAATTGGATTGCCGTCCAAGAACCAAACGGGATGCCCGTGCCAGATTTTACTCTCGGCCTTGGTGAGCACGCTATCGATGGTGTTTGCCAACAAATTACAAATTTGTTTTTCAGTCGTCGGTTGCCGGTTGTTGTAAGCCTGAATTTCAGTATTCATTTGGTTAATTAAATTCGCCGTGCGAACTCCGCGCGTACCGGTGACTGGAATAAGACAATTAAACCGTAAATCGTGATGCCGATGGAAAGTGGCGTGCAATAGCAAGTCGAAATCGAAAGCAATCCTGCTAAGTTTCCAATAATGCCCAACGTGTGGGACCGAAATCGGAAAACTTGAATTCCCGCAACCAATCGAAGCAAACCGCCCAGTACACCGCCTAAACCCATCCCCAAATAGATCCAAAAAAGAAACTGACTTGCGAACTCGGCTTCGTCAGGGCTCAATTGTTGTTGCTGACCTGCGTTCACCTGCCCAAGTAACTGCGGAACAAAAAAACTGCAACCAATTAAAAACCCACCCATCAGAAGTTCCATACCGCCGGCAACTCCCATCAAGATCCCAATGATGGGAACTTGTTTGATAAAGCCGTCGCCCGGAGGAGGCTGATTACCCGTCGGGAATGAGCCCTGCGACATTGGACTGGAATAGGGATTGTGGGCACTCATGTAATGGTATTCGCGAGGAGTTTGCGATAGCGAATCAGGCTCTGTGCGAGCAACGCGTGAGCCGATCCGTTTGGTTTGAATTCGGTTGCCGAGCCGGTATTGTGGGCCGCGAGAAAATTCGGCCAGGAGTCGTTAGTGCCGTTGATCGCCAGGTATCGGAATTTCGCCAACAGCGATGCACCCCAGGCCGAACCTTCGGCGGCACTATCCAGAATCTTTACGGGTGTGTTGAACACGTCGGCCAGCAACTGCCCCAATTCGGGAGTCTTGGTCAGGCCTCCCGATAGAATGATTTCCGTGCGAGGAAAATTCTGTTGGTCGAGAGCTTCGGCGCCGATTCGCAAATTGAACATCGTGGCGAGAATGGCCGCCTTGGCAGCGTTTCCCGCATTCGCGTTGGTCGACGAAAGTCCATACAACATGGCCGAACCGCCGCGCGCAATCCCGAGCCCAGGTTCGTCGTCCATGAATGGCAACGCCAACAAGCCACCACAATCCGCAGGAGCCGACACCGCTTGTGGCATGACGCGACGAAACGCCGAAGAACGATCGCCGCCTGAACCCTCTCCAAACATCTCCACGACGGTATTCATGAAGGTGGTGCCATTCCGCAACCACACCATGTTGATAGGCCTGCCATCGGCTGCGCAAAAATGATCGATCGAGCGCGAGACACCCAGGAACGGTCGATCGCCCACCGAATTAGCACACACGGATGTACCGAAACTCATCGACACCATGCCCGGCGATCCGATCAGTGAACCAGCCAAGGCCGCCGGTTGATCTCCCTCTGCCGGCGCCACGGGAATTCCCACAGGCAATCCAAGCAACCGCGCGCCAGCTTCATTCAATTGTCCGCCGTCCTCTCCGGCTTTACAGACCTTTGGCAGTAGCGACTTCAACGAAGATACCGAAGTTCCGCAAATCGAATTAAATTTGTCGAGCAAACGTTCGTCAAAATTCATCGTCGTCTGGTCGATCGGAAACATTCCGGCTGCATCGCCGATTCCCAAATTCCACTGGCCCGTCAAGCGAAAGGCCAACCAACCGCCGGGCGTCGTCATGCGTTTGGCGCGCCGTGCCCAATCACTGCGGTTTCGAGTCGTCCACAACCATCGCGCGGCGGTGATCCGCTTGGGCATCTTGGTCCCGAAGGCTTCTGTCAATTCATTCCCTTCGGCTTCATTGCGACTATCGCACCAGAGCCGCGCAGGACCGGTCGGCACGCCTTGTTCATCCGCCAAGACTTCGCCATGCATCTGTCCCGAAATACCGATCGCGAGGATATTTGGCTCAATCCCTTTCTTGGCAAGCTTACGACGAAGGTCTTCCATCGCAACACCCGCCGCGCGTTCCCAATCGCCCGGATTCTGCTCATAGCAGCCTTCGCCAAGGCCCGCGACCATCTCATAAGACCCGTCGCCGGTCTCGACGACTTTCATCGACTCGTCGGTAAAGATCACGGATAAACCCTGAGTCCCCGCGTCGATCCCCAAAAATCCCTTTTGAATCATCTGAACCAATTCCTATTTCACGCGGGTCAATTTCGTAACGCGACCGGTTGCCACCCATTCTGCAACGAAAATGTTGCCATCGTTGTCAAAGCACGCGTCGTGAGGATGCACGAACTCACCGTTCTTCCACTGATCGGGTTTGCCACGCAGATTCTCGGTGGCTTTCATCCGTTCGACAGCCGCGCCGAGTTGCGAAACGACTTCGTTTTTCTCGTTCAGCAAAGAAATTCTCGCGTGCAATTCGGGCACCAACATCAGGTTGTCGCGGGTTTCCAAATTTGCAGGCCAGCCGAATCCCTCAATGGTTTCCAGATACTTCCCATCCATTGAGAAGAACTGCAGGGTGTTGTGGGCGCGGTCGGTAACGGCGATCGAAGGCTGGCGACCGGCGCGACGATCAATACACAATCCATGGGACGTGTTGAATTTTCCTTTACCGTCCCCTGCCCCGCCGAACTGGCTGACCCACTTCGCGTCTTTGTCGAAGCGATGAATGCAAAACGTGCCGTAGCCATCGGCGAGCAAAAATTCGCCATCATCGAGGAAAGCGAAATTCGTCGGCAGAAATCCCTGCCGCGTCCAGTTTGGTTCTGTCGAAAGATCTTCGCCGGCGGCATAAATCCCCGACTCCATCGGTGCCTTCCTGTGCCAGACCGTTTCCCCAGTCAATGTAAGCTTGGCGTAAGCCTTCACCTGCTGGTAACCCGTGACGTACAAGAATTCGTCCTTGCCTTCCTTGCGAATCTCCAGGCCGTGTCCTCCACCCTGGAATTGGCAACCAAAGGCCCGAATGAATTTGCCTTCAGGACCAAACACAAAAATCGCCGGATGATCCTTGAGGTCGCGGCGGCCTTCATGAATCACATACAAGTTATTCGCCGAGTCGACCGCAACGTTGTGAGTCGTTTGCCAAGTGTACTTGTCGGGGAGTTGGCAAAAAGTGTGATTGACTTTGTATTGATACGCACCCTGGCCGGTCACGACTTCATCGGGGCGCGACGTTTCAGTTCGACGAGCCGTAACGATTGCTGGCGTCGCCAGAACAGTGGCCGAAGCGATCGCGGCGGTGAGAGCCTGACGACGTGATGGTTGAGGCATGATGAGATATCCTTTTTTGCGATGGGGTGAACAGCGGTAACGCGACGAACAGATACGATTGTTTGTTAATAATTCAAAAAACTCAAATGTAACTCAGCGTGACGCAAATTTAGTTTGATGCGATCTTCATGGCTTAACGGTCCAAAGGCTGGGCTGTCGAATTTAGCAACTTCGCCATTCTGCAATCGTTCCAAGTTTTTCCTCAAACGACGCAGGCCTTCTGCCGTTTCGATTTTTTCCTGGCCAAAGGTTCCTTCTTTCGTTCCCGGAATTTTTTGGCCTGCAGGCATCCCTTTGCGGATGAATCGATGACCCATGCGGACGGTGATCCACTTGAGAAAGAACGGCGGCGATTTTACCGGGTAACCGGTCCAGCCATATTCAATCCAATTGGAGAGGTGCGCCAGAATCTGACCTTCGGTCCAATTTCCGCTGACCTTCAACGTGCCGTTTTCGGCAGCTCTTTCGATTCGATCAAGCTCCACAAGCAAATCGTCAATCGACTCAAACCAGAGTTTCCGCCGCTCAATTTTCGCAGTTTTTATAGAGTTGGTAGCCATTGGCAAAAAGCCTCCCGCAAACAGTCTGAGAATTGGAATGCTAGTCTACACGTCAACGATTCGGTTGAAAATCAAACGCCCCGAGACAAATTCGGTTTCATCGCCACGGTTCACCGTCGATCGGTTTTCCATTCGTCGTCAAGACATGGATTTCGTGAGCCCGATGCGGACCGGTATAAGTCCAAACGACTTTTTTCTCCGGGGTTATTTCGAATATTTTTACGACGCCTTCTTTGGCATTTGCTCCATAACTGGCGATGACTGTGTTGCCGTTGGGTAATCGCTGGGCTCCGCATGGGTCCGCAAAGGGCTGTCCGTCGACATCGGTATTGCTGGCCTGCCAAACGACTTCGCCGCGGTCATTGAACTCGACGGTCTTGTTCCCATGCGTCAGGTTAACCACAGTGTTTCCGTTTTTAAGTCGAATCGCAGTAAACGGCCAATTCTCTGCGGCCCGTCCGCCTAACGACTCCAAATCCGTTTTCAGCTCGCTGATGACTTTGCCTTTGGAGTCGTATTCTTTAACCTTGAACGCCAACAAGTGTGGCACCAGATAATTTCCATTCGCCAGTTTTCGAGCCATCCGAGTCTGCATATGTCCGTTGTCGGTTTCCGGTTGCAACTGAACTTGAACAACGACTTTGCCGGCGGCGTTAACCTCCAGCAGTTGCGGTTTCTTGCCCAGTTCGGTGATGAGCGTATTACCATTTTCCAGACGCTGTGCCGTTCCGATTTCTTGATTGTCGCCAGATAGTTTGTATTGAAAGATGGTTTTCTTCGCTTCGTCTTGAACCATCTCGAGAACTTCGTCGGCCCAAGCGATCAAAACATTACCGTTCTTCAGCACACATCCGTCTCTTGCCCCAGCTCTCCCAGAATTCCAAACTTCTTTGCCGTCTTCACCCAAGATCCCAGTGAAACTTGGTCCTGCGATAAATACCGAGTGCTGAACAGACTGTGCGGAGAGTCTATCGGAAGCGAACACAAAGAAAATTACCAAGGCGATGGATAAAAAAATTTTCATGGTGCGAATCCTGTGATGGCGAATTTAGTTTGCCCTTTAGTGTAACGGTTTCAAGTTCTTGGGGGCTTGGGCGAGATCGCTAAGAAATAGGGTCGATGAACAAGAACCGTTTGACTGGTTGCGATTGTCGAGTTGTGCGGGCTTTAATACGATGATGGCAGTTGACGCGGGAAATGGCGAGAAAAAGATTTGTTTTTGAAGGACGATAGTCGATGAAGCGAATCGGGATCCTGACAGCGGGCGGCGACACCCCGGCTCTGAATGCGACTCTTTACGGAGCCGTTCGTCGTGCTTGCGAGAAGAACGTGGAAATGATCGGGCTGATGAGCGGTTTCGATTCCCTGTTTAATCCGCGAGTTCCGCACGTCGTTCTCAATCCGTTGATGCAAGTGATCCCAGAACTTGATCCGAATTACGGCGGGTCGATTTTGGGTTCGAGTCGCAAATACGTCAACGCTGATGACAGCCAAGCCTTGGATGAAGTCGCCAGTAAACTTCGCAAACTGCGGATCGATGGACTCGTCTGTATTGGTGGCGATGGGACGCTGAACGGATTGCAACCCTTGAGCGAACGGATTCCAACGGTCCTTGCACCGAAGACCATAGACAACGACTTGGGATTGAATTACCCCAACGAACCCGACAAGTATATTCGTGAATCAACTGGGCCTGGCGAAGATGATTTCAAATATCGTGTCGTCGAATCTCTCTCTCACGGCATCGGCGATTTTAAGCTCGACGAAATGGTGAATTATGTGACGCCTGGATACGCCACCGCGGTATTTGTTTCTGTCGGCGGCGTACGTCGTATTCGCACTACGGCCGAAAGCCATCGACGCATTGCCATTATCGAAGTGATGGGGCGCAACTCAGGATCGATCGCATTGGGGAACGCCTATGGCCAACCAGATGTGATTCTGGTTCCCGAATCCCCAGTCAAAATTCCATTGTTGGTGGATCGCGTTCGGGAAATTTATCGCTTGCAGCAAAACGTTGTCATCATTTGCGGCGAAGGTATCGTGGACGAAAGTGGCAATGTGATGGCCGACAAACAGCATTCCACGGATCCAGCCGGCAACGTTCGACTAAGTGGCGCGGCTGAGGCATTGCGGACGATATTGTCCAACGAACTCGGAGAAAGTTTCTTTCGCGGCATGGGGCTTGGCGACGAAGCCTCCAGCGCGATCTTCACTCGAAAGGTAGGCCACACCCAACGGGGCGGAAGACCGATTTTGTTCGACCGATTCTACGGAGCGCAGCTAGGAGGTCATGCTGTCGACATGCTGCTCGATGGCGATACTAATTGCGTGGCGACATTGAAATGGTCCTCCGAAAACGGCTTCGTCGTGCAAAGTTATCCCGGCCAGGGTTTTCGTGATAAATGGGGATTGATTCACGCGCGAAACCTGCACCCGTCCTTCTACGATCCGCAGCGATTGCACATCTCGACGACCGGCATTCGGTACTTATTGCCGATATTCACCAAAGCGATAGGCGGTGACGATGTTGAGTTCATCCGTGAGTCGCGATTCGACTCGGGCAATCTTTTCCGACGCTATCATTCCATCAACACGGACATGCAAAAGCGGACGCGGTACCTGTAATGCTGCTTGGTCAAATGAGAACCGGTAGCGTTCGCTCCCATTGAAGAGACAATGGATCGGCTTTAGAATTCCGCCTCACTTACTACCGCAACCCAGGTACCAGCATGAGCCGGCAATTCGTCACGAAACTAACCGACGGTGAGACAGTCGACGAAATCTATATTGCGTCCGAAAAACAACTGCGGCCGAATCGGGCTGGAAATCTTTATCTCCAACTTCGCTGCAGCGACAAGACGGGTTCCATTACCGCGATGTTGTGGAACGCTGACCAGCGCCATTATGAGAGCTTCGAAAATGGCGATTATGTGCGCGTAAAGGCCACGGCTCAGTTCTACAACAGCAACATGCAGTTGATTATCAAGTCGGTAGCTGCCGTCGATGCCACCAATATTGATGTCGCCGATTTTCAAGCCAAGTCGACTCAAGACATCGATCGCCTGGTGACAAAACTGGCGGAGCGATTGCGGGGCATGCGCAACTATCATTTGAGAAACCTCGCGGAAAGTTTTTTGATCGACGACGAACTTATGTCGCAACTGCGGCGAGCGCCGGCGGGCGTCAAGAACCACCACGCCTACTGCGGCGGATTGCTGGAGCATGTGGTGTCGCTGATGGATGTTGCCGCGGCGGTTGCCCCGCTGTATCCCGAGGTCGATGTTGACCTGTTGCTGATGGGCGTTTTTCTGCACGATATCGGGAAGATCCAGGAATTGACGTATTCGCCTGATCTGGGCTACTCCAATTCAGGGCAATTGTTGGGACACCTCGTATTGGGAGCGATTCTGTTGCAGCAAAAGCTTGCCGACATGGAAAAGCAGACGAACGAGTCATTTCCGGAAACGCTGGCGCTGCGATTGCAACACATGATCGTCAGCCACCACGGCGAGCCGGAATTCGGCAGTCCCAAAGTGCCGATGACCTTCGAGGCTCTTTTGTTGCATCATCTCGACAATCTCGATGCCAAGATCGGCAGCTTCCGCCAAATTATTGCCGACGACGCAAACGCCGGCAGTGATTGGACAACCTTCAACCCGCAGCTCGGCCGAAAGATCTTCAAGGCCAGCATGGACTAGGCCGCGCCGATTTTGCGGGCATTCGTTGCGTCTTCAGTTGGCACGAGTATGCAACAAAAAAAGCGAAGGATAACCTCCTTCGCTTTTTGCTTTCGAAATTCTCTGCCGGAGACTATGGGAT
>JBEBGH010000174.1:0-11079 GCA_040081565.1 Pirellulaceae bacterium
TGGCGAAGGAGGAATGGGGGTCGTTTACATGGCCGAGCAATCGGAGCCATTCCGTCGCCGAGTCGCGTTAAAAGTGATTCGCGCGGGAATGGATTCGGCTCAGGTCGTTGCTCGATTCGAACATGAACGTCAGGCGTTGGCCTTGATGGACCATCCCAACATTGCTCGCGTATTGGATGCCGGAGTCACTCCGACGGGTCGGCCCTACTTTGCGATGGAACTGGTGCACGGCATTCCGATCACCAAATACTGCGATCAAGAGGCACTACCCCTTGAAGATCGACTGCGCCTGTTCATTTCGGTTTGTCGCGCGGTTCAGCATGCCCACCAAAAGGGTATCATTCACCGCGATCTGAAACCCTCGAACGTAATTGTGGGGCTTTATGATGGTCAGCCGATCCCAAAAGTCATCGACTTTGGGGTCGCCAAGGCGACCGGGCAGCGCCTGATTGAGCAAACTATGTTCACGGAAGTTGGGCAGATTATCGGAACGATTGAGTACATGGCGCCCGAACAAGCCGAGATGAACAACCTCGATGTCGACACGCGTGCCGATATCTATTCGCTGGGAGTATTGTTGTATGAGTTGCTTACCGGTTCGCCGCCGTTTGCCGCGCAGACCTTGCGCCGTGCCGGCCTCGGCGAAATGCTGCGGATGATCAAGGAGGTCGAGCCGACGAAGCCCAGCACCAAGATCACATCTGCTGACGATTTGCCGAGCGTCGCCGCCAATCGACGACTCGAACCGGCGCGATTGGCCCGCTCGATTCGTGGGGAGCTGGACTGGATCACGATGAAATGCCTGGAGAAGGCTCGCTCGCGCCGATACGAAACCGCCAACGGCTTGGCCCAGGACATCGAGCGCTTTCTGGCCGATGAGCAGGTTCAAGCGGGCCCGCCTGGCACGGGCTATCGGATGCGAAAATTCCTGTGGCGGAATCGCCGACTCGTGGGAGCAGCGACGCTTTTGTTATTGACACTTATCGGCGGCGTTGTCGGCACCTCCATCGGATTGTTTCGAGCCGCGAAAGGTCAAGCGGCCACCAATCGCGCACTGCAGGTTGCACAACAGCAACGCGACCGGGCCGAGCGACATTATCAACGAGCGATGTCCGCTGTCGATCGGCTTTTGACTCGTGTCGGTGTCGTGCAGTTGGAAGCCGTTCCTCAAATGGATGAGACGCGCCGCCGGATTCTGGAAGACGCCTTGGAGTTTTATCGCGAAATTCTGCAGGACGAAAGTGATGATCCTGTTGCGCGTCGCGAAGTCGGTTTGGCTTGGCAGCGGGTGGGCGATATTCAGACCCTGTTGAGTCATTCCAAGGATGCGGAAGAGTCTTTGAATCGGGCCATCGATATTCAGCAAAAATTGGCTGCAGAATTCCCGAACGAACCCAAGTATATCAATGATTATGTTCGGAGTCATCGGCAGCTTGCGCATGTCCTGTTCCGATCGGGCCGTATTCCGGAAGCAGAGCAAATTGTGAGGAAAATGCTGAGTCGCGATGCCACGTTGACGACGGTCGATCGCTCCGAACTATCCTTATTGCGTTTTCTGCTTGGCAGTATTTGCGCGTCGACGCAACGGTTGGATGAGGCAATTTCGGCATGCAAGGAATCGCTGGAGTTGACGGACGGCATCGATCGCAGTGATTCCTCCACGTCATTGAATTTCATGTCGGATCGCGCGACTGTCCTCAGTTTTTTAGGCAATCTTTACCGTTTGGGACGCCGACTGGATGAGGCCGAGAAGTGCCAGCAAGAGGCCAAAGTCTCGCTGGAACGATTGCTGACGAGTGATCCTGAGAATATTGATGTTCAAAACCATTTGGCGGCTTTGTTCACCAACATGGGACTTACGTATGCCAATTTGGATCGGCATGCCGAAGCAGAGGCCGCTAATGAAAGGGCGATCGCCATCTTTGAGTCGTTGTCTCGCGACCACCCAAAGGTGCCAAATTACAAGTTTGAGTTGGCGAAAACGTATAACAATGCTGCCCTGCTATATTCGAAAAACGATGATCCAGTACGAGCGCTTGCGGAAAACGAAAAGACGCTCAGGATTTTTGAAGAATTGAAACTAGGTTATCCACAACGACTGGAATTTGCCTCAAGTTATGCTGGCGCGTGCGGCAACCAGGCGAAATACTGGATCGAACAGGATCAATGGGAAGAATCGCTTGTTTGGAACTCAAAAGCCATTGATGCCGCGGAGGATTTGCTCAAAGTCGAACCTCGTCACAGTGAAACGCGACGACTGCTTCACAACAGTTTGATCGGACGTGCTGGGGCGTACCGGAGATTAAAACAAATCGAGTTGGCAATCAAGGATTATCGCCGCTCGCTGGAACTGAGCGAGGGCGAAACCCACATCATCTATGTCAATTTCCGTCCACGGGCTTTGGCGTTTGTCGGCGACCATAAGCAGGCTGCCACAGCAGCGGAAGCAATCGTGACCGGCACCAACGCCACCTCGGCGAACTTTAGCGAAATGGCCAGCGTCTACGCAACTTGTTTCGACGCAGCCAGCCGAGACACTACTCTCTCGGACGCCGAACGTGCCGAACTGGCCGAGCGCTATGCGGTCCGTTCAGTCGAACTGCTGGCGAAGGCGGCAGAAAAAGGCCGCTATGAAACGTTGGAGGATATTGCAGCATTGCGATCCGACGACCGCCTGCAGCCCCTGCAAAATCGCGAGGATTTCAAAAAACTTCTCTTGGATTTGGAGCAGTCACTGCAATTGTTGCCAAACCCGGATGCAATCAAATCAGACCGTTGATGTTCGCCACCGGCGTGCAGCGCGATGGTCCAATTTTTTTACGTAGCTTCAGCTTCGAAAACTTCGTGACGATTCAAAGGCGACTAGCTGCCGCAACCACCGCAGCCGCCTCCACCACAGCCACCGCCACCGCAGCCGCTGCCGCCGTCACCACCACAGCCTCCTGTGCCACCTCCACTGCATCCAGAGCTTGATCCACTATCGGCCAAGTAGCGTTTCTTGATCAACTCCGTGATGTCGGGAGCAAGCGTACTTTGAACTGCCGCCAACCCCATCACGGCAAACGCCCACGAGGCGAACGCTGGATCTGCCGCTTCAGCAGAAACGTTCGGCGATTTGGTTTGAGTATGCTTGGCCTGATATTTCTTTACTTCCGCGAGGGAATCGTTTAGTGCACGCTTTCCAGCGGGGGTGTTTGTGCGAGTGAGGGTCAACACCATCTTGAACACAACGGTCACCACGACCAGTGTAAACAAATAAAGGACAGGTTTACCGTTTAAGACGCCTTGCCCGATGCGGAACAAACCAGCAGCGGTCAGCACTCCAAACGCAGCATATCCCGGCCAGACTTCCCAAATGCGGTCGCCCCAACTCTTTAGAAAACCGCGGTGAATCAGTTGATCACGAATTCGTTGGCACTCAAACGCAACTTCCCTTCGCAGCCTGCTAGAAGAAACGCCGCCTGCGCCCTGCGCCGCGCGATAGATCGCAAAGGCAACGGGGCTGAGTTTTACTTGGGGATCCTGAGATGTCGCTACCAACTTCGAACCATTTTTGTCCGCCTCAACTAATTTCGCTGTACTTAATTCAACCACGGCTGTCTGCGCCACCGCCAGATCTCCCCCACGCAAGTAAGCCAGCTCCCAAATATCCAACCCCTTTCCGGATGGGGCTCCGGACTCAGATCGTGTAAGCCAAACAAGAATGCGCCAGACCAGCGTGACCACAATGGCGACACCCAAGCCGACAGAATACAGCCACAGGAACTCAGGGCCAGACAAGTTGAACGGATTCAGATTTCCAAACATAAAGTTTTCCTTAGCCAGGATTGAACCAACGCTTCAAAACGGTTCCAAGTCGAGGTATCAAAAAATGTGTGCTGGGATTGAACCAATGTCCCGCTCCGGCATTTCGAAATCGATCTTCCGGTGCCAGCCAGATATCGGTCGGTGGAGGCCCAAACCAATCACTGTAACTTTGTAAAGTTCGTTGATAGAACTCCAGAAACTTCTTTCCTTCTGCAGCCCCACCCTCCGTCGGACCATGATGAATGAGGCGGCCAGCAATTTTTTGGCACAGCTCGTCGTAATAGTTGCGAGTGTAGAGCAAGTGGAGATGCCATGCCGCGTCGACGTCTTCCGAGGGAGTGACGGCATGCTCTGCGGTGAGCAACAGAAACAAGAATTTGCGGTACTCTTCGGTCACCGCGAGTGCTCGAGCCAAGCCCCAATTTTGTTCCCTGGCAAGTCGACCTTCAAATGTAAGGCCAAGGTGTGGCGGGGTGATTTGAAGTCCCTCGAGCTTTCGCCACAATTCAAGTTTTTCAGAATGTTCTGTGAACTTGGTTTTCACGTTTATTTGTTCGTTACGAGCGACCGTTCCTTGGTACCATTTTAGTTAAGTTTCCTTCATAATGCAGGCGACCATTGCCGGAAATAGCGGTTTGTTGGAATCTTCATTCAACACTCGGACTCTCTGCTTTCGGAGATTGACGTGCCAAAAGAAATTCGGAACCTATCCAATGACACCTGACGAATTTCGAAAGTTGGCTTTGGCCTTCGACGGGGCCGAAGAAAAATCGCATCAAAACCATCCTGACTTCCGCTGTGGCGGAAAAATATTTGCCACGCTCGGCGCGCCAAATGACGAATGGGCGGTGGTCAAGTTGAATCCTGCACAACAACAGGCGTTCGTGAAACTTGACGCCAAGAGTTTTGTGCCGGCCAGCGGTGCGTGGGGGCAAAGGGGCTACACCCAGATTCGTTTGTCATCGGCCAAGAAAACTCTAATCCAAGCCGCGCTCGACAACTCTTTTGAAAACGTCTTCGCGAAACCCGCTCGACCCGCCTCCAAAAGTCCACGTCGAAAAACAAAATAATATTTCTTCACCGTCGCACGCATCTCCGAGGCCACCGTCGCACGCATCTCCGAGGCCACCGTCGCACGCATCTCCGAGGCGTGATTCTTTTTCTCTTCCTTCATCGTCGCACGCATCTCCGAGACTGTGATTTTATTGAGTGGGCCGAGACATAGTCGTCTTTTGCTCCGCAAAAGTAACGTTTAGCACCGCAACTTTCGCGGGAGCGAAAGGCGACTATCCAAAAATCACAGCATCTCCGAGGCGTAATTCTTTTCTCTTCCTTCATCGTCGCACGCATCTCCGAGGCGTGATTCTTTATCTTCACCCCCTCACCTCGACACATCGCCAACGCGAAAACCCCTTCCTTTCGCTACCCCAAAATCGGCGTTATGACATTCCCATGAACATCCGTTAAACGATAGTCACGACCCGAATGACGATACGTCAGTCGCGTGTGATCGAGACCCAACAAGTGCAAAATCGTCGCGTGAAAATCGTGGACGTGGACTTCGTTATTGCAGACCCGGATTCCATATTCATCGGACTCTCCGTAGGTCATTCCTGGTTTCACCCCTCCGCCCGCGAGCCATGAAGAGAAAACCCAATGATGGTGCTCGCGTCCCTTGGCATCAGCGGCTGCATTGAAAGGAGTGCGCCCGAACTCCGTCGTCCAAACCACCAATGTGTCCTCCAGCATTCCCCGTTGTTTCAAGTCGCGCAACAGACCGGCAATGGGTCGGTCGACATTGCGTGCCAAAGGCTCGTGGGTGTTCATATCCCCATGGGCATCCCAGTTGTTGGAAGAACCCACGTCAATCAACTCGACAAAACGTACGCCTCGCTCGGCAAGTCTTCGCGCGATGAGGCACTGCCAGGCGAATCCCTGAGTACTGCCCCGCTCCAGTCCGTACAACTTCAGCGTGGCATCATCTTCCCGGGACAGATCGAACACTTCCGGCATTTCGGCTTGCATTCCGAAAGCGGTCTCGAACGACTTGATCCGGGCAGTCAATTGCGGGTCGCCTGTTCTAGTTTCCAGATGACGGGCATTCATCTTGGCCATCGCCTGCAGTTCTAGTTCTTGCAAACGGCTCGTCGGGGCTCGTCGCTGGATGTTGGCGACGGGTTCTATGCCAGGCAGCATAAGAGTTCCCTGATGCGCCCCCGGTAAAAAGTCGCTGCCCCAAACTTGCCCGCCGGCGTAGGGAGACTGCGGGGCAATCACGACAAACGAGGGCAGATTCTGGTTGACTGTCCCGAGTCCATAGCTGACCCACGAACCGATACTCGGCCGCGCAAACGTGAACGACCCGGTATGAATGCCGAGTGTCGCCTCATAGTGGTTCGTGTGATCCGATCGCATCGAACGAATGACGCAGAGATCGTCGACGCATTCGGCCATCTCCGGGAACAAGTCGCTCACTTCCGTGCCGCATTGCCCATGCGGGGCGAACTTCCAGCGCGGCGGCTGCAGAAACATTTTGAAGTCGCCTTTGCGCCCTTGAAATTCATTTACCGAAACGGTCTTGCCGGCGTCGGCCAGTAGCTTTGGCTTGGGGTCCCACGAATCCACATGGGAAACTCCGCCACTCATATACAGAAAAATGACTCGCTTGGCTTTCGGAGGAAAATGCGCTGGTTTCGGCGAAAGCGCATCGACGTCATCGTTGCGAGCGGATTCTTCCGCCATCAGTTGGGAGATGATCCCGGGTAAAAGCATCGACCCGCCGATCAGTGAACGCAAAGCACCGCGCCGGGTCATCTCAAATGTTGGAATTGTGTTCATCGGGCTTCTCAATCGATATGCAGAAATTCGTTGCTGCCGAAGAGGACGCGTAGGTACGCGGCCAACGATCGCAATTCAACTTGCGGTTCATTCGCGGCGGTCGACTCAGCAGCAAAAGCGGTCAAAAAGTCTTTCGCTTCGGCAATTTCCAATTCGCTCGGGAAACGCCCCACCGCTTTTCGCCACGCGAGTTGAATCCTTTGTTCCGGCTCTGAATGTTCGGACAAGAGCTTGGTTGCCCAGCGTTGCGATTTTTCATGAACGAAGGAATCGTTGAGAAAAAATAACGCTTGGGTTGGCACCGTGGTCCCCAGCCTTTGGGCCGTCGTTGCGTTCGGGTCGGCACCATCGAACAAGGCCAGGAACGGATGTCGTTTCAAACGCTGCGACATGAGGTAAACACTGCGATGGTTGTGGTCGTAGACAGCAATGAACGGGTTGTGCTGCGTGAACCCCCAACTTGTGGGCGGCGGGAACGGATGCTCCCGCGCCGGTGTGCGATCCAATTCTCCGCTAATCGCGAGGATTGAGTCGCGTATTTCTTCCGCGTTCAGGCGGCGCCTGCGAACGAAGTTGTCCAGCTCCGCACTTTGGTCGGCCAACTCCGGTCCCCGCTGCGATTCAGTCAGGGAAGTCTGTTGGTAAGTCGCACTGAGCATGATCAATCGATGCATGGCCTTCACCGACCAACCACTACGGATGAATTGCGTCGCCAGATGATCAAGCAACTCGGGATGCGTGGGCGGCACTCCGCGGACTCCAAAGTCATTGGGCGTTCGAACAAGGCCTTGACCAAAATGGTATTGCCAAATGCGGTTGGCCATGACGCGAGCCGTCAAGGGATTTTCAGGACTCGTCAACCAATTGGCCAATTCCAGACGGCCGCTGCCTGTTGTGGTTGGAGGGAGCGGCCCGCCACCGAGAGCTTTTGGCAGTCCTCGCGGCACCTCCTCACCCAGTTGATCGGGCTCACCACGAACATGCAAACGCGCGTTGTGGGGAGTTCCCTCCGCCATGCCGTAAGCCATTTCAAATGGACCGTTTGCCAGAAGGCCCAAGAGTTCCTGCCTTTCCTTTTCAGCATTCAGTTCCAACGCAGCGAGCTGTTTGCGAATCGAGGCGATTTTCGTCAGTCGAGCTTGGACGGAGCCCTGGGGGTTTGCCACGGGGTCGGCATCCAACGGCCTCAATGCGGTATCGCTGATCACGAAATTGTCCGCATCCAACGCGGGCCTTACTCCACCGATATGTCCATAACTGTCGATGAACGCATAGTCGATTGTTCCATCCCATCCCGCGGACAAAGGCCCTGTGAATTTCGTTTCATTTCCTCGCGAAGCCAACATTCCCGAATACGTTTTTGTGGCGAGGTCGAGCGTTAATTGCACTTGATACCATTCGCCGATAACCAACTTCCCCACCGATTCAATAGCACTTGGTCCGCGGCGGAATAGTTCATTTCCATTAAAGAACAATTCAACGGCTGCCGAATTTCCCGGACCATGTCCCAAATAATAACGCCACGTACCACTACCGCCCGCGCCGCCGTTGGCACAGCAAAAATCGAAGCTTACGAACAGCCGTCCGTGTGCATCCGGCTTGACTCCCGACAACGACCAGCCAAAACCGTCGTACTCGGCGCGATTCGGCAAGTGAATTCCCAGCGTGCCTGGCGGATACAGATTCCGAAACGGACTTTGCGAATTCGGTGCAAGCTTCACTTGGCTATTGGGCCCAGGATTCCAGGGTGCCGTGGGCGGCGCGTCTTTGGTTTGGAACTCTAGATCGCCGTCGCGTCCCATGAGAGTTTTTAGTTCCGTATTCAAGCGGGCAAAGTCGTCGTCTACCGGAATCGGCACCTCCTTCGCAGCGGGTGGAATGGCTTGCTCGCGAATCGCCAGGTTGTCGTATTCAATCGCCGGATAATTCGCGTTCGTTTCGATCTCGGAATCAAGCGCCAGTAAATTGATCACGCCCGTCGCATTCTGCGAGAAAGACTTGCCGCTGAATTCTGTCACTGCACCAGGATTTCCGAGTCGTCCGGAAAACGTCCGGCTTTTCACGTCGAGCACGAGTTGCAGATTGGTCCATTGACCAGGCTCGAGCATTGCGATCTGTTCTTTGACATCATCGATCTTCAAATAAGCTGCCGTTGGTGAAAACAGAACCTCGACGGCCGGTGAGCTACCGAGTTCACTGAGCACCAGCCGGTGAAAACTGCTTTCTTGCGACTCCGCAGCTCCAGACAACGCACCGACTCGAAAATCGAGGTTGAAGTTCACTTTCGAAGAAGCTGCCGACGCTTTCGCTGGATGAATCGCCTGGTAAATCCTGTAGGGAGTCGCTTCGCTCGAAATACTCACACCAGCTTTGCCCGACGCATAACAGTTTTTGAACGGACTTTGAGCCTCTGCGGTTACGGCTATTTTTCCGGAATAGAGCCACGGCAAAACCAGGACGCCATTACTTCCGCCCGCTGCCGCGGCTTGCATTTCGAAATCGCCATCAATGTCATTCAGGGAGCGCAACAAAGCGCCTGACAGCGACTGATTTTGTTTGGCCAACCTTGCCGAGCATGACGCAAGTCGGGTCTGGAATTCGAGCCACCTGGTTTGCGAGTCCCCGGGCGGCAACAGCGGAGCCAGCGAACGCACTTGTTGCTTTTGTTCTGAACCGGGGAAGGCATATTGGCTGCTGCTGAAAATACCGTACAGCGCGTAGTAGTCCTGCATCGAGATGGCATCGAACTTGTGATCGTGACACCGCGCACAACCAAGGCTGATTCCGAGAAACGTCTGACCGACGGTGTCGATCGTGTCCTGAATCGTTAAGTGATGGTAATTTTCGGAGTCAAATCCAAAACGTCGGGAGATGGCGAGAAAGCCGGTTGCGGTTACTTGCTCGGCATATCGTTCACTCGAGTTTTGGCTCGCGATAATGTCGCCAGCGATCTGCTCGCGGAGAAATTCATCGTAGGGTTTGTCGTTGTTAAACGAATCGATCACATAATTGCGGTAACGCCAGGCCGTTGGCACGGGGTAATCGGCCGTCTCGCCCGCCGTATCGGCATAACGAACAACATCGAGCCAATGCCGGCCCCATTGCTCTCCATAGGCTGGGGAGGAAAGCAAACGGTCGACGACCAGCTGGAAAGCTTCCGGTGACTCGTCGTTCAGGAAGGCGTCGATTTCCTCCGGCGTCGGCGGCAGCCCGGTCAAGTCAAAAGCCGCACGACGAATAAAGGTCAGCTTGTCGGCGATGAGAGACGGTCGAACACCGGCCGCCTCCTGTCGATGGCGAATAAACGAATCAATGCTCGTCTTCAACCACGCTTGATCTTGTACGTGTGGGGGCGCTACATTCACGAGCGGTTCAAAGGCCCAATGTTTCGCCGAATGAAGCCTGGCAGAATCCGCAGGCCAATACGCGCCGGCATTAATCCAGTTGGAGATGTCAGCCACCTGATCCGCCCGCAGGGCTTTATCTTTGGCCGGCGGCATGGCCCGAACCCCGTCGAGTCGCCGAATCGCTTTGACCAACAGGCTTTCGCCGGAATTTCCTGGCACGATCGCTGGACCAGACGTGCCACCTCGCAGCATTGCGTCACGAGAATCCAGTCGCAGAGTTCCGGACGATTTCTGCTCACCATGGCAACTCACGCATCTTTCCAGCAAGACGGGGCGAATTTTTGCCTCGAAGAAGTCGTCTTGTTCATGGCCTTGAGCAAGACAGTCGCCCGTGGCCCAAAGGCCAATCGACATCAGCATGCCAATTAAGGCCACGCATCGCATGAACTTGATCCGACAGAAAAAAATCATAGGCCGTCTACGATGTCAAACGAAAGATCGTTTGCTCCCTTCGATTTTGACCTCGCGATGCCCCTGACGCAACCAAGCCCCCGAGCGAATTCTACCGACAGACCGTCCCTACGGGACGATCATGCTTTTTGATGCTTGGGTTCTACCAACAGGCCGTCCCGACGGGACGAAAACGATTTGCGAATGACGGAATGCTACCGACTGCCTATTGCGAAGGGCCGTTGATACTTTAACCGATCGCGAATGCCCCGTAGGGACAATCTGTCGGTAGTAATTCAGCTGACATAGATTTCGCATCCCGTAGGGACGCTCTGTCGGTCAAACGATCCATGCCGTTTCGATTTCAGAGTTGTCGAATCGTTCGGCGGCTCAAGTACCGATTACCAACAAGCCGTCCCGATGGGACGAAGATGCTTTTTTGATGCTTGGGTTCTACCAACAGGCCGTCCCTACGGGACGAAAACGACTTGCGAATGACGGAATGCTACCGACTGCCTATTGCGAAGGGCCGTTGATACTTTGACCGATTGCGAATGTCCCGTAGGGACAATCTATCGGTAGTAATTCAACCCGCAAACATATTTCGCGTCCCGTAGGGACGCTCTGTCGGTCAAAC
>JBEBGH010000509.1:0-2917 GCA_040081565.1 Pirellulaceae bacterium
TTCTTCATCCGAAACAACGCGGAGCAAAAATTCACGACTGCGACCCTGTAGCGGTTTTGGCTCGACGTTGTCGGTTGCTGCCAAAGTAAATCGCAGGCTGGTGCCGGGTGTCAACTTGAGTCTTTCGACTTGCAAAACGGCAACGTCTTCAGCATTGGAAACGGCGGGCGTGCGCTCCCAAGCCTTGGTAGCAAAATTCAAGCTTGATGAAGCACTCGATTCTTCACTGCTCCAATTGCAATCGAAATCCAACTGCGTGAGGCCGTAGTCATCTTCAATGGTGTATTCCACGGGAACGATTGCTCGGGGGACGATTAGCCCGCTGATCCCCAACAATTTGGCGCGAACGACGGGCGGCTTGTCTTCTCCCAGTTTTACCGTGAAGCTGAAATCGCGAATGTTGTGGAGGGAGGAATCGTCCACCAAATCAAACACATACTTGCCACCGACGACACCTCCGCTGGTCCCTCCCAGCACGGTTTGGAATTGAAGGCGAGAATCATCGACTGGCTCGAGACGAACCACGGTGCTTTCGTCGAGTTTTAAGTTGCATTCTTTGAGCGGCTTGTTCGAACGTGCCGCTACCCGCAGGCGACTGCCGGAAAGCACGCGATGCGGCCCGCTCCCCGTAAACTGTTGCTCTGCATTTCCTGCATAGGCGGGCAACAAGGCAGTCAGCTCGGTCTCCAGGATGGCAGGCGGCTCAATCAGTTCCAACTCGACCCAATCGGTTGTGGCGTCCCCTCCGAGCGCGCGAATTCGATAGCCCGTAGCAATGCTGTGAAACACAAAAGCATGTTCCCGGCCGCCTTCCTTGCCGGTGGGCTTCATCTTCTGTAGCGTCCGGGATTCATTCGCGTCAGCCTCAAGGGTTACTTCTACATTTTTGACTCGGCTGTTTTCCGTCACCCGAACCAATTGCCGATGGTCGACGCCGCGCGGAACGACCAGCCGACCATCCGCCGCACCAACGATCTCCAAATAAGTCGCTTGCGGCCATTGATCGTTAGTCAGAAGTAAATTCCGCCGCGACCAAGTCCTTAAAAAATCGTTTTGCAACGAGCCGATGGCCAAACCCGCCACGACCACCAGCGCACTGCATAACACCAACAAATTTTTCTTGTTTTGCTCAAGGTCCAACGTCGATGTGAAATCAACCTGTCTTGCGCGCTCAACGCCGGTTTCCACGGTGGCCGCAGCAAGTTGGGGCGAAACACCGCGCGATTCAAAATCGGTCTGTTGGGCGAGTTGGAAACTGGAAATCAAACTCTGGTCAAGGTTTTCATTTTTACGTTCAACTTCCAGCAGCAATCCGTCATCGCTAATCCGTCTCGACAAGGGTCGAAGCAACTTCTGGTGCAACAAATAAGCACCACCTGCCAGCAGACCCGCCAAGACGATCATCCGTTGCGGCAAGTCCATTTTGAAAAAGCGGTCCAAGACCATATCGGCCGCCAGCAGGCCCAGCATCAACCATAACCAACGACCCAATCCCGACACAACAATCCAGCTGCGCAAACGAGAACGCAACTCGGCCAACCGCGAGCGGATAAATTGTGTCGCCTGAGATCTGGAATCAACGGTGGTCATGAGCAGTGGTGTTTTCTAAAAGTGCTTTACAAGAGTTTGTACCATTTGCGGAGCGCCCATTCGATGGTCAGTAGCAATACGGGAAACAGGAAGGCCAGTCCACGAAGCCATCGATTCAAATCCCAAGCCGGTTGCGGCGGGCTGTTGAACTCGGCGCGAGTCTCAATGGTCGGCAGTGCCGTGGCAACTTCATCCAGTTGATCCAGTTGAAAATAGGCACCACCCGATTGCTGGGCGATGTCGCGTAGCAATTTTTCGTTAAGCCAAGTGGCTGTGGTTTCAGCACGAGGCGGTGTTACGCGAAACGTGGCGGGTTCGAACTGTTTGGCATCGGACTCGGCAGTAATTTCGAAGGACGCTTCAAAACTGCCGACGCGGCTGGCGTTGAAACTGCCTTCGTATTTCCCGACCTTGCCGGGAATCAGTTTCATGACGACCTTTTGCTGACGGCCATCTTCATCGCGGACGATTAACGCTGCCGTTTCCGCTTGAGAAGGCCGAAACTGTTCGTCAACAAGATCGCCAATCAAAGTGATGCGACTGCCGAGTTCGTATTCGACTTTGTCAGAGTCGACGTAGCCGCGGCGGTTGCCTTGCAACGAGCGATGTTCTACCAGATAGCGAACGGTTTGAACCCAAAATGAATTGAAATACTGCGCCTGCAAACCGATGCTGCGCCAGCGCCACGTTCCTTGGAACGCGAAATATAAAACGGTGCCCGCGCCGTACTTGCCGTCGACGAGCATGGGCTGGTTGCCTTCAACGCTCGGCTGGTCACCGCGCTCCAACAACACTCGCGCGGTGGGTTTTGCGGCTACCGTCGGGAAGTTCCAAAGGAATCCGGGGAACTGGGCCCATATGCGTTGAACCTCGGCAGGATCTTTGGCAAGTTTCATGACCTCGTGCTCCAAATTGAAGCCAACGATCTGCATCCCGCCGGACTGTTCACCGGTTGCCTCGGCAATCACTTGCGAAGCGGCGATCGAATTGGCATCGCCGAATCTGACTGGCAACATTTCGCGAAAGCCGGAAAGGCGATTCATCGTGAGAAACTCAGCGGAAAAATGCGGGCCGGCCATGTAGATCAATCCGCCAGCCTTGTTGCGACAGAACTCCTGCAGCAGATTAATCCAGGCCTCGTCGAATTCTTCCGGATTCGGGTCGATCAATATCACAGCGTTGTATTGCCCCAAGTCCTCCATGGTGCGGGGCAAGCTCGTGATCGGTTCGTCTCCGTCTTGCAGTCGCGTTTCATCCATCGACTGCAGCCAGCAACTGACTGAAATTGTGGCATCGCGTTGCAACAAGCGAACCAGTTGCTGGTAGT
>JBEBGH010000175.1:0-10967 GCA_040081565.1 Pirellulaceae bacterium
TCGATCAAGTCGAACGAGCGAAAGGAATTCCTCAGTCGCCGCACGGTTCCCGGCCTGATTCGCATGATCAAGGACGGCAACCCGGAAATGACGCAACTGGTCGAGCAGCTCCGCGAGGAAATCTCCGCCGACACGGTATTGCCCACCGAACACCGCCGCCGAATTCGCCGAGGCCGAGACTCCGGTGACGAAATCGAGGTCGACCGGTTCCTCAACCGGATCCCCGAGATGTGGAGCCGGATCGAAGGGGACCAAGTCCCGGCCCGTCGAATCGTGATCACCATCAACGGTTCGGTGAGTTACAAACAAAAACAGGACGAATTGGGATACCGCGCGGCAGCGGCGATCGCCTTGGCCGACAAGCTGACGGAGCTCGGAGCCAGCGTCGAGGTCCGGTTGATGATCTGCACGACGAACAATCCCACTTCCGAGGTCCGCGAATACGTGGCATCGGTGGTGGCCAAGCAATCCGATCAGCCGATGAGCATCGCCGATCTGGCAACCGCCTGCTGCGACATCGGGGCCTTCCGCCTGGCAATGGTCTACGGGACGACGCGGCATCTACGCGGCACGGTCAGGATGGGACTAGGGACACCGCAAGCAATCCCGGCAGACCGGCAGGTCGGAGACTTCATCGCCGACCGGGACATAACCAACCGCGCCAAGGCGGTTCAGTGGGTTCAAGATTCAATCAACAAATTTTCCAACAGCAACAGCGAGGTGGCCCATGTCTAATTCCGAAAACTTCTGGAGCGATGCGGAGATCGTCTTTCGCTACTCACGAAAACAGGCCATGCGAGATGGCGTCTTGGTGGACTGCACGAACGCAGACTTCGGCGACCTGTGCCGGCAGCTGGGGATCAAAGTCAACACGGCCATGACCTCCGGGGCTTGGTCGGCCACGGTTGGTGGCATCGACGAACCGATCCCAGCGGGCCAGTCGATCGAGGGACGCTTGTGGGATGTGCTGTACGCCTGGCGGTACGCGGTTTCACTCAGTGGTGGAGAAACCGATCGGGTAGACTTCAAGGTTTCCGTGGTCAAGGACGAGGGGAAACGGGAAGTCGTCAATCTCTGGAGCCTGATCGGTCCCGGTGACGAAGGCGAACCAGTGATCACGATCATGTTGCAAGGCGAGGATTAAGCCAATGGCACCAAACATCAAAGCCCCGATCATCAAAGTCACGGTCAAGCAGGAACCGGTTTTCAAATTCCTCTGGCTGAAGTATGTCCGTGGATTCAATCCCACGCACCATTGTGCCCGCTGCCTCGCCGGGAGCTACAGCACGCTGTTCCCATTTTCTAGGGGCTATGTTCCGGCGCAGACCATCGAGGGCGTGCTCGACGAATCAGATGCACCGTGGATCTACCTGTGCGGGGTGACCAACAAATGGATTTGGAACGTTCACGTTGCCGGCCAATTTGAAGCCGGGGCGATTACCAACTACTCGGACGAACGCATCGACGTCGAGATCCGGGACTTCCGACGCCTTCCTATCGACGCCAGCAAAGCCCCTGAAGCTGCGAAAGAGTTTGCAACCTGCCGGAACTGGCAGTTCGGCTGGATGGCGTTTGATGAAACCCAACCGACAAGGAGACTGTTCGAATGACAGTGTTTGTGTGACATACTAAGATGATCAAATTGCAATCCCCGGTTCAAGTGCCCGGTTAACGATGCCAGAAACACTGTCGCAAGAATACGTTGTTACCAAGACGCCAAGGCCAAAGCGCGGATGGCTGCAATTCAACCTGCGGACGTTGTTTGTTTTGACGCTCGTTATTGGCACGGCGCTGGGATTGGTATTTAACGAGCGACGAAAGAACGCCACAATTCACGTAAGAATTCAAGCAAATCTTGATGCCCTCGATAGTTTCGGCTGTCGCTTTAGGGTCGACCGAGACGGTTCTTTTCGGCCAAGTCTTTTTGACTGGTTATTCGACCGGAAGGATTTCGGAGTTGTAACTTTGATGTCCGGTCAAGATAGCTCTATCACAGATGTCAGGTTGAAGCATGTTAGGGAGTTGCCACGGCTTTGTGAATTGATTCTCGCCTACCAAAAAATTACTGACGCCGGGTTAGCGCACCTTGAAGGCTTGGCGAACCTTGAATATCTGAGCCTTATTGACACCGAAATCACGGATATCGGGTTGGAGCACCTAAAGTGTTTGAGAAAGCTCAAATATCTGGATCTATCCGAAACCAGAATCACCGACGCTGGTTTGGTGCATCTCAAGGGTTTAACGCAACTCAACTATTTGTATCTTTGGGAAACCGAAGTCACAGATGCCGGATTGGTGCACTTCAAGAATTTGACGAACCTTCGAACCCTGAGTCTCCAAAAAACCAGAATCACGCAAGGTGGACTTGCCGAGCTACAAAAGGCACTTCCAAATTGCCGGATTTATCACGACGCGAAAAACTAACTTTGGCTCAATTCAACCCAGCAGGTCAGCTAACCATTTTATCCAGAATTATCGTAATCTGCGTCTTATTGATAGCGGGATGCCAAGAGAAAACGAAAGACGACAGGGCTTCAAAAGTGCAGCTTGAATCGTCTGCAGTCACAGCCAATGTGTCAACAGACTCAAATTCAAAACTGTCCGCGCTTCCGCCTGAAAACCTAATTCTGTGCCAAGCTACTTTGATTTCAGTAAGAGAGGAATTTCCATGGTGGGAAAATAATGGTGAGGGCTGGGACCACGGCGCAGCGCCGTTGGCCTCGTTTGTCCTTTTGGAACCTGAGAAGTACAAGGAACGCTCGGTTGGCATCCTGTTCAAATTCAGCTCCGATGATGAGCCGATATCACCTAGCCAAGCCGATGTTGGTGATAAGTTTAGCTTTCAGGTCCCAGACGACTTTCTGGATGGGGAGTTTAAAACGATCGATAATATTTGGGTAAAACAATTTCTAAAGATTGATCCATGATGATCGTCTCGTACTTGGCTTACGATGGGATCAATTCTGGCCGAGCCCGAATAGGTCGGTGGTCCACGCGAATTCAAAAGCGGCTATTACCCATGTTTTTTTCATCACCAGTTTCTCGATAAAAAAGATGACCAAACATAAGCATAGTCAAGCGTCAGTCGATATTAGTCTTTGCGATCTTGCCAAATTATTGTCGCTTGGTGCCGGGCAGAGTATAACTACGCAGATGGTCCAGAAAGACCTGGCCGAGGGAGCGCCAGTGAACGGCGACGGACCCGTCAATCTCATTCGTTACGCAACGTGGCTTAGGTCCACCATCAACCTTCAAGTTGTCTCGCTGTGCAGATTTTTCAATCATTCTATGGTATTGGATTGTGGCCAATGGATGTTCACACGTTGGTTGCGACGAATGCAAATCAGCGATCAACCTTTGCCAGTTCCTCGCCAACGCCAAGATAGCCGACCCGTTCCATCTGATCGATCAAATTCAAACACCTCGTCTTGATTGCGTCATCCGTGGTTTGTTCGTACTGTCGCACGATGAGCGTTGAAATGTCGCGAGCGATCATAGAGCCATGATAAGCGATATGGGTTCCTTCATCGCCTAGGAATTCGAGCATCCGTTCTGCCGCGCGGCAGATGATTTGCGGAAGTTCCACGTTTGACTCCTCGAGGGCGTGGAGCAGGCGGTTTGTCTCGTTTTCGAAACAGCGACTCTCGATAAATCGCGCGATAAAGTCCTTCAGTTGCAGAAGCCTCTCGCCCGACAAGCTGTAGAAGGCGCTAGACACCTCTTGTCGAACCGCTTTAGACTCATCCGCAAAAAATTCTTCCAGTCGCTGCGCACACGTATTTCCAACAAGTTCATGTGAAAGGTTTGTCGCGTAAACGTCCGCCGCAGCCTTTCGCATGTCGTCGCTGCCGGTACGGATGTCATTCGCATCGGTGCCCACGGCAACATCTTGAAGTTCGGCCAAAATGATCCGGCGTGAGGCATTCTCAACAGCTTTGGGATTATCGGATTTCAACGCGAACTGAAGCGTTTCGCGAAGGTGAGCATAATGGGTGTGAATCGCATAGTAGATGAAGCGATCGAAGGGGTGCGTAGCCCAGATTGCTTCGCATCCTTCGCACGCCTTCAGGAACAACTCGACGGCGAAGTCGCGAGTGAAATTGAGTAGCGGCAGAAAGGCATCGAGCGCACACGTTCGTACGGAAATGATTGGGTCTTCTGACAATGCGACCAACGCTGGACGAAGTGCGTCGAATCGGGCATTGTCTTCATAAATGAGCGCAGAAAGGGCTTCGGCTGCTTGCCCGCGCACGCAATTGATGCCGTGAGAATGGGGATCGCCTCCGTAGTAATTTCGACCGTCGCCTGTATCTTGCCAAATATCCGTGCTCGGATCGGGGTCGTTGGTGGCGTAGTAAGACGCGATTTCCAGAACTCGCAACGGAAGCGGTCGATTGGACAAACGACGGATGCAACCCACAATCGCCGAGCCGCACGGTCGATTTGGCAATGCGTGAAGCCGATCGATCACGTTCAAGAAAGTCTCCATTGGAAATGAAGCGAGCTCTTTTTCCTCAGCTTCCTTTTCCTCTTTGCCTTGATTCGCGTATCGGCTGCAAAGCCCGTCCAATACGGCCGCGAAGTACATCGGATCAACACTGTCTGGCATCTTCTCAGCCAAAGCTGCGAAGCGGATTCGGTTTTTTCGAGCGAACTCGGCCAATGACCGCGAAAGTTCGACCGGACCACCTACGAAAAAGTCGGTGCTGCTGTCATATTTCTTCATGGCGGAGATCCATTGGTCGTCCGTCATCTTTTCAGCAACCGCTTGCTCGATTGGCGATCCTACAAAACTTGCAAGACTCGTTTCGTCCTCCTCTACAATCGCATCTGGCAACGCCGGAAACTTCCTTTCGAGTTCTTCGATCCTGAGGGCCGCCCGATCAGAAATTCGTGAGCGGTCGAGCGAACGAAGCACAAGCAATTCGGAGGAGCCTCGCCATTTCGGAGTTTGTTTTTCGTATTCGTCGCAGTACCCGATGATCCGCGACTCCAGTTGCTGAAACAATTCGGCAGAGCAATGCAGCGAGATCGCTTTCAACGCCATTCGGCTGATCGCACTCTCGCCCGTCCCTTCTCCGCCGCCGGACCAGCTTCCATAACCAATGTTGAGTCGGCGTTGGTCGGCAACGAGGTACTGGGCGCAGTCGTTGGCGAATTCCTCTGGATTGGCAGCCCACGATCGAAGCAGCAAATAACCGAAAGTCTGGTGCGGATGTTTCTCAATCGTAGCCACGTGTCGTCGAAACGATTCAACATTGTGCGTTGCCAAATGTTGGAGCGACTTCCGCAGCGAAAGCAGGACAGCGTCGTTGATATCGAATGGGTCGCCGTGGTTTGACAGCCACGGCCACGCACGATTAACCACTTCGCCGGCCTTGCAAACTTCGGTCTTCAAAATGGTTGTCCGAACACGTGGAAGCATTTGCTCGACGAAGTAGCCAGGGTCATCGGCAGCCGCTTTGCCAATCATCATGGCACCTGTGTGCGAATGATTGAGTTGACATTTGTCGAGAAAGTTCCACGTCTCGCCATCGTCAAATTGTTGGACTGCCCGATCGAACCATGTTGCCAACACATCAATCACGAAACGGGGCGACTCCTTTTCTGCGTTGTAATGCTGGCCCCAGAAGTCGTCTCCGCTGACTTTGCTCTCATAGTTGTCGTAGGCACCTTGTGCGATCAGTCGTAAATAGATCGCAGCCATTTCGACGCTCTTGTACGCTTGCCCCCATGACATGATCCTTTGAATTCGCTGCCGCCAATCTCCGTCGCGATTCGCATAAGGGAGAATCAGCCGCGCAATTTCTGCGGATCGGCAATCATGCAAGCGGTGTGCTTCGAGAATCCAAATCGCTGCGTTATTAAACCGGGCGTCGTTAGACGATAGCCAATGTTCAAAGACGCGAAGTGAGTTCAGCAAGTCGAACCATCCAACATGATCGCGTAACGCGGGAGAAACATACCTGGAAAGCTCGCCATCTAAAACGTACGGTTCGAGTAGCTGCCATTCCTCTCGCTTTGGCTGGTCGATTCGATTGAATCCAGATGCAACCATCCGCTTGATGTGAAAACGAATGTTCTGCGATTCAAAGACGCCACTGATATCAGCGATGTATTGTTTGAAATTGCTCTCTCTGCGATACGCAAGGATTTGACGCACCTGTGCGCGCCGGAAAAGATGCTGCTCGGAAGATTGGAGAAATTCGACGACGTTGCGCCCCGTGGCGCAGAAACGTCTGGCATATGCGTAGTCAAAAAACGATTCATGGAAGAACCGATATTGGCGTTTGCTCTGATCTTCAATCAGCACATGTTCGGAAGCCATTGCCTGTGCATCGAGTTCCCAGTCGTCGGCGACCGACATCGGCGCAAACAGAAGTTGCTGTTCGCTCATTTTGGTGGCCAAGGCGTCGATTACCTCGTTCCAGCACGGCTCGCACCCGAGAGTCTTCCTCAGGTTCTGGCGTTTGCGCTGCCAGTATTGATCGTACAGCTCACCGACGTTTTTGAAGCCCCGGGCCGGATCACCCTGTAAGAACAGTAGAAGATGAAATGGAGTTCCGAGAATCTCCAGCTGTTGTTGATTGAGCGTGAGTTCTCCATGTCCTGCCATACCGAGTGAAGCATGGACTTCAGCCTCAGTGAGCCTTGCGAGCGAGAATTTGGAGAATCCGGAATTGGCATCACCTAAGGTTCGCAGTCGATGGTCGTGGTCCAAATCAAAGTCCCGGCACGCCAAAATTATTTTCATCCGTGGATAGCTTCGCACCTCATCGCACAAATCACGAAAGACTTCCCACATTTGCGGATTACGCCCGGAGACGAGACTCATTGCATCCAACTGGTCCACGACAAGAACGCTCGGTACGTTGTTCGCTATTCCCGCAAGCACGACTGCGGGGGACGCGCGTAGATCCATCTGCTCGCCAAGTTGCCGCGCGGTGCTGCATGGGCCGAACGAGTCCATCCTTAAGCACAGGTACGGTGTGCCACTCGTCAAGAGACGCCCCAGGCATTGAGCTAAAACACAGCTCTTTCCGAATCCACCGGGTGCGATCAGTAATGCTCCACGCGATTCCGGCCCAGCGAGCGCGTCGATAATTCGCCCGACGACATCGCGAACAATCTGCGCCGAGTTGATTAGTTCCGTTTCCGTCTCTGAGAGATAGCGACGATTGGCTGCTGCGACCGCATCATTGACTGTGGCATCCAGTTTCCAATCTTGGACTCCGATTCCCTTTTGACAAAGAAAAGAACGAAGGCCGTCCCGGTCGATCTTTGGGCCTAGGTTCTCAAGGATGAACTCAGCGATCATTCGACGGACATCGTCGGCTCGCATCTGCGAACCGTCTGTGCGATTGAAAAGCCCGTCGATTCGTCGCTCCACGGAGCGAGTCAGGTTTTTGTGATCATATAGAATAACTTCAATCGCCTTGAGTGCTTCGAATGCCGATTCAGCATCGCCGTCACAGAGTGGAACAATTCGCGAGTCAAATTCTTTTTGGAGCTTTGGCGACAGAATGCCCCTGAATTCACCGACGTTCTTTGGTGTCTTCGCACGCTCCTCCAGTTCGCGTAGTTCATTCGCGCCGGTTGCCGACAAGAATCGTGTTTCGGCATTCGGCCACCTTGTCCGCTTCTCAAACAAGTCTCCGAGGATGCTTCTCTCTGTCTTCTTGTCTTTCCAACAGAGATCGGCAACGGACCAATCGCCTCCATCCTTCTGGCGTTTCACCGAGTGGAATTGGAATACGCCGCTATTTGTTTCAAGGTAGAACTCGACCCCAATCGATTCTACGCCGAATGCCTCCACAGTGATTGACTTGAACCGGCCCTCAAAGACATCAAGAGCAGCTTCAACGGTCCATACCGCTTCGTAATGGTCACCGAGTTTGGCAGATTCACCACCGGGTCGAGGCATTGAGAATCACCAGTGCGACACGTCGAGACATAGGTTTGCTGCCATTTTTCTTCAGAAATGGGTGTTCGATATTACTACATCTAACACCATTTTTGATTTCTGATTCTAGCCGATACATTTCTTGGGGAGCAGGCCAGAGTCCTCGCCATCAAAGCAAAGCACTCTCGTTGTTTCGCAAATCGAAGTCATTTGATTGACTCAATTTGGAATAAGCGACCGTGATATGATTTTACGGGTCGCCAACAAGGAGCGGAATAATGCGAAAAGTTCTTCAGCCGTGGCAGTTGTTGCTGTGGGCGTTCGTCAGTTGGGCAACGCACCGTCAACAGCTTCGAATCGAGTTCCTGC
Organism: Pirellulaceae bacterium; assembly: GCA_040081565.1. Lineage (GTDB taxonomy): Bacteria > Planctomycetota > Planctomycetia > Pirellulales > Pirellulaceae > BJ22. The sequence continues at coordinate 8,273 of JBEBGH010000175.1, forward strand.
TGGCCGAGATTGAAGTCCTCAAGCAACGTCAGGGCCGAAAGCGACTGGTGCTTACCAACGATCAGCGGCGAGTGCTGGCTGTGAAAGCTAAAGTCCTTGGGCGAAAGGGACTGGCCGAGGTTACGAACGCGGCCTTAAACGCAAAAACCTCGCAGCGCAGTCCGTCCCCAACTGACGGTTTATTCGACTTAAAAAGCTGTCACTCTTTGAAGTGCGATTCGCCTCATCAAAGCGATCGCACTTTTTCGTTAGTCGAACTCCCGCGTCTCGACTTTCCAACGCCACAACATCCGCTCATTACCATCCGCTCAGCTGTATCGAACTGCGGAGTGCTCTCCAGTTTTCTCAACAATTCGGTCATAGCCATACTCGTAGAACGGCCGAGTCATGTCGTTCGGATCGGTTGTCCGCGTGTCAAGAACGGCAGGGAGTGTGACCTTCAAAAGGCGACCTTGGGCGTCGTATTCCATCGAACGGGTTGCGATGATGCCGACTTGAACCGGTGCACCGCTGCCTAGGCCGTTCATTTGGACGAACTGTTTGGTGGTTTCGTCCCAGGCCGCGAAGTGACCCGTTGGAAGCGCGGCGGTCATCTGGCTTTCGCCGACCTTGCGACCAAATTTGTCGAACTCAACGGCCGTGAAGGAGCCATCGTGATAAGTCGTGCGAACGACGTTGCCGTCTTCGTCGTACTTGTAGCGAGTCGTGCGGGCATTGTCGTCATCGATCGTGCCGGTCGTCGCGTTGACGATAATATTGGTTCTCTCAAAATTAACTTTCGCCCCTTGGTAATCAGTTTCAGTACGATGTCGAACCAGGCTGCCATCAACCAGCGAAGCGGGGCCGGTGGTCGAAGTGCGTCGGCCAAATTCGTCGTACTCAAAATCGCTGAAGGAAGAATTGACGAGCGTTCCGTTGTCGAACGTCTCGGAGATTGAGCGGGTGACTTGGCCCCGGTCGTTGTATTCCGAACGGCTGAGCGAAAGGGTCTCGCCTTGGCCGGTGACGATGAAGTTCCCATTCGCGTCCTTGAACAGCGAGTTGTCCGGATTCAATTGGAACGTCAGGCCCTTGACGCGGCGCGTCTCGAAAGCCCGCCCCATCGCATCGTAAACCGTGATCGTGCCGTGGATTGGGTCGGTTGAGCCGAGGACTTGCGAATCGGTCGACACCACCACGCGGCCCTTGTCGTCGTACACCGTGCGGCTGACGAAGGTTACCAGCGCGCCGGTTCCCGAACGGCTTTCCGAGCGTGATTCGACGGTTTCGCCAAAGCGGTTGTAAGTCGGCGTCGACTTCAGCCCGTGATCGTCCGTGCTGTCCGTCAGCCAGCCGGAACTGTTGTAATCACTTTCGCTCGTCGAGAGAATTTCAAAGCCAGCCCCTGCACTGAAGCTGCTTTCGATGGCGTCGGGGTTTGCCGTGTCGAACACGACCGAGAAGTCGCGGATCTGTTCGGTCTTGGTCGCGCGTTCCTCGGCATCATAAGTGTACCGCGTGCCGCTCAAGACCACGCCCGGCAGCGGCGTTCCATCGAAGAGACCGCGATAAGAATCGGTCGAGACGAGGGCTCGCCCCTTGCTGTCGTAAACCGTGCGAGTCACGAGGTAGACGTTGGCTTCGCTGGTCGCCTGCACTGTTTGGATCGCCAAGCCCCGTTCGTCGTAAGTCGTAAACGTCTGGTTGCCGTTTTGGTCAATGACCGTTTCGTCTTGACCCAGCGGGTTCTTGTCGTCGCTGTCGGTCGACCAGGCTTCGAGGTAATCGCCCGAAGGGGTGGCACCCGCCACAAAGCTGCGCACTAATCGCCGCGTGCCGACAATTCGATTTTCGTCGTCGTATTCACTCACGTCCTTGTACTCAAAATCACGGTCCGGAGTCTCCGGATCGTGATCGTGATCGACGTTCAGGACGGAGCGGATGGAGTGGCTCAGCGTGCCGTCATCTTCATAGGTGTTGTAAACCGTGTTGCCGTGCGCGTCCCCGGTCATGGTTACGTCGCCATGATCGTTCGTTTTGGTTTGCAGCACATAAGTGTAGGGCCCGTATTGGCTCTTCGGATCGCCGCTGAGGACGCCAAATGAGTTGTCGGGTCCGTAGTAGAACTTGGTGCGGCTCGTGGCTGTGACGATCTGCACCGGACGGTGTTCGGAGTAAGAGTAGGTGGTGGAGTTGCCGTTGGTATCGATCTCCCACCGCAACAGACCGCCGATTCCACGCTCACTGTCCCCCGCATCGTAGTACCACGTCTGCTTGCGGCCACGCGGATCGGTGGTCTGGATAAGGTTGCCCTTGGAGTCGTAAATGTTGGTCGTGGTCAAATCGTTAGTTTCGTTGACAGTTGGGTCGGAGTCATCGAGCCCAACGACCATTCGTTCGGAAGTAAGTCTGTCGAAGGCATCAAACGTTCGAACAACCGTCGAGTTGGTCTCTACCAGCGTCTCATTCCCTTGGCCGTCGACAGCCACCATCGAAACCGCGCGGCTAAGTTCCATGCCACGGGAGTTGTAACCGATGACGGTCTTGATCGCTTGAAGTTTTCCACATACTCGCGTTGCATCGCCACGAAACTGGACCTGTCCCTGTTTGTCTTCCCAGGGCCCGTATTGGCTCTTCGGATCGCCGCTGAGGACGCCAAACGCATTGTCGGCTCCATAGTAGAACTTGGTGCGGCTCGTGGCTGTGACGATCTGCA
>JBEBGH010000510.1:0-2908 GCA_040081565.1 Pirellulaceae bacterium
ATGTTCGATACGAAAGATTTTGATTTGTGCTGTTGAGCCCGCAACGTCCAGTTGCCCGATAAGAGCTTCGACCAGGCTGATGCTTTCGGCAGGTCCCGAAATAATGACGGAGTTGTTCGTTGGATTGGGTGTAATTTGCACTTCGTCCAGAACGCCGGACTCCAGGACGCGTTTGCCGTTGTCATCGACTCCCAACAGTTCCATGACCGCCGCCTTTTGTTTCCCGACTCCCTGGGCCGCCTTGATGGCGGTCTGCAACGTCAGGGCAAGTTCCGAGGCGATGGCGTTTTGGATCTTCACGACGCGGGCCTGTTGCGTCTTGCGATAGTTGGGTACATCCAACTCGCGAACAAACCGGTCGACTTCGGCGAGGTCTCGTGGTGATCCGAAAACAATGATTGAATTGGAGCGGGCGTCAGCCACGATTTGAACTTTTGTCCCCAACCCATCTCGATTCTGGAAAAAGGTGTTGAGTGACGTTTGCAACGTGTCCGCTTCGGCTTCTTTCAGCCGAAAAACGGTGAACTGAGAGTCGGCGGCGACCGGCTGATCGAGTTTTTTGATCAAATCGGTAATGGCGTCGAGGGCCTCGCCCCAACCGATCAATAGGATCGCGTTTGGTTTTCCCAGTGAGGTGATGGTGGCTCTACCTACGCGTCCGGAAATCAAATCCGCACTGGTTGTTTGAAGAATTTTTTGGATGCTATCCGAACGGGTATATTCGAGTTGGATGATGCGGACCTCGGCCTGAGACTCAGCGCTCAAACGCTCAAGTTCCTGAATGATCCGGCTTAGTTCCTGGACTTCCTTTTGCCTACCGCGGAGGATTATGATCCCCAGGTCAGGTAGAGTTTCGACCTGCACCGAGTCCTTGAGTTGTCGCAGCAATTCCGTTTGCCTTTGATCGTCCGGAGTCGGAGTTGGATCTTGGACCGGAGCCGCGCCAGGGAGTGGCTCCTGGATATTCTCATCCCCAGCACGAATGGGATTTACGAAATTGACTCGTGAGTTGGCTTTTGCTGATGGGCTGTAGGCATCCAGAATCCGCTGGACCGAAAACGTCGAGGCATTCCGGTAGGCGAGAATCGACGGCGCATCATTCGTGGACGAGGTTTCATCCAACTTACCGACCAACTGAACGAATTGATCGACGATCGGCGCTGGACCGGAAACGTTGACAACCGGATTGCTCCAATCCCATCCGAACTTAAGGCTTGAATCGTTCGGCAGGGCGATTTCATAATTCACACCGTTGCGTGTCGGCTGTTTGGCAATTCGGGAATCGAAAAGTCCAATAACGGAGTTTTGAATTTGTTGCAAATCTGAGTTTCTCAGACTGACTTGTTGCCAGTCCAATTCCTCTGTTGGCCTTGGTATTTGATTCGCGGGATTCAACGGGTTTGCAGGCCCTCGCGACTCAAGTTCTTGAATCAACTCTGCGCAACGTCGCAACGTTCGCGAATCGGCGACGACAATCAGTTCCCGATTGGATTCGGGATTGGAAAACACTCGAAAGTTGACTTGATTGCCTAATGATTGACGAATGAATTCTTCAGCTTGAACGACTGATGTATTGCGTAATTGAAAACGTCGATGCTCGGCAGCGGGCGGCTCTTGAGCAACAACACCCAATGCAAAGGTCAGGCTGTAAAAGCAGAAAATAACGACGACAAGTCTCGACGGATTCCTCAGCCGAAAGCGATTGCGCGCACAGCATTGTGTTAGGTTTTGATCGTGCATTATTTCCGCCCTTGGTAATCCGCTATGACGCGAAATTCCTAGATTTAGACGGGCGGACATTAAAGAAACGGGGTCAAGCGGTCAAACCCAAATGAGAACCCAATGCTAAAGCGCAACCGCTAGCAGAGGCCAGAAGAAGATTCCTGCGGGTTGTCGAGCAAATCGCACCGCCGGTTCACTACAAACCGGTGACCTGCTCGGGCTCATTCGCCGGATTGCCAAGGGGCTGAATCTCCATCAGCGTTTTGCCGAGATCCAACCGACCGAGAGTTCCATCCACGTCCAAGACCGCATTATCCGACGCGATTTCCTTTAGTCGAATGACAACGGAGTCCAGTTCGATGGAGTCCCCCAAGCGAAGGATATGAGTTTCTTTTTCTGGTTCGACGTACAACCAAACCTCGCTGCGGCCAAAACGGTCAGATGTGATAGCAGTCAATCGCGTTCCGCGCAAGAGCGGAGAAACGGCTCCCTCTCCAAACAAATTGCGTCGGGCGATCACGAAGTAATCCTCCGGACTCGGAAACGCCAAACGATCGGACTGAAGTGCCGTCAGTTGATTTTCATTTTTTGAACGCAGCAACGCCAAGGCCTCGATGGCGATTACTAAATCGAGCTTGTCGCTGCCACCCGTCGGAGTTAGAGAGATTTGGGTAATCTTGTGCAAGTGACCGGCTTGGAAAAACTCATAAAGCAATTTGGTGAACTGTCGCAAGTTGGCTTTACCTCGAATGTTAAATCTCAACCGGCGATAGGCACCTTCATCGGTAGGTGAAGTGGAATCCACCGTAGGATTTCCTAAGCCCAGACGAGTAACGACATTGAGCAACCAAGCTTGATAAACTGACGAAGCCATTTCCGCGTTGGCAGGGAGGGAACGCAACTCCAGATCATCTCGAGCTGGAAGTCGATTCGACAGCTTTTGAAGTTGTCGATTGCCCTCGCGAATCTTTTTCTCCAAGTTCTTGGCAAGCTGCTGCTGTTCGGCAATCGGTTTCAGGTAATAGCTTTCGACCAGCATATTGACGAAGTAACCACCGACCACAACACCCAACAAAATCAGTAACCATTTCCGCATCGGGTTCATTTTGAAACCTCCCGAATCTGATTGTCTGAAGTTGGCGCTGATGAGCCGAGCGATTCACTATCTTTGGCGGGAGTCGAATCG
>JBEBGH010000176.1:0-10943 GCA_040081565.1 Pirellulaceae bacterium
GCCTTGTCGGTCATGGCTTGATCTGTACCGGCAATCATGACGCGGCCCGAATCTTCGATTTCGATGACCGTTTGAGTTTCTTCCTGGATCGCACGGATATTCTTCCCGCCAGGTCCAATCAACAAACCAATCTTTTCGGGATCGATTTGCGTAGTCACCATTCGCGGTGCGTATGGAGAAATATCGTCCTTTGGTTGACGAATGGTCGACAGCATGACCTTGAGGATCTCCATGCGGGCTTCTCGCGATTGCGTGAGGCTGGCACGAATAATATCAAACGTGATGCCACGAATCTTCAGGTCGAGCTGAATGCCCGTGATTCCATTGGGGGTTCCGGCAACCTTGAAGTCCATGTCGCCGTAATGATCTTCGTCACCGATGATGTCGGTGAGCAAAGTCCACTTCGAAGCCGATTCCTGAACGAGACCGACCGAGATACCCGCAACTGGGTTCTTGATTTTGACCCCAGCGTCCATCAATCCCAAGGTCGCACCGCAAACGCTGGCCATCGAGCTGGAACCGTTCGATTCCAGAATGTCAGAAATAATGCGGACGGTATAAGGAAACTCTTCAGTGTCGGGCAACACCGGCTTGACGCTGCGTTCGGCCAACATGCCGTGTCCGATTTCGCGACGGCCAGGTCCGCGGTTGGGCTTGCATTCGCCGACGCTGAACGCCGGGAAGTTATAGTCCAACATGAACTTTTTGGAGTATTCGTCTTGGAGACCATCGACCCGTTGTTCGTCACGTGCCGTTCCAAGGGTGACCGTGACCAAGGCTTGTGTTTCGCCACGTTGGAAAACCGCAGAACCGTGGACGCGAGGCAACACTCCGGTGAAGCACTCGATGTTTCGCAAGGTCTTCGTGTCGCGGCCGTCTGGACGAGTTCCGGACAGGATCAAATCGCGAACGACTTTTTCCGTCAACGCGTGCCAGTTTCGTTCGAAGCTGGCTACCGTGAAGGCGTTATCCGCATTTGGATCTGGAATCAGATCAGCCAAGGCAGCTTGCTTGGCTTTGGCAACGGCATCCGCACGAGCTTGTTTGCCTTGCGTTTGTTTCGCGGCCTTGAGTTGGTTGTAGAACTTATCTTTCAGCCGATCACCCAAGCCATCGTTGGCGGGTGGAACGAAAGGTGTTTTCGCGACCGGGAATTTTTGCGCCAATTCGTGCATCAATTCCAGGATCTGGCAAATCACGCCGTGGGCGTATTCGATAGCCTCGGCCATCGTGTCTTCGGTCATTTCGCGAGCAAAACCCTCGATCATCGTCACAGACGCTTTGGTACCCGAAACAATCAGGTCCAATTCACTTTCTTCCAACTGATCATGAGTTGGGAAGGATATGAATACACCATCAATTCGGGCGACTCGCACGGATGCGACCGCTTCTTCGAAAGGCAGCGGCGAGCAAAGTAATGCGGCACTGACGCCGTTCATCGCCAGGATATCGCCGTCAGTTTGTCGATCACTCGACAAAACCATGGCTTGGCATTGCACTTCATCCATGAAGCCTTCGGCAAACATTGGACGAATCGGGCGGTCAATCAAACGTGAGGTCAAGGTCTCCTTGATTGTCGGCCGGCCTTCACGTTTCAAGAACCCACCAGGAAACTTGCCAGCGGCACTGGTACGTTCTCGATAATCACAGGTCAGGGGGAAAAAATCTGTCCCGGGCCTTGGGGCACCGGTGGTGACTGCATTTAACACAATCGTGTCACGATATTGGCAGAGCACACACCCTGCCGATTGTTTGGCGAGCCAACCCGTTTCAAACGATAGAACGGAATCGCCGATTTGTTTTTCGACGCGAACTTTACTCATACAACTTCCTTAAAAAATGGTCCCCAACGCTTCAATTGGTCGCAAATGTAATGGACGAAAGCTGGAAACAATCCAGTCGCCAAGGCTACGAACCGCCCGAACATGCTGTTCGAGAACAATGCAGAATTAACCAGGGACAACGACAACAGAACAACACAAATTACAAAAAAACTTACTTCAAATTTGGTGGTATTTTCCACCGTGGTTCATTCAGACAAACAACCTGACAGGTAAAATACTTGCGGGTCTAGCGGTGGAATGATGCGCCGACTACCCGTTCATAAAAAAATTTGATTGGTGACGGCAACGATTCTTGCTGCCACTCAAACCAAGCCAAAAAACAACCTTAAAACACAAACTACAAAGGCGAGCAAAGGCCGATTCTACGATCGGCCCAATTACACACCTCTCGACTTACCAAAAAAGCGATTACTTTCGAATGTTCAACTTGGAAAGCATCTCCAGATACTTGTCTGGATTGATACGTCGAAGGTAGTCCAGCAATCCACGACGGCGGGAAACCATACCCATCAAACCGCGACGGGTCGAATGGTCTTTCTTGTTCTTCGCCAAATGGCCCGTCAATGCATTAATACGAGATGTCAAAATTGCGATTTGAATCTCAGGCGAGCCAACATCCGTGGGTCGACGCGAAAAATCCTTGACGAGTTCCTGCTTTAACTGCTTGGTAATAGTCATCTGCGTAACAATTTCTCAACTTTATTTCTGCGTTTCAAAGAGCCTAAGTCTATCGAAATGCTCAGTTTTTGCAAGGACAACCAAAAACGGGGTTTTTTTTGCCGCACACAAGTCAAATGCCTAATACGTAATCGCCAAAGGTCGCCCCAACGTGAATTGTCAATTTGCCCCAAAATTCCAATTTTCTTCGAATCCTAAGAATAAATTTTTGGTTTAATTCGTCTACCAAATGCTACCCACGTCCGGTGAGCTAGAAGTGTTCAATCAGTCAAGATATCAGGAGTTTTCAACTATGAAGAAGTTATTGGCGTTGGCGGTAGGATGTGTTGCGGTGCTGGCTTTTGGCCAAGACGCAACAGCACAGGGTCGTGGCGGCGGCATGATGGGCCGCATGCAAACACGGTTGATGACGATGGTTCGCGGGGGCGAGGCCCTGCAAAAGGAACTCAACCTTAGCGATGAACAAAAGGAAAAATTGACCAAACTCGGCGAAGAAGCCCGCGAAGCGATGGGTGCTGCTCGAGGTGGTGGCGAGGTCGACCAAGATGCACTGAAAGACATCGAAAAAGAAGCAATTGGCGTTCTCGACGAAAAACAAAAAACACGTTTGCTCGGAATTCATGTTCAGGTCGCTGGCTTCGCCTCATTGAAAGACGACGATGTTGCCAAAGCTATTGGCTTGGAAGGTGAGTCACGCGAGAAAGTAAATGCCAAGATCGACGAAGTCAGCGAAGACATGACGTCGAAGATGCAAGAACTCTTCCAAAGCGGTGACCGCGAAGCAATGCGTGGCAAGATGACTGAACTTCGTGACGCAGCAAACAAAGACGTCATGGCGCTCTTGTCAGAAGAACAAACCAAAAAGCTGGAAGAACTTAAAGGCGCGAAATTTGAAATGCCTCAAGGTCGCGGCGGCCCAGGTGGCGGCGGCGGTGGTACCGAAAAAGGTAAAGGTAAAGGCAAAGGAAAAGGCGACGGCGGTAGCCGTACCGACTTCTAGTCTTAAAGCCCCTCAATCCTAAAACAAAAAAACCGCAGGGCAAAAAACCCTGCGGTTCTTTTTTTCCTAGACCGAGAATCTAACGCTTGCGGCGCGAGTTTTCCAGTTTTTGAAACTCGACAATCGCCGTTTGGTCGTTCGACATGTCGGTGATCGCAAAGTTGCGGTCATGATCCAGCGTATAGTCGTAGGTAATGACAAACGCCTTCTCGCCAGAAGCTTCGCCGGGAACATCCACGTCCCATCTCAGAATGTTTTTCTCTCGTTCTCGACGCAAATAAATCGGGTCCTTGCTGAGAGGAACACTTGGATCGCTCAGACTGACTCGCACGTCAGATGAACGGCTGGAATGTGGTAGACGATCGAGCACGCGCATCGTCACATCCTTGTTTTTGTAATTCTCGACCAAGATTCGGTAAGACATAGTCACTTCTTTGTTTCCACCCCGCAGACTGTCGTCTTTCTTGACCAGTTCTCGACGCGTTCTCAATTGGGCGTCACTGCCGAAGCCCAACACGAAGGTCTCGCCTTGGGCAACTGTCGGAATGTCGGCGCGACCCACGAAACGGTTATCGATGTACACCGAAACGGGTCCCGACAGGAAATCGAAGTTGCTGCCATTTTGCACTTCCGCTTCGCGATAGACGTAGCTGTCAAGCAAAGGAATCGCGACATGATAGAAGTTGCTGTCGAGTTTCCCTTGGAAAATTCTCACCATTTGCTGATCAGTGCGTGACGCCAAGCTGACTTTGGCGGGCAAGTTGTAGCTGAGACTCGGTGCTTCTGAAGAAGCTCCATCGGCCAAAACGGTATTCAAGGCCTCGAAGGGATTGAGTAGTTCCATTTGCTGACTGGTACAAGCAAATTTATTCAAGGACCAATTGCCGGTCGTCTTGGACTGAAAATCGACAAACCTGCCTAATTGTACGTTGGCCTCTTGCTGTTGAGCACGATTGGCGGCGTAGTTGATCGACAGGCTTTGATCCAAGTTGATTTGTTGGGCAAGTTCTGCCGCTTGAGCCGGGGCGACCAAAGCAACCGCAAACGGCGCGAGACTCGGACCACTGGCGCTTAAACTCGGCGAGGCAGTCGAAAGAGTCAGTTCGACATTCTCCCAGTTTTCACCCGTCACCTGTTCGATCAACGCGTTGTATTCGATTTGTACCTGCTTGCGATCATCCGTGCCCTTGATCGTATACGTGGGCGCCCAGCCGCAACGTGAAACCATGTAATTCAGTTCGATCGTCTGTTTCGCGTCGTCAGCTTTTTCCACGAACAAGACGGCTTCATTGACGGTTCGCTGAGCATTTTGGGTTAACTCAGCCCGCTGCCGATTAAGAAGTTCCAATTTCAGATTCAGGTCCTGTATCTCTTTCGCCAGTGCCGTTTGTTCAGTGGCAATTTCTGCGCGTTGATCGAAAGAGAACTTCGTCAACTCCTTTAACGTTTCGGCGTTGAGGACGCCTTGGGTTAACTCCGCTTTAGCGGTCGGTGCAACAAATCCCTGGAGTTGGTCAAGATACAAATTTTTTTGACTTGTCAGTTCCATTTTCTTTTGTGCCAACGCGAGTTGGGTTTGCGTCGCGGCGATCTCTACATCCAGTTTGCGGACTTCTTCTCGCGGTTCTTCGCCGACCGCACGTTGCCGAAAGCGGACTGCGCGGACTTCGATGCCGTTGATTGATTCGGCGAACATACTGCCATCCACAATTGAATCCGGCAGGTTGGTGACGACGACCTCCTGACTGCCCTGGGGACCTTCGACTTGAATTTGACGTGTGACCAACGCCTGGCCGCGATACAGAACCACGCGGCGAACCGTCCCCGTCGCAGGCTCAGTCGTTGGGCGGGTCTCAGTGGCTAAGGTGGGCGAGGCCATCAGACCCAGCAGTAAAAGACTGATCATAAAATGCGGTTTCGGAATCTGGTTTGTCTGCAACATAGAATTCTCCCGGTTTTGGTGATGAATATCTCTTTAGTTTCGAATGGCAATTCGCGAACAAACGATCAGCTGAGTTCTGTTCTATGGTTCGCCGTAATTTGATGACTCAATCATCTGAATGTACGAATGTTGAACAGCGAAAACCGCAGCAATCGCGCAACGATTTTGTAACTTGGGTCAAAAAACGACCTGATTCACGATTCGATGAACCAGAAAAACAGCTGAAAATGTGCTCGAAAGTGCTTTTCAACCGCTCCGATCGCAAATAAACTGCAGGGACTCATCAAATTGAACGGAGAAGATTGGGATGAACTTTTCACAAAAAATTTTGGTACTAGCGTTTTTCATTTATTGCCCACTCATAGCGTGGGGGCACGACGGCGGGAAAGGAATCAATGATTCAGCTCCGCCAAACATTGGTGCGGGTGGTCCATTCAATTCCCGAAATGTGACCTTACTTTCGCATATGAACTTGGGGCAAATCGGCGGCGGGCCAACCAATGTTTTGGGTAACGATTGCTGGGGCTGGACGGATCCGTTGACGAGTCGTGAATATGCGATCTTCGGACTGACCAATGGCACATCGTTTATCGATATCACAGATCCAACCGCTCCGATTTACCTTGGGAAACTGAATTCTCAAACCGGCAATACAGCTTGGCGCGATATGAAGGTCTACAACAACCACGCGTTCATTGTTTCCGATGCCAATGGTGCACATGGAATGCAGGTATTCGATTTGACTCAATTACGTACGGTTGCTCCTAATAATCCGCAATCGTTTACCAACACTGCCCATTATGCAGGTGTCAATTCTTCACACAACATTGCGATCAATGAAGCCACGGGCTTTGCGTACATCGTTGGCAGCAATCAAGCCAGCGGCGGTCTCCACATTGTAAACATTCAGAACCCAACTAACCCAGTCGCGGCCGGTAACTTTTCTGCCGATGGCTATACCCATGACACGCAAGTGGTCAATTACGGCGGCCCAGACTTCAGCTATTTGAATCGGGAAATCGCCTTCAACTCGAATGAAGATACATTGACCATCGTCGACGTCACCAACAAGTCGAACTTGCAAATGATTTCCCGAGCGGTTTATTCAGGATCGGAATACGCGCACCAGGGTTGGTTATCCGAAGATCACAAATACTTTTTCATGGACGATGAGTTGGATGAGCGCCGTAGCCCAACATTGATCAATACCAGAACCCGAGTCTGGAACGTCGAAGATCTCGACAATCCGCAGTATCTGGGATTCGTCAACGGTGCTGAATCGACCATCGACCACAATTTGTATGTCAAAGGGAACTTGATATTCCAAGCCAACTATACCAGCGGTTTGCGAGTCTTGCGGATCAACGATGCCCAAACCTTGGACATGGAAGAGATCGCGTTTCTGGATACGTATGGAGCGGACAACAACGTGACTTTTAATGGGGCTTGGTCCGTGTACCCATACTTTGATAGCGGCACCGTAATTGTGTCTGATCGACAGAACGGCTTATTCATGGTTCGGTTTAACTCGGTGCCCGAGCCTGGTTCGCTGGGAATGCTTGCGGCGTTGGGCTTGCTGGCGAGCACCTTCCGCCGTCGTCGTAGGGTTTAGCTTGAGCCGAGGATTGCCTCCGGTACGTTTACAAAAAAATCCCCTCAGTTTTTACAAACTGAGGGGATTTGATTTTTATGCTTCTGCTGGATCAGCAGGTGGCTGCCGTGATTTCGGCAAGCCTGCATGAATAGCCGTTGCTCGTTGCTTACGCACTTTTGGATTCGGGCATCGTGAACGTCCGAGCCTTGCCACGCACCTGATCTTCATCGATCAGGTACTTGGATCCTTTCGGCTGATCAGGTAACTCATACATGATGTCCAGCATGAGTTTTTCGATGATCGACCGCAGGCCGCGCGCTCCCGTTCCCTTCTCCAACGCTTGTTTAGCAATCAACTTGAGGGCCGCATCGGTGAAGTTCAATTCGCATTCTTCCATCTGGAACAAACTTTGGAACTGGCGAATCAGCGCGTTTTTCGGTTCGGTGAGAACCTGCATAAGTCCGGCCTCGTCCAGCGGTGTCAAGCTGGAGATGACGGGCAGCCGACCGATCAACTCGGGGATCATGCCAAATTCCAAAATGTCGTCAGAGCTAACTTGCGCGAGAATTTCAGCTGACGAACTTTCGACCTTTGAGCCTGTGGGTTGGCCAAAGCCGATCATTCGACTGCCGAGTCGTTTGCGAACAATTTCTTCTACCCCGACAAACGTTCCACCGCAGATAAACAAAATGTTACTCGTGTCGATCTGGATGTATTGTTGTTCGGGATGTTTGCGGCCTCCTTGGGGAGGCACGTTGGCGATAGTGCCTTCGAGCATTTTCAATAACGCCTGTTGCACGCCTTCGCCGGAAACATCTCGTGTGATCGACACGTTGTTACTGGTTTTCCCAATCTTGTCGATCTCGTCGATGTAAATGACGCCGCGCTGGGCAGCTTCAACGTCAAAGTCAGCAGCGTGCAGCAGTTTCAGAAGCAGATTTTCGACGTCTTCGCCGACATAGCCGGCTTCGGTCAAGGTTGTTGCGTCACCAATTGCAAAGGGCACGTTGAGGATTCGAGCCAACGTTCGAGCGAGCAGCGTTTTACCGCTGCCGGTGGGCCCGACCAATAGAATGTTGGACTTGTCGACCTCGACGTCGCGACTTTCAGTGCCAAGCGTCAGACGCTTGTAGTGATTGTGAACCGCAACTGCCAGGACTTTCTTGGCGTCGGTTTGCCCGATGACGTACTCGTTCATTTTGGTAACAATTTCCCGCGGAGTGGGGATCTTGTTGAAGAGCTGTTTGGTGGGTCCGCGTTTGCGTTGTTCCTGATCCAGAATGGATTGGCACAACTCAATACACTCACCACAGATATAGACCTCACCTGGTCCTTCGACCAGCGGTCCTACTTCGCGATAGCTCTTCCGACAAAACGAACAATGGGCGTTTTTCTTGACAGTGCCTGTGCGGCGACTGCCGGTTGAATCATTACCAGCGGGCATGTAAGCTCCTTTTTTCGAGCTCAACCAAAAAAGGTTGACTCTTAGTTGTAACTCGAAAATCGATCATCCGCGAAGGTGCCGATGAACGATGGTGCTTCCTTGCCCGCATCTTCGAGCGAAATAGTTAATCTGACTTCTGGGGGCAAAATATGAAATCGTTTTCTGTTCGCCGTTTAAACGCACAATCTGTGACAATCCGCAGTTTGTGACTCTCTGGAACGAATGGTTGTATCTTCAGTCAACTAATCGTCACCATCGGAGTTCGCGGCACTTGGCACTTCTTTAAATTCGATTGTTCCGTCGTTTGTCAATTTGGGATTGATCGCACTCTTCAACCGTTTGAACTCCTCGTCGTCTAATTTGCCTTGGTCCCGCAACTCGCGAAACGTTGACAAATGATCCGAGTCGTTGGCCACTCCACCGATCATCCAGTCGCGGATGGTCTTAATAATGTAAATGGAAACGAAAATGACGATTGCTAAAACGGTCAGCCAGAAAACCATTCGGGCTTCTGGTGCAGAGTTCAGTCTTTCCCAAAATTGCTGGAGCGAATCAAACATTACTTTGCGGGATTAAATTGGCCAGTTGGGTCGTTTGACGGATCTCCCGCCATGACCCAATTATAGGCATTTCACCCGCTCGGAGGTTAGTTCAATTTACCGCTGAATTTCGGCCCGTTTTTGCCAAAACGGACGTTAATTTTCACCAGCTCAAAAGCTCGTCTCAATCGAACGCACCTGTTACGCAAACTGTGCCGGTGTGGTTCGCGCTTCACGGAAAAACCGATGAACCAACAATTTCGGCCTTCCCCGCAATCACCCGGTGCGGTCGGCATGACTGTTAAGGTTGTTGTCACGCTCTCGACGCTCGCCTTTTGCCCTTCTTTTTGTCGACAACCTAATGGATTGCTTGCGCAATCATCTCAGGCGACAGGCACCGTTCTAGCAAGGGTTGAACGACGATGAAAAGAATCTTTTTGAATTCTCTTACAAGTATTTGTGCGGCCCTGTTTTGTTTGGACCTCGCACCAAATGTCAGTTGGGCTCAACCTGCAATCAAGCCGGAATTGCGAAAGACCGCTACCAATCTGGTTTCGTTCGGTATTCCTTTCTCGATCGCCGACCCCGATGACAAGTACATCGAGGTTCAGCTCTACATGTCCAAAAACCGCGGCCAAAGCTGGCAGTTCTACGGACGCCAGAGTACAGCTGCCAAAGAATTCCCATTTACATCCAACGGCGACGGCACCTATTGGTTCGCTCTGCGAACTCTCGACCGTGACCGACGCGTTCATCCCGAAGGCCCGATGAATCCGGAATTGGAGGTCGTTGTCGATTCGGTTGACCCCGAGCTGGATTTTCGAATTCAGCCGGATCAAGCGGGGCGACTCGTTTGCCGCTGGAACGCCAAAGACGAACATATCGAACCAAAAACGGTAAAGCTTTCCTACCGCCCCCTCATCGAACTCGAAGACCGGAACAACACCTGGATTCCAGTTTCCTATCGTCCGGTTACCGAGGCCAAAGGAGGCATGTTTGCCGACCAATACGCTTGGTGGCCCGACACGCCAGCACGCGAAGTTCTGGTTCAATTGCAGATCAGCGACTCGGCCGGAAATGTTGCTGTGGAAGAACGACAAATCGTTGTCCCGCGTACGGCTCGCCGCTCGACCGAAAGTTCGATGGTTGTCCAAGGCAGCCCGATGTCTAAACCCCCGACGCAACTTCCAAACGCAAATGTGGAAGCCCTCAAGCCAAACACGACTGGATTCGTCGACCCGAACGCTCCACCAAAACCAACCAAGCCCTCGGTGATCTGGCAACCAGGCCAGAAGGCGGACGGTGGCCAACAGGGCGGTAGCAATGTCGCTTGGCCCGATCAAATCGACCAGCGCCCGCAAATGCAATTGCAACCAGATGCTCAACCCGATCCGAAGCAACCGCTGTCCCCGGTTGTGCCGAAGGGCATGCAGCCCATCCAAGGACGCCCGTCCGACAACCAACCGGCCGATTCGACACCGACGATTCCAGATTCCGCTCCCGAATCGACGTCAGCAAAACCGCTGGCTTCGGCCGCGCAAGTTGGCTTTGAGCCCGTACCGGATTCGAACTTAAATTCTGTCGTCGATCCGCGAACGCCTAACATCACTCCGAACAAAATTGATTCGGTGAATACGAAACGTTTCCGTTTGAACTACGCGCTCGATCAATTGGATGCAAAGAACATCGCGAAGGTTGTTCTTTGGATGACCTACGATCATGGGGACACATGGACGGCTTACGGCGAAGACGCCGACAACGAAAGTCCATTTGCCGTAGAACTTCAACAACCGGGCTTGTACGGTTTCCGCATCGTTTTTCACACCGTTGATGGACTGGCAGGTCCTGCTCCTCGCAGCGGCGAAGATGCCGATCACTGGGTTCGTTTGGATGTCGATGCAC
>JBEBGH010000511.1:0-2907 GCA_040081565.1 Pirellulaceae bacterium
TGATGGCAATTCATTCTCAAAACTGGGCGAGAGAATCATGATCAAAACCTTGCCCACCGTGGCCAAAGTTCTCCCACATGAGGACATCCGAGTCGGCGATTTCGTTTCCGTGATTGGAATCGCTCATCAAATCCCCAGCTTCTTTTGGTGCGGGGTTGATTCGACCGTTCTGCGGCCGGACCAGCTGGTGAAACTGGAATTCTGGGTCTCAGACGCCGTTCCTGTGCGCGTCAAATCTATTTGCTTGCCCCAAGTCTTCGTGATGGACTTGGATCGCGATTTTGCTTTGATTGACGTGCGCAGGTCGCGACTGGTCAAGGTCGATGATGACTTCGCCAAGACCGTTTGGCGTTCGCTTCGCCGAGCCAAAGCTCGCGCAGCGAAGAAGGGCTAGAATCCGCAAAGGAAGTGAGGGGCGACCGCATTAGTCGCCCCCCTTTTTTTCAAGCCGATTTCCTCCGCGGCGACCAAGCTCGCCCAATTTTTCAGCGAACGTCCGTGAGTGTCGTGTGAAACACAATAAAATCTGGCAAAGTCCAGATTTTTTCCCAAGGATTTAATGGTTCCCACGAATCACTGACATCCCCAAACGGGATCCTGCTGGAACCTTGATTACCGAAGTAAGTTGGAGTCGATCTCATGTCAAAAAACCAATATCCGCAGAAACAATACGTGAAGTACGTTCCGGTTGGATTCGTCGATACACATAGCCTCGTTCTGGCTTATGTGTTTTGGATTTTTGGCTTTTTCGGTGCCCACCGATTCTATCTGGGACGTCCTTTGAGCGGGCTGTTGTATTTATGCACGTTGGGCCTATTGGGGATCGGTTGGATCGTCGACCTATTTCTCATTCCCGGCATGGTTCAGGAAAACAATCGCCGGTTTCAAGCTGGAGCGGTCGATTACAACATCGCCTGGATTCTGTTTTGGCTGGGCGGAGTTTTGGGTCTTCACCGATTTTACGAAGGAAAAATTTTGACCGGCGTGTTGTACTTGCTGACAGGCGGACTGTTTCTGATCGGCCTTGTCTACGACATGTTTACGCTCAACGAACAAATCGACGAAGTCAACCATCGGGGCATTTCCCAGTTCGTCATGGCTTAACGCGGCCAAGGCGACCACACTGCCCAAGTCCTAGCCGGGCGAACAGGACTCTGCCAATTCCGCGGTTCGACGACATAGTTGTTCGGCATCGGACATCGATTTTGCCTCGGCGATCGCCCGCACAATCGGTTCGGTATTGCTGGGTCGAACCAGCAACCACTTGTCGGGCCAATCCAAACGTAATCCGTCTTGGGTATCTGAACGTGCCGACGGAAATTCTTTGCTCAGTTTTTCCAACAACTCCGGCACCGCATTTCGAGGCAACGCCACGGTCGACTTGAAAATTTGATACCGCGGAAGGTTGGCGACTAGAGTGCTGACTGGTTCATTTCGTTTTGCCATCAAATCGAGCACTTGGGCCATTGCCGCAAAACTATCGCGTACAAAACCAACGCGTGGATCGATTGGACCGCCGTTTCCTTCACCGCCGTAAACCGCATTGGTCTCGATCATTTTTCCCGTAACGTTCGCTTCGCCAACCGCGCTGGTGGCATAAATTGCTCCGTACTTCGCGGCGATATCAGCCGACATACGACTGGACGAACAATTGGTGACGACGGTTTTGCCCCGAGCGTCAGTTTGCGAAAGAGCATGGTCCAGAGTCAACGCGAGGGTGTACTCTTCGCCAATGTAATGTCCCTGTTCGTCGATAATCGCCAACCGATCGGCGTCGGGATCCTGACAGAAGACCACGTCGGCACCGAACGACTTCGATCGCTCCGCGACGGATTGAAGATTGGCGGCAGTTGGTTCTGGTGGGTGTGCGAATTTCCCATCTGGAACGTCGCCCAAAATTTCGGCTTGGCAACCAAGCTCTTGCAACAAAATCTTTCCCAAAACCGATCCCGCGCCGTGATTGCTGTCGAGCACAACTTTGAAACCGCGTTTTCGAATCAAGTCACCGTTGATCGTGTTCAAGACTCGCTGCAGGTGGGCCGAAACGGTGTCTCGTACTTCCGTCCAGTTACCCAATCCATCGACGCCTACAAATTTATTCTGGCCACTTCGATAGGCCTCAATGACCGCTTGCCCTGCGGACGCGGAAATAACTCGGCCATCTGCACCAAAGAGTTTGATTCCGTTGTACGGAGGTGGATTATGACTGGCAGAGATTTGAATTCCGGCAACTGCCTTTAACTGTCGAACCAGGATTCCAGTCGTGGGAGTAGCGGCGACGTCGGCGTACAAAACATTAAATCCGCTGGCCTCCAAGACACTCGCAATCGCTCGAGCCAACATTGGACCGCTGACTCGGCCATCTCGCGTCAAGACAATGCTGCCTCCCTGCGGCAGGCCTGAAACAAAGGCCGCGATATATCGCATGGCGATTTCGGGCGTCAGACTCTCGCCGACGATTCCCCGCAATCCTGAAACGCTGATAATTGGTTCGTTCATTTTTCCTCAAAGCAATGGCGAAATTCGCAATCGACGGCCTGTCTAACTTCCACCGAGCCGCCCATTATCGTTTGATGCGTTCATCTTGGCAATTGATTACCTAAAGCACGTGGACTAAGACCCTTTTGAAAGACGGGGGAATACGCGATAATCGGCGATCTGTATTAGACGTTCTTTTTCTTGAGGAAAGTATGAAACGAATTTTGTTGGGCTTGGCCCTCGCGGTCAGCTTTGTTGGATCAAATTCAGTGACGATTGCGCAAAACGAAGTGTTGGATCGGTCAACGTTTGATAGTTCGGTTCGCGTTCAAGACGATTTGTTCATGCACGTGAACGGAGCTTGGCTCCAGAAAACCGATATCCCAAACGACAAGTCGAACTACGGTTCGTTTATTCAACTGGATGATT
>JBEBGH010000177.1:0-10933 GCA_040081565.1 Pirellulaceae bacterium
GATCATTACGATTCAAAAATTGAAGCTCGTTGGTCTGACAATCTGGGTCAACGCATGGTCGGGCGCTGGCGAAAACGCGCCGCCGGTAAATCGGCGTGGGTCGAAATGGCATTTCAAGCAGAAGAAGTCAATTCCGAATCCGATTTATTTGAACCTGCCGGTGAATCGGCAGACATCGCTGGTCGCTGGTTGGTTCAATTTGCCGACGACCCTGATCCGGCAGTTGGTGTCTTTCAACAAAAGGGCAACTCGATTGAAGGGACATTTCTCACAACCACTGGTGATTTTCGATTTTTGGCGGGCCGGATGCGCGGCCCAGAAATGGAGATCTCGTGCTTTGACGGAGCCCATGCCTTTCTGTTTCGGGCAAAACTAAAGGACGACCAACTCACGGGCGATTTTTGGTCGGGCGCTAGCTTTCATGACACTTGGACTGCCGTCAAAAACGAAAAGGCAAAACTTCCAAACCCCTTTGGGATGACGAAGTGGAATGAGAACGTCAAGTTGGCCGATTTGAAATTCTCGGATCTTGAAGGCAACTTGCATTCGCTGGCAGAAGAAAAGTTTGCCGGCAAGGCCATCGTCCTGCAGCTTTTTGGCTCCTGGTGCCCCAACTGCCACGACGCGGCAGATTTTTTGGCGGAGCTACATCGTGAGTACGAACCCCAAGGCCTATCGATCGTGGGATTGGCTTTTGAATACACCGAGGACTTGGAGCGCAACGCCGAACAGGTGCGACGTTACACAGCCAAACATGGCACGAAATATCCGGTCTTGATCGTTGGCCCATCGGATAAGGCGCGCGCGACCAAAGTCTTTCGCGGGATCGATCGCGTCAAGGCCTACCCAACGACCATTTTCATGAACGGCCGTGGCGACGTGCATTCGATCTACGCCGGATTCTCGGGCCCCGCCACCGGCGACGCCCACACAGAACTCAAACAATCCTATCGCCGCATCATTGAGGAATTGATTCGGAGTGAAGAGAAAAATTGATTTCCAGTTCATTCTCCGTTGACGGCCCATTGGTCGAACGCCGTCCACTGCCCAGCCGCAAAAACAATTGCCTCTCCGGTTTCGCGGTCAACAACAAAAGGAAATTCTATTTTGGAATGCTCACTTGATGACCCCTCGACCGTATCATCTTTCGTCCGCAACTGCGGAAGAACACGGTCCTGAAGCGTAAAAATGCCGACGAAAGATCCTGCCGGAGTCGGCAATTCACCGTTCACCAGGACACCGGGAGTTTGATAGCGTCTGGGACGATAGACGCGAGAAAAGGATTGCTTGGAGTCGTTGTAGCGGTTCCACCGCGCGAGCAAGTCCTCCTCGATTTGTTCGGCGCTCTTCAGCACTCTCGCAGCGGGTTCGGCGGAAGAAACAGAACGGAAGCCCTTCGCCGGATTTCCGTACGTCTCCACTGAGCCCGTGTTTGCCAAAAAAATAAAACCAACGCAACTTAAAATCCCAGGAACTAGCAGCAAACGGTTCATAACACTCTCCTCAAGAACTGGAAACAACTTGATCTAAATTCGCAGAAATAATGGGGCGACGAGTCGCTGACCATCTTGAGCCGATACAGTTTTCCGCTAACCAGACACTGGCGAATAAACTCAACCAAACGGAAGCGATGTAGTTGGTTTCGGGATCGATGGCCATCCAACCAAGCCCGATTTGAATCAACCGAAAGAAGACGGCCGACAATGCAGTGCTGAACGATCGTGCCATCCAGCGGATATGTCCCTGAATGTCACCCCGACGAATTGCGGTAAAGCCACACCAAGTGGTCCACCACCAAACCAGTCCGGTTGCCGCAAATCCAATCGCTGCCGCCAATCCGCCTTTGGCAAACGGCGACAGGAACAGACCTGATGGCGCGGCGACCCAGAGAACTGCATTGAAGTAGATATAGCCGAGGGCAAAATGAAGGCGCCGAAATTTCAAAAGATACGGGAAAAACAGTGGGAAACCAGCAATCAAACAGATGCAAGAACTGGCGACGTGAAATCGAAACGCGGTCAACCAAACTGAATTTCTGCTGATCGGCAATTTTTCAATGAGAAACGCCGGTGTGTATCCAGAAGCAAAATACTCGGCCGAATTCCAGACAATTGACATCGCCAAGGCAATCATGAGGATCACCCAAGCCGAAGCGAATTTAATATTCCGAAACAGGTACATAAGAATTCGGCCAGAGCCCGACCCAAATTGTGTTTCTGTTGAGCACAAGATCGATTCGACTGCTCAATAATAGCGTCGAATTCTTCCGATTGCGGTAACAGGTTCGTAACTTCAGAACCGGCTATGGTCAGATCAGCCAATGCAATTGGCTTTAGCCACAACGAAAACAAGGACGACTGCAATCGCCTTAAGAAGGAAAACCTACTTGATTCCGGATGGCCGCGTGCCTTCTACGGAAAATAAATGCGATCAGCCGATTCGCATTGGCAGTCGGTTCTCTGTTCGAGAAACCGAGGCCAACACGCTTCGGCTGATGTTGAAATCAAGAATTTTTAAACTTGACGTAGTGCCGGTTATTTTTTTCCGAACAATTTTCCCACGGCAAGTTTGGCGACATCGGTCAAATCGAAATCGCCGTCACCGTCTTGGTCCAATAGACGTCCAATCATTCCACCCGTTTTCTTTTCGACGGATGCTTTTTCGTTGCCCAAGAAATCCCGAAGACCGCCTGCGTCCAAGTTATTCGAAGTCTTCGATTTCATCACCGCGCCCAGGACCATAGGAGCAAGCATCTTCAGCAACTGCGAGGTCGCCGAGTTGCTCAAACCACTGGCCTTTTGCACGCCCGTCTCGACTCGTGCCTGACTGCCGCCCAACAAGTTCCCCAACAAATCGCTTGCGCCTATTCCGACTTGCGGATTTGAAGCTCCGCCGCCGATTCCGCTCAAGAATCCGGGAAGGTCATCGAGAACATTTCCATCCCCATCGCGATCGAGCATACTCATGATTCCGCCCAGACCAGCTTGATCGCTACTCTTTTTCCCCAGTGCTCCCACCAATGCCGGTAGCGCAGCACTGATTGCGTTCTCGGTTGAATGGCGGTCCGCACCCAATTTTTGGCTGATCTGCGATATCCCTTCGCTTCCCAATTTTTCTTGAAGCATTTCCAAAATTGACGACATACAGGTCCCCTGCGATTTAGATGTGATTCTTCATCAGCCGAAATTGACGCGAGTGATTGTACGAAGCCGATGGCTGAAATCAAGAAGCAAGGGGAAATGACCGAACGTGGACGAAACATCGAATCGACGAAACAACACCAAACGCTGCCACTGGAAGTGGATAAGAGACGCCTTTTCAAGACCTGATCTGCGAGTATGAATCAGCCATCAGCGAACCCACCTGCGTTTGCAAAAATTGTCGGCGCACTTCGGCGCGAAGTTAAATCACAGTGCTAAATGATCACCTCGAGTCGGCTGTTTCACGCTTTTGTTTGCGTCGACTGAAAAAATCGCTGACTCCGGCGAGTGCCGCAAGAATCAGGAATGCTAGTAACGCACCAAGAATTGCGGACACTTCGCGGCCAAGCCCCGCAGCAATGCCGATTGCCGCAGTCAACCAAATGCCAGCCGCAGTCGTCATGCCACGAACCTCTCCTTCATTCATACCGCGAAGGATTGTTCCCGCACCGAGGAATCCAATTCCAGCGACAATTCCTTGAATCACGCGACTGATGTCCGCGTCTGACATTCCTGCCTGTTGCGGAATCAATACGAATAGCGCGGCTCCGAGCGACACGAGCATATGCGTTCGCAGACCCGCCGATTTCCCGGCCAGTCCCGAATGGCATTAACAAGTCATAAGTCTATGAGTGTCAATGGTGAAGCGTTGCTATGACATCAAGCTATCATTGAGGGATTAAGAAAAGTGTGAGCCCGGCTGCGTATTGGTTTTTCTGGATAACCATTACCAGGCGCAACGGAGGCTCTCATGCGAAGTATTACGGAAATCGTTAAATGTTTCAAGCAAGATTGGACCGAAGAACTGAACCCGCTCAAGATTGAAATTGCTTGTCGCGATTGCGGCATGAGTTGGATCTCTTCGATGCTTAATCCGGTCACCACGATGCAGATTTTTCTGTTGCAAATTCTTAATGGCAACACCGCCTGCACGCACCTGCCACACCTGGCGAAAATTGCTTTCACTGCGGCCGGTTACTGCAAGGCCCGGATGCGGATCAAACTGGAAGTCTTTCAATTGCTGCTGCAACGATGTGTTCATTCGCTTCACGAGCAGACGCTGGAAACCGGTCGCTGGATGGGCCACCGCGTATTCATGGTGGATGGTTCGAGCTTCTCGATGTCGGACACCGCCGAGTTGCAAATTCACTTTGGTCAACCCGGTGGTCAAAAGCCGGGCTGCGGATTTCCGGTGGCTCATTGGTTGGCGATGGTGCACATGGGAACCGGCATGATCACCAAAATGCTGGCCTCGCCGCTGCGGACGGGCGACATGACCCACGTGGCCAAGCTTCATCCCGAATTGCGGAAAGGGGATTTGCTCTTGGCCGATCGGGCGTTTTGTTCGTTTCCCCATTTATGCCTGTTAATCGAGCGTGGTGTCCAGGCGGTGCTGCGAATTCACCACAAGATCAATGTCGACTTTACTCCGTACCGAGAGCATGTGATCGAGGGAAAAGGCAAGAGCAATAAACGCAAGAGTCTGCCACGTTCCCGGTGGTTACGCGGTCTGGGCGTCAACGATCAGATCGTCGTTTGGCTGAAGAACCCCAAAAGCAAACCGCGCTGGATGTCCGAGTCGCAGTTTGAATCTCTTCGCAACGAGATCACGGTACGCGAACTTCGCTACGAAGTTCATCAAAAGGGATTTCGGGTCAAACAAATCACGCTGGTGACGACGTTGCTGGACGATTCGGTTTACTCGCTGCCGGAACTCGCAAAATTGTTTCGCCGCAGATGGGAAATCGAAACCAATTTTGACCACATCAAGACCACGATGAAGATGGACATTCTGAAGTGCCAGACGGTGGCTGGTGTCCTTCGTGAGCTCCACGTATTCGCATTGATCTACAATTTGGTCCGCCAAGTAATGATCGAGGCGGCCAAACGTCAAGCAGTCGAGACCAACCAAATCAGTTTCATCGACGCGTTGCGGTGGCTGAAATCAGCCGACACCGAAGATTCACTGCGTCAACTGGTTGTTCTGCCTTATCGCCCGGACCGATTTGAACCGCGAGTAAGAAAACGCCGACCCAAAGAATATGACCTAATGACAAAAACCCGATCTGAATTGAAACAACTGCTTGCGGGCCAATGACTTACGAAGATGTTAATGCCATTCCGGCCAGTCCCCGGTTGATTCCCAAAATGCCTCCGAGAATCGCCGCAATGATCAGGCGAACCGACATGCGAATGGCCTCAGCCACATCGGGCAAGTCCGAGAAATCCTCCAGCGTCTTACGAAACAACTCTTCCAACATCATGCACTCACTTTGAACGAAGAAATTCACTTCGACACAAACGTCCCCCAATCCGTGCCAATATTATCATGATCCGAGGCACCGGTTGTTTCGTGTCGCCAACGTCAACCGTTCATGGCCCACCGACTTCACCGAAGTTTGACACAACAACGGTTGCGCCAAAGGTGTCCGAACACGTGCAAATCACCACATTTTCGAACAACGCCAACAACCCAAACCGGCTACCGCCGTTTGGCTCAAGGCATAAAAAACCCTGCAAAACTTGGAGTGAGGCTCCGTAGCTCGCGTGGTGCGTGGTGGATATCCTTGGATAACCCCTTGGTACAGAATAAGGTGTCCAAAGTGCAAGTCCTGCACTTTGGTCGGTAAGTGTTGCACTTTGGTCGGTAAGTGTTGCACTTTGGTGCCCCCCGAAGTTGCACTTTGGTCGGGCCAAAATTTCCTCAAAACACACCACCCCCTCTTGCCCCCGCGGATTTTCACGTAGGTCAATTCTCAGCCTGCTAAATGCTGGTTTATAATGCCGGGCCCGATGTTTCGCTTCCTACTTTCCTAATGGCAATGAAGTTATGCGAGAAACACCTCACCTTTGGTTTTGGAAAGACACGCAAGGCAATTGGTCGGAGGCCGTTTCCGAAGCGGAATTTCGCAAACTCATTGACGCCGGAGCGGTAACAGGTCAGACGAAGATCAAAAGCCCAACCCGCACCGAAAACAACGAAGTGCTGGCCGGTAAGTTTCCGCCGATCGCAAAACTCCTGGCGGCAATTGACCAGAAGAAGGCCACCATCCTTGCAGACACGAAGCGCCAAGAATTGGAGGATACTGTTAAACTCGAGTACAACCCCGACGATTTCCGCAAGGAGCGAATAGATGAGCGATACACCGGCACTTAATGAAAAAGACGCGACGAGGACTGCGCCACCCAAAGCGTTCATCTCCTATAGCTGGACGTCACTAGCGCATCAATCGACGCTCAAACAATGGGCCGAGCGGCTGTTGGCCGACGGTGTGGATGTAGTGATGGACATTTTCGATCTAAAGGAGGGGCACGACAAATACGCCTTCATGGAAAAGATGGTTACTGATCCAACGGTGACACACGTCTTAGTGATGTGTGACAAGGCCTACGCGGAAAAGGCAGACGCCCGAGAAGCCGGGGTGGGGACAGAGACGCAAATCATTTCAAAAGAGGTCTACGACAAGGTCAATCAGTCGAAATTTATCCCAATCGCATGCGAGCTTGCCGAGAACGGCAACTGGTATGTGCCAACTTTCCTGAATTCCCGCATCGGGATCAATTTTTCGACGCCCGAGGCAGTGAATGAGAATTGGGAGCAACTGGTGCGGCTTCTTTTCGGGAAGCCGCTGCACGTCAAACCCGCAGTAGGGAAATTCCCAGCCTTTCTACGCGAAGATGCTGCACCAGCCAGCCCAGCACTCGCTAAGTTGTCTGCCCTCAAACAGGCGATCGTGAACGGAAAGCCAGCAATCGAAATGTACCGGCAGGACTTCCTAGATGCGTGCATCGAGTACGCGGACGCACTGCGGATTCGGAAGAAGCCTGATGATGTTAATTTTGGGCAGCGGATCGTTGCCGATTGCGCGAAGCTGAAACTGGTCCGCGATCACATTGTTGACTGGGTGCTTCTTGAAGGTCCGCTCAGCCCGAGCGAAAAATTTCAGGAATCACTAATCGCGTTCCTTGAACGGCTCCTTGAATTGAAGGCACGTCCAAATCATGTGAACACTTGGAACGAAGTGTGGTTCGAGGCACACAAGGTTTTCGTCTATGAAACCTTTCTGTATATTGTCGCGGCGCTTATGAAGTGCGGGGCATTCGACGTGCTTCGCGAAGTACTTACAAGCCATTTTCTTCAGCCCGGCGGAGCCCAAGACTACAATGAGGGAGAGTTCGCTAGCTTTGAATGTTTTTGGACACACTCTGAGGCATTGCAGGTGTTAGCACCAGAGAGGCAAAAACTACTCGCGCCGGCAGCCGAACTCATCAAACGACAGGCGGACCGAACTAACTTGCCTTTTGAGTCTCTTATGGAGGCAGAATTAATGGTTTTACTGATGGCTTTGGTGTCGCCGTCTGTTCATAGATGGTACCCCGGAACATTGTTATACTCACAACACCGCGCTTTCCCATTCTTCGTACGCGCCACGCAGCACAAGGGATTTCAGAAACTGGTGGCTGTAACCGGGATCAATAGCGCTGACCAACTTAGGTCTGAGGTGGAGGAAGGAAAGAAGCGGCTCGGTGTAGATCGTTGGCTTGACTTCTTGCGAAATGACCGCGACTTCTCAAAGGCGATGAATCTTCAAAAGCTCGACACGATCAAATGATCATTGGAATCCGTCCGTGTGTTCGACGTGAAGCACGGCCAAGAACTGCCAGATGCTCTGCACGACCCACAACCGGGCGAAAGGCAATCGATGACAAACAATGAGCAAGAACCGCTTTCGATCGATAAACCTGAAGACGAGCCGGTTTACAGCCCAGTGTGTTGCAAATGCGCCAATCTGGTTAGCGTCCGTGACCGTCGATGTCGTGCTTTCCCCAATGAAATCCCCTACGTGATCTGGTCCGGAGATAACCCGCACACCTCGCCCTTCGCCGGCGACAACGGAGTCTTGTTTCTTTACGGTAGGACAACGTAGAATGACGGTCAAAAAAGACATCCTTAATGATCTCGAGACGCTGAAACAAACTGGACAACAGTATTGCACGTCATTTCGCGGTGACGGAATCGGTGGCGTTATTTCCAATATTGACGAACACGAATTGCGTGCGTTTGCAGCAAAGTCTTACGTTGCAATTGAACGAATTGCAGGACGAACAAGCGAATTCTACAAATTGTTGCCGACAGATCTGAATGAGACGTTACTTGGCAATTCTTACGGTCCCGCGTTGCTATCTTCGATTTATGGCTCTTTATCTGCACTTCACGACGCGGTAAACAGCGGTCATATCGAGACTCTGGAATCTCAAATCCGTGCACATGTTCACGACGATTTTCTTCAGCAATCGAAGGATCTTTTAACGTCGAATTATCATGTCGCCGCAATGGTTCTCGTCGGAGGCGTCTTGGAAGACCACCTTGAAAAGCTTTGCACGAAAAACGCGTTAGCATGGAGCGGAACGGGCAGCATTTCCAAATACAATGATGCCTGTCGGAAAGGAAACATCTATGACCAGGCGAAATGGAGACGCATTCAGTCAATTGGAGATCTCCGAAACCAAGCTGCCCACGGTCAAGGAGAGTTTTTGAACTCATCCGACGTTGTAGACGCCCGCCTGTTTACTGAGCGATTCATTTCGGACTATCCTGCATGAACTTCGCTTTCGTATCACTTAACCGCTCCCTTCGTGGCGACTCCGCGCCGAAAATTTCACGATACCGGCAGCGAATCATGTCCTCGATATACCTTGCAGCCTCGATAGCTTCGGGAGACAACTTGACGCCGCTCCGCCGCATCTCAGCAAACTTCTGCAAATCCGAACACGCGCTTGCAACCGACAACACAAAGCTTGGAATGGCTTCCCATCGTAACTCTGGTTGCTCGGCCAAGAGGGCTCGTGTACGCCGCATTTGGTACGCATCAACAGCAGATGTGTCTGGTGCCATAAGATTTACTCTTTGTTTGAAAACTCAATCAGAACATCGGCGTGGCATGGTTTGTCGAGGTCGCAAAAGCAAGCCAGATCCTTATTTGACACGACTGGGGAAGCCGCCGCGTTCAGTGTCTTGCTGGGTGACTTGGGGGGGTTCGATGACTTCGATTTCGGCTTCGTCGAGCCAATAGCCGTCTGGCAATTTTCCATCCTTGTCGACTGGTGGAGCAACCCAGTAACGGTGGCAGCCGTTGAGGTGCTCGGATCGTGAAGTGGCGATTCCCTGAAAGCCACTGATCTTACTTCTTACCTTCGAACCCAACTCAAATTTGAACATTGGAAATACCCTTCGACGTGGAAATGGAAAAGGCCAAGTCCAATTGGTGATAACTTCGAGATCCGCAGAGTCAAGAGAATGGCAGCAGCCAGACCTAAGAGCATTTCTCAAGTTTGGCGATAACGTTGATTGCTTCTTGGCCGGATAGGGTGAACAGCCGCGATCAGGCAGCGAGAATTGGAGGCAAACGACTTTGGAGACGTGGGGCAGAAATCGTGCGGCAGAAGTCAAATTTGAAGGCCGATTGATCGGCTCTTAATTTTGGACCAAAATCTTCGCTGGTCAGTAGAACAAGGGGCCACCTATGACTAACCAAGATCGTTTCAAAATTCTGCGGGCAATGCGAGATCCCGATCATTGGGTCATTCGGATGGAATATCAGGACGAAAAGAACGTCCGCACCAGGCGAATCGTCAGCCCCATTCGATTCACCAACGCAGCCCGCACCCATTTGCTCGCTTTGTGTTGCGCCCGCGAAGAGCCCCGAATGTTCTTTGTCAACAATATCGGCCCCCTCACCCTCGAACCAGCCGCCGACTTCGTAATGCCCCACCCAGTCGAGGAAATAAATGGATAGAGATTCGAACGTTGCTGAACGTCAGGTTATCAAGCAGTCAATGCTATTTTGGCGGGGTGTTACCGCTGGAGCCATCTTTGGCGGAATTGGTGCCGGAGTCTATGTTCTGTTTCTCGGAATCCTTAATGAGCTGATGCGATGGCTTGTTGGATATTGATTCAATGAACTGGTTTGCATCAAATGTGATGTTCATGTTGCACGAATTCGTCGCGATGAGAATCGCGATTAGCAAGAACGCTTGAAGCGGGATTTTGCCGGAAGCCTGGCGAACAAAATGTCCGAGCACCGGACTAATATCATCGGCTTGTTTAGCAAACGCTTCGAATGTCGTGTTTTCCTTTTTTGATTTTTTCGCGAGATCGACAAACTTACTCAGTAGGTCTTCTGAAATATTGCCAGGCTTCAGGACGTCAATCACGTCACCAACTACGTCAAACGTCCCGTCAAATAGATCGGCAAAGTCGCCACAGAATGGACAAGTCTGTTTGTTTCCGGACATTTTAATGCCCGTGCAATTTTCAAAACCTATCGCTGACGGAAACACGGACCCGCAAGTCTTACATAAAGCAGGAACTTGAATCAATTGTCAGTCCTCCGAATCCAGGCCAGAGAAAATCAGAAGCAAAAACAATGCCCGGCGGGGGTAATGAGTCCCCGCCGGGTCTAAATCGGTCCAGCTCGCAAAACGGCGCAAATTCGAACCGCTGTGCAGCCCTGACGATCTATTGATTCGGAGCCGGAATTGTGGCTTGAAAACCCGCTCGGTCAAGTCAATTCTGGGGCGTCGACAAAGCGAGGCGGACGGGGCTCGAACCCGCAACCTCCGGCGTGACAGGCCGGATGACGACAATTCGGAATGCCGCAATAATGGGGATCAAACCGACGTTATCCCGAACGGTTGCACCAACGGTTGCACCTGCGACCGCTGTTTGATGC
>JBEBGH010000512.1:0-2892 GCA_040081565.1 Pirellulaceae bacterium
GAACGCCGGAGCGGGGGAACAATTCGGGGAGTGCCAACCTGCACGATGGACGCTGGGACCAGGCCTTTCATCCCAAGGGTCGCAACAAACGCACGGTCTGGTCGATTCCATTGTCAAAATTTCGCGGCGCACATTTTGCCGTGTTTCCCGAATCGCTGGTCGAAACTTGTTTACTCGCGACCTGTCCACCGCAGGGCGTCGTGCTCGATCCGTTTTCCGGTTCGGGCACGACCGCAACCGTCGCCGCACGGCACCGTCGCGACTTTATTGCTTTCGATTGCTCGGCCGCCTATTGCCGCCTCGCCGCCAAACGATTGAAAGCCGCGAGCGAACGAAACATCCGCTAGGGACAATGGAAGTGTGTGGAACGCAACGCGTTACGGGCCAACCTGGTGAAGCGAGCGGAGGATTGGCCGTTTGGCAGTCTCTGGATTCACCATCAAGGAAACGTGGAGGACCTCGCTCTGTTATCGCCGTGGCTGCTACCGCGTCCCCGATTGGTTAGATTATGTCAATGATCCGGAAACGGAAGCGGAAGCGGAACTTCATTACGGCATAGTCTTGCCCGTGGCACTCCCTATGGCAATACTCGATGGCAGGCATCAACCGCCAAAAAGCTTGGCTTGGAATCCTCACTTCGGCCACGAGGCAGGCCCAAAAAGCTAAATAAGTAGAATGTCTCCTTTTGGTCGTCTCAAAAAGCTAAATAAGTAGAATGTACCCTTTTGATCGTCCCCTTTTCCTTCCGTTTGTATTCTCGTCCCCGTTTGTATTCTCCGCTGTTCTTTTTTTGTTTGTTTTTCAACTCATACGAAAGCAAAACTAAAAAGCCGGATCAGACAAAAAAAGACATCAGCCATGTTAAGAAGCTTGGGTTTGACTGCGATGCCATGCCGCTGGGTTGTGAAGTTTCGTCAATGAGCTTCCGGATTTCAAGATCAAGTGCCGCTCGCGCCTCAGCCATGATGCCCATGATTTCATCTAACGTGAATTCTGAAAACTCGATCCTCAATCTTCGCTCGTCGTCCCCATGCTGATAACGGCAATGCGCAAACGCTCTTAGGATTGGATCTTCAATTCGCAATATCGATTTGCGTATGATTTCGGCACAAATAAAGTCGTCGATGATCTTGTTCACGACGTAACCCTTTCGTTGAAGTTAATTGAGGTCGATCCGGTCGATGAGAATTTCGCGCAGACGAGCCTTCCCTTCCGCAATGCGAAGCAAAATCGTTCTGGTTGAAACACCGAATACCTCGGCGATTGCTTCTGTGCTCATCCCTTGGAGGTACTTCAGCCGAACCGCCTGCATCTGCACTGAGTTGCCACCAGCCTTATCAATTGCAAGGTGAATTTCGACTGCAATTTCCGCTGGGCTACTTTCAACTAGATCGACGCTTGCTGCCTCACAAATTTCCGACGCCGTTTTTTCTGTTGCGATCCGGCGTGATCGGTGCCGAAGCTCGGATCGTGCGCAATTCAACATGACTTGGTAGCAGTACGCTTCGGGGCATTTGGCATCTCCAATGTGGGCGGCCTTTTGCAGCGTCCCCAAGGTCGCTTCAGCCATTACGTCATCAAGGTCATGCGCCGGCACGCCACGAGCAATTCTGCTACGCACCTTCGCCACGATTGCTGTAAAGCTATTGGAGTCGAAATACGAAGTTTGCATTCTATTGGTCCCTCGCTTCAAAATTGTCGCTGGAGAATCGGTAGCAATTGGCGAAACTCGTTGACGCCAAGCTTTTGTTTGGGGGCGAGGACACATCGCGAAGATTTTGGCAGACATTCCGTTTGGCTGCGGCAAGAGCAACAAAAAATTATTCGCATCGACTACATCAGGGGCAATCAAGCCGACCACGCGATTTGAGTCGCTTACTGTAATTGACACTGCACATCGAAAACGGCGCAAAAAATGAAGCCGGCAATTCGGATTTTTTTCAAGAAAATGAAAATTCTTTGCGCGAATCAAATTGGGCAGCGTCTTCTTGTGTAGTTCAGCAAATTCAATTTTTTTTGTGAGGTTCACATGTCTTCGAAGCTACACACTGACGCGCAAAACATGAGCAATGAGAAGTTCGATGAAATGCGTCGCGAATTTCAAGGAAAGTCCTTCATCGAAGTTTCCGAGTTTTTCGACGAGAAAAAACGGCTTTTTGTGTTCGATGCTATCAAAGACTGTTTCCGAGGCGCTAACTTTGAAGCTGACGGATTTGATTTCTCGTCTCAATTTTCCAACGGTTTCCAGAGCTTTGGAAAAGCACTTCGCGAATTCCATCGCCAGGATTCAGGATTCCCATTCGAAAAATTCACTGGGTTCAAGTCCTTTCCCGTCGAAAATGGCGTGAATTTCTTCAGCGGTTTACCTCAGAAATTTCCTACTGGCGACTTTTTCCTTGTCGTCGGATTTCCAAAGAATTTCTTAGACGCTAAATTCGAATCATTTGCCGAAAACGAGATTCGCGTATTCTTGTTCGGGCGAGAATTCTTTGAATTCAAGGCGTTTGCGAATCAAAACCAGGACTTGGCGTTCTTTTCCTTCTTCAGTTTCCGCAAGTCTGGAATCGCCTAATTTCAGAATTTGTAATTCAAACACGTCAATCAGAAAGGAGGGTCAAGCCAGCACAGCGGATTTTGATGCTGATCTAGCTTGGCCCTTCAATTTCACGATGTTGATTAGCTTAGAATAGTCGTCTAGCATCACGTTTTGACGACTAGTTAACTTAGTATTTTGTACACCATGAAAATTCGAATGACTCAACCACGAACTGACCTGTCATCTAAACAGATGGCTATTCTCACCCCAATGACGACGCTAGCATCAGCGTTTCGTTTTTCAGCCTTTTGAACGGGAAGCTGAGTTGTTTCTCAGCTTCCCGCCCAGTTCAAAAA
>JBEBGH010000513.1:0-2888 GCA_040081565.1 Pirellulaceae bacterium
CCTCATCCAACTTCTACTGAACACTCCATCCATTTAGCTGCGTATGCCCTGGCAGATTCCTCTACACCCATAGTCTGGCCGCCGATGGCGTTTTCAAAACAACCGCTCATCCAATCGTTAAGCAAACACCTCAATCTATCTTCATTAAATACGAGGATAGCGTTTGCCGAATTAAGCGTAGACCTCTCGAAATGTGTGGCAATGTATTGGCCGCACCATCCAGAAAACCAAGACGTGTTTTCTATGCGTTGCCTTACGAGGAGTGGTGTGCGTTAGAAAAGGCAACAGAAGAATTGTGGGAGCAGGAAGCTAAACGATTGCGCCAAATTGGATTGGAGGCATTCACGAAGGAACAAGGTCATTGGGTAATCAAAGGCATGACTACGAACGGGGCCGTCAATGACGAGGAGGTTATGAACGTGTGCCTGGATATTCGCCGTTCTAAATTTCACCCCTTTTCGCAATATCTGAGTCATCTTCTTCAATTTGGAAATGAGTAGATCACTCCAAGCCAGAACGGCGGGAAATCACGAGGAACTCGGCTCGCTAGGGGGCACTCCATTCCGTGACTTTATGTTGCGAACCAGGGTTGACCGAAGGCTTGGTTCGCTGTGGTCCGGCGAACTTGATCTTCAATCCGACCTCATCCCCGGCACATTTGCATCCAACCATTCCGCAGCAGAACCAGCATCGGAATCACCAAACGCTTCCTTTTCGATCTTCTGCTGCGCCGCTTTGATCCGTCGTGAGACCATCTGGCTTTCAATGGCCTCGTCTTCTGCCATGCCCATGCTCTGCAACGTCTTCTTGACCCATTCACCAGCAAATGCCTTCATCAATGGGTCTTCAAGTGAGATGTGCCGAATCAATCGGACTTGATGGGGCAAGCTCTCTGCGAATTGCAAAACCTCATCGTCATGCTTTGGCAATGGATGACGTTCACCGATGATGATTGCAATCGTCGCCGACTCATTGGCCGACCATTCTGACACAAGGTCCGTTGAGAGGTCTTTGGCCAAACTGACTTTGATCGGGATGTTGTTGCCGTGCTCAGCAGCAATCTTGAAGAGTTGTTCAAGGACATCATCGAAGTGAGCAACCAGCAAAAGGCCCACGGCTCCAAGACTACGTTGGTGAACGACATCCTTCCTGATGCCTTTGAGCTTCGCCGTATTGTTGAGCCAAATGACATCGGGAACGACGTTGACGTTGGAGCGTTTGCCGCCACCGAAGAAGAAGTCAAATAATCCCATTTCTGACTCCAACTCTCAGAGCAATTGCGGCTGCTTCGGGAGGATCACGATCAGCAATCGTGGCGAGTGGTCCAATGAAAAGCGAAGCGAGCCACCACAGGAATCCGCTGCGGCCTTTTGATTGAGCGAGTCCAGCATTGATGAGGGACAGGGTTCCCCAGCCGACAAAGAAATCCGTGTGTTCGTGCATTGGATGGACCTGCTTTGGAAAACGAGACTCACACCAATGACTCATTCGCTCGGATCGTAGTGTTCTTGACCACTCGATTCATCAGCTTCAGCAATCGCATCGGCCAGCACTCCAACCAAATCAGTCGGTTTGCCAAGCCCCACTTCCGTTTTTGAATAGCCAACATCGGCAAACTTCTTTGTAAGCTGGCGAAGATGTTGCCCCGTGGCGGTGTGGATGATGACCGCTTGGTTGTTGCCAGCAGTCTCCACTTTGCGGACTCCGTGTCCGAACCCTTTGAGCCTTCGGCGAACTTGCGAAGCACCGAGGTTCACGAACAGTTTGGCGTTTGTGGTGTCAGTCATGATTCGTCATCACCGATCCAGCGATTGCTTTTTCAGTCTCTCGTAACTTTCGACCGACGCTTTCCACGTTTCATACGACGACATCAACTGAAAGATGTGTTGTCTCGATGTTCCCATCAAAAGGGCAATTTCTTCAAACGTGTGATTCTTTCGCAATTGGGCCACTCGTTGCCGTTGCTTGAGCCACTTATCGGACACGGCCTTTGGCTCGTGGCCAAGTTCGCTGAGATGTCGTTCGATGACGGCGGGACTGACTTCGTATTTGGCGGACAATTCCTTCACGGTTGTTTTGGATTTCAGAAAGTCTCGTTTGTCCTTGGCGGACAACGTGATTTGCTTGCGAGTTCCAACCCGTTGCCATTCGATTCCGAGTTTCTTCAGCGACCGCTTCATCGTGGCGGAAGTCGTTTTGTATTTCCGAACCAGTCCGTAAAAGGAAGTCTGCTTTGCCGTCAGGGCATCAATATCTCTTTGATCGACAGCAATGACCTTCCGATCTTCTGGCCTCTTGCCTCGAAGAACGTACCGCTCAATGCCGTGGTGACTCAGTTTCTTAATCATGGTCGCACGTTGCACACCATATTTGCGGGCCAAAACGGAAATCGAGACCTGCCGCTTTCGGGCCAGAGCTAAGTCTTCCTTGGAGATGTTCACGATCTTGAAATAACTCATTGCCGCTTCCCTAATTCATGACCCCAACGCCCGCTTCAGCGGGCACACCTCAGAAATCGAATCTCCACGACGGTAGTACGACAGCAATTCATTGGATCGTTGTGCCAGAATTCGCCGGACTTCTCGCCGCTTGCCTTTGATCCGTGCGATTTGCATCGAATCGTAGGCCGTTGTTTGATGACGCATCCAGGCAATGACAGCGGCCTCGGCCCGTTGCTCGACCGGAATGCGTTTGGTTCTCGCCACTGTTCCGCTACCGACAGGAGTGGCATGATCGGACACCGCACGAGCAAGCCGTTGAGCAAGCTTGGTGTGAGTCGGATGGAAGGCAAGAAACTCCACCACCGCCCCGAAGAAGTCCTCAACATATTCTGCTTGGACCTTCTCACGTCGTTGAGCAGCCGATTCTTTTCGTTTGGCGAATTGTTC
>JBEBGH010000514.1:0-2887 GCA_040081565.1 Pirellulaceae bacterium
GCCGCGTCGGTGGCTTCCGAAACATTGAAAACTTCAAAACCGCCATCTACTTTTATTGTGGTGGACTCAGCCTACACCCACGATAATCCCGGATGGACCAACGTATTCACCAGCATCCTATAAAATCAATCCCGGTGATGATGTGGAAACCCGACTGAAGAAGCAACGTATTAATGTGGCGTTGATGGAAAGGGACCATTTTGCAAAACTGATGGACGCAGGTGTGTCGACTTTGGATGTTGCTATGGAAAGTCAAAAACGACTCCTTGAGGCCCAACTCGATTTTCATACCGACCCCAGGGAAATTGTTGCTGTTTGGCAACAAGCATTAGAGTCGGCGAAGAACGTTGAGGTTGTGGTCCGAAGAATGCATCACGGAGGATCTGATGTAACTGTTCAGCAGGTTGGTCAAGCAACTTTCAACCGCCTGGATTTCGAGCTCAAGTTGTTGCAGGCCAAAAGGAAACACGGCCTGCCCGAACATTCCAAAGAAGAAAGCACAAAATAACCGTGTATGTGATGCAAGCGGTCAGGCTTCTTTGATTTGAACATTGGGTAATGGATGAAGTCTCTGGCGACCGCGAGGGGAAAAGGTTGATTCCAAATTAAGTCTTGTCGCAATCAATTCGACCCAACCTTCGTCACCCTGCGGGCTTTCGGTGACTAAAACGGTACTTGAGACCTTTGTTTTCCATCTTTGTTTTCTTGACGGCGAAGCCAAAGGCGTTGGTGCGAAAACTCAACAATCACTCCGTGGTTAGTTGAACCGTGAAGATATAGGAAACCCGAATGGTCCATTGAACATCGTGAGCACTTCAAATACTGCGGAGTTTAGGTTGAATACCTGCTTTCCCTGTTCCACTTCCAAGTACTTAACGTCGATGCCCTCTGCCACGATGCGTTCCCAATTCCATTCCGCCGGAGGGTCGTCTAGCAGATTCGTCAAATTTGGCCCCTGCCCTTCCTCATGTTTGTCGGAAACAGACGTCGCAAGGTCGTCGTCGGAGATCAACCGCTCTCCTCCCCGAACAAGACTCGAACCAGCGACATTCAGATTATCGAATGGTGGCACCGTTGCGAGTCTACACCCGCGCCTCCATCGACTTGGTCACCGCAAGGTGACCATTCCGCTCAAGACCCGCTGGTTCACCCCAGCGTTTCTTTGGCGTTTCCTTTCTTGGCGTCAACCAAAATCGCGGGACTCACCCTCGCCAAATTTCCGCGTTCGAGGGGCTCAAAACGATCGAAAGGCTCTAAACACCGTGACTCACTCCAAGTGCGTCCCGTCGTCACAAGTCCAGCATCTTCAGGCAGTTACGACCAAACAGGCAAAAAGGCTATTTAAGTGGTTTTGCCAGTAGGAGTTTGGCACAGCAAATAGTGGTGCCGAGTCACGGTGAACATGTTGTTTGTTCGCTTGGCCAATATTTGCCTGGTTGTGCCGAACATGTATCGTTTGGTTTGCATCAAACTACTTTTGGCCGTTTCAATAGGTGAAACAACCCAAACGAACTTTCGTAATCTCATGGCTGGACAGTACCGACCCCCACAAAACCCCGAAGGTCTCAATGATCATGAAGCCAATATTCTGCCTGTTATTACTCGCTGCAACAACTTCTTTGCCTGGACAAGAAAAACAAGATTTAACAGGCGTTTTTAGTATCGAGGAACTAAAACAGGACTTTGGAGTTTTCAGGGATGCCCTGGAAGAGGGCCATCCGGGGCTCTACAGATATTCAACCAAGGAAAACATGGATTCAATATTTGCAAAAGCTGCAGCCTCCCTGACGACACCCATGAAGGACATGGAATTCATGCTTGTTGTTAGCCGGGTAGCCGCCCAGGTTGGTGATGGGCACCTTAAAGTATCTCCGCCAAAGCTTCACAAGGATAAATTGGACCAGGGGCAGACAGCGGCACCCTTCCGGGTGTATTGGGATGGCGGCAAGCTGTTCGTGTACAAGAACTATTCCACCCTTGCAGACAGCGAACTTCTAGGAGCGCAGATCATATCAATAAACGGACATCCAACCGCCGACATCATCAGAGATTACCTCCCGATCACTGCTTCGGACGGGAGCAATCTCACGAACAAATACCGGATGTTGTCGCGCCCGCGGCCTTTTGCAAGATGTCTTAATTATCTGTACGGTCATACAGACTCCTATCAATTGGAGTATCTTCCCGCGAATGGGACCGGAATGATCAACAGTACATTGCCAGCGATAACCTTTGACGAGCTGTTTCGTCTGGACAACGAGCGTTATCCTGAAACTGCGGCAGCACCGCTGGCTGAATTGAGCATCGCGCCCGACAACCAGTACGCTTATTTGCGAATTGCAACCTTTGACAATGAACAATTGAAGTCGAGAAAGATCGACTTCAAAAAATTTCTTGATGCTTCATTCAGGAGCATTGAAGCCAGCCACGTGGACAACCTGATTCTCGATTTGCGCGGCAATGGCGGCGGTACCGATGAGTTCGGAAAATCCCTGTTTTCATATTTTACAGATCATCCGTTTGATTATTACAAGTCGTTAACGATGAACCGGGAGAGTTTTGACTTCTTCAAATACACAAGCATGCCGAATGTCAAAGCGCCAAAAGGAATGCTAAAGGCAAATAGCGAGGGCACGTTCGACAATATTCAACATGCCAACATTGGAAAGCAAAGTCCATCGTCACCAACGTACTCCGGAAATATCTTTGTACTGATCGATGGGGGTTGTTTTTCCACAGCCGGCGAGTGTATCTCCATGCTTCATTGTCATACTAATGCCATTTTCATTGGCGAAGAAAGTGGCGGCGGTTACTACGGAAACTGTTCAGGACCGTCACCCGAATTCAAGTTGCCCAACACGAAGATTGGCATTGAAATGCCCTTGAT
>JBEBGH010000515.1:0-2881 GCA_040081565.1 Pirellulaceae bacterium
ATGAGGCAGAGTCGGTTTTGCGAACACGCTCTAGCGGTAAAGGGATGAATATCAGCAATACGGTGGTGCCGCAGTTGTGCGCCGAGTTAGATGGACTTGTTTCACTTGACAACGTGGTCTTGATGCTGACATCGAATCGCCCCGATTACATTGATCCAGCGATATTGCGTCCGGAGAGAATTGACCGCAAAATCAAAATCGATCGACCCAATCGAGCCGCAGCTCAGCAAATCATGGGAATCTACCTACACTCTCGGTTGCCACTCGACCCAACACTGATGAAAAAGTATGCGGGCGAAGCGGATTGCGCCCGAAAGGAACTGGTTGAAGGGGCGATAGAAGCGTTGTGGGCAGAGAGCAGTGAGACCGAGTTTCTCAAAGTGGCCCTTCGGAACGGATCGACAAAGACGCTCTATTGGAAGGATCTCGTGAGCGGCGCTTTAATCAAGTCTGTCGTGGATCGGGCCAAGGATACGGCCATCAAACGAGCGATCGCTAAGAAGGATGCCGCTCACGGCATTGAGCTCTCCGACCTTTCGGAGGCCATCCGTGCGGAATATCGTGAAAACGAAATCTTTCCCAAAAACGATGTACAAGACGACTGGCTACGCCTTCTTGATCTTGAGCCTGAAAGCGTTGTTTCCGTCAGGCCAGTTGGAGTCGGCAAAGGAGAAAAGTTGGCTCGAAAGTCAATCATCTAAATTACAGTAGGCAGTTTTACCGTAAGAACCTGAAATCTTGCTAGTAATTTTGCGAGTTCTGCCCGATTGGGCACTAAAATGGCGAATAAGCGACTACAATGTTAGGTGGAGTTGAAATGAGAAAAATTTGTTTAGTTTTTTGCGCCATTGGCGTTTGTTCAGGCGCTAATGCCTATTCGCTGTTTAATTTTGAAGAGTTTGCCTTCTCGTCGTCGCAGAGCCTCGGAAACACTGGCGGCTACACAACCCTAACTGAGACCGACGCTGGCATCAGCATGACAGTGACTCGATCCTCTGGGTCGGCGTTCGACATCGCAGATCTAGATTCTTTTACTTCGATAAACTTTCCGCTCACGTGGGACAGTCGGGCTCTTTCGCCCTTCTTCGCATCGTCGACGAACGACTGGTTTGTCGGAAATTTTTCAACCACCCTTAGCGCGGTCGAGCTCGAAATGACTGATTTCAGTGCGGACAGCGACACTGTAACAATGGAAGTCTATTCCGGATTGAACGGAACTGGAACTCTCCTCGCTACGGTTTCAAACTTCTGGGGCCTCCAAAGCGGCCCGAGTTATGCAGCGGTTGGTTGGGCTTCAAACACCCAAACCGCGCAGTCCATTCGATTCCGCGGTGGCGGTACGGCGTTCCCACAGAGCATGTTTGTGGATAATGTTGCCGTTCAAGCGGCTGTCCCGGAGCCTGCCACCATGGCCGCTCTTGGCCTTGGCGTGGCTGCCCTGCTGCGACGTCGAAAGAAGTAAGCCTGAAAACTCCATATGGGAAAAAGCCAGCTAGTAGCTGGCTTTTTTGTGCGTTTTGGAACTACAATCGCGTAAACTTCATTTGAGCTTATGTTCAGAGGACAAAAATGATTAATGCTTTATTGATTTCAATCACCCTTCTTAC
The DNA here is from genome assembly GCA_040081565.1 of Pirellulaceae bacterium. GTDB lineage: Bacteria > Planctomycetota > Planctomycetia > Pirellulales > Pirellulaceae > BJ22. The sequence goes on from JBEBGH010000515.1 coordinate 1,608, forward strand.
CACTGCCGCCGGCGGGGATAACCTCAGTTGTGCAGTCATGGGTAGTGCTGTTCCGGCCAAACCAACTTCTGCGTTAGATTACGCTGGCGTACGCTATAGCTTCTGCTGCGGCGGTTGCGATGCCACCTTCAAAGCCGAGCCAAAGAAATTCACAAAAGCTCCCGAAGGCAAAGTGATTGGTCATACGATCTTCGACTACGTTTCGGGCGCGCGACTTGACGAGAAGAAAATCGCCGGATCTAGCGATTACAAGGGTGTTCGTTATCGCTTCGCTTCGGAAGCAAACCTGACCAAGTTCAAGGCTGATCCAAAGGCTTACAGCAAAACCCCCGAAAAGGAAGTTATGCACTGCGTCGTAATGGGACATGATATTGCGAACTACGCTGAAGCGGGTTCATTCGCTGATTACGAAGGTGTTCGCTATTACATGTGTTGCGGCGACTGTGTTAAGGCGTTCCAAGCTAAGCCTGCGGACTATGCCGCCAAGTTTGCTTCAAAGGCCACCGCTCCGGTAGCGCGAACCTTTAAGCAGTAACCTCGTGGCTTGGGCGTCACGCCTTTGTCCGGAGAGCTCCTAACTCAAACCCGAGTTAGGAGTTTTTTCAGTTTAAATCGAAGCGCCTTCAGCCAGCTTACGCGCTTGGTCGTCTTGGATCAGCGCATCAATCATCGCTTGAATGTCTCCATCCATAAACGTAACCGTGTTGTGCATATCCAGCCCGATTCGATGATCGGTTATTCTTGATTGGGGGAAGTTGTAGGTTCGGATTTTCTCTGAGCGATCGCCGGTCCCAATCTGGTTTTTGCGGGTTTCTCCGCGTTCGGCGGCGGCCTTTTCAACTTGCGCCGCATAGATCTTCGCTCTGAGCACTTCCATCGCCTTAAACTTGTTTTGAAGCTGGCTCCGCTCGTCTTGGCAGGTCACCACTATGCCGGTTGGCTTGTGGATAATCCGAATCGCAGTTTCGTTCTTTTGCATGTGCTGACCACCGGCTGAACTTGAACAGTAGGTCGAGATTTCCAGATCATCATTCTTTATCTCGACATCAAGTTCCTCGGCTTCGGGCATGACCGATACCTTAGCGGTAGAAGTGTGCGTTCGACCGCTGCTTTCGGTCGCGGGGACCCGTTGGACTCGATGAACGCCACTTTCGTGTTTGAGTTGACTGTAGGCGCCTTTAGCATCAATCTTGAAAATGGCCTTTTTCAGTCCGCCTACACCGCTTTCTTCGTTTTCAATAATCTCAGTCTTCCACTTTCGGCGTTCGCAATAT
>JBEBGH010000178.1:0-10803 GCA_040081565.1 Pirellulaceae bacterium
TCGCGCGGCCGAAATCAATCGTAAACGACTGCCCCGCAACAGCACGGAAAGGGAGTCGTCGTCGGTTAAAATCGGTTCGGAGCAATCGTGGTTGCCATAAATCGCGACCGAGTCCTGCAACGAAAGCAAATCCATTAATCGCACAATCAAACGGTTCGGATTGTCGCGCGGCCTTTCAAAAAAGTCTCCAAGGAAAACGGGCAGCCAATTCTGTTCTCGGCAAGTTGCCAGAATCCAATCGAGCTTCCGCAAGATCGTTTCCGAGTAATTGTCTTTGCGGAATCCGGGCTGCCGCGCCTCCAGATGCGGGTCGCCTATGAAGGCCACACCCTTGTAGTCCGGCAAAGTCTCTGGAAATTTTCGTGGAATCGAATAAAGGTCCATCTTATTCCTCTCCCAATTTGGAGGTCGTCGCTGATTGACCGACCGCAGGGCGTGCTCGCGGCGATTCGTGCTCCGCATCGTGCCGTGAAAAATGTTCGTGTTGATGATCGTCGACGAAATCTGCGGGCAGGTCCTGACCACAAGTCGGACAGGCAGGCGCGTCGAGACGAAGCCTGGCCCATTCTTCGCTCAGTGATCGAATTGCGTCCTCAGTTTGCCCGTGTTCAATGCTCAGCCGACGATATTCCGCATCGCTGGTTTTCATAGTTTGGCAAACAAGGCGAAGGCCATCGGTGTCGGCCAAATCGGGGAGTGTCGGCAACCCGGTAAGAGATTCCAACCGCAGTGCTAGCGCGCGAGTCTGTTGGTTTCCGATCGTTAACGCGTCAACAGTTCTCTGCAACCGATTGGTTTCGGCGAGCAGCGGCGGCGAAGCCAGTTCCGAAAACGCTTCTGACTGTCTTTGCAATGTCCCCAAGATTTGCGATTGCCGCGGGAGGTCCGCAACCAATCGCTGCAGGATACTCACGTCCGCAAGCTTCGGCAGTATCGGCAACTCACGCAGACAATCGGCCAACCTGCTGAGTTGACGATAGTTCTCTTCCGATTTGGTCAGCGCCATTTTCTCATCGCGCAGCGCAGTCGCACGCAATTCGTCTGTGTTAATCTCCGCAGCGGTTTGTTCCAGATCGGTTAACTGTTTCTGCAAGACAACCGCTGGCTCGAGTCTTTCCAACTCCGCGCGGACCTGCAACTCTTGTTGATCGAGCCGGGCCACCGCAGCCTTGGCCTCGCTAACTTTTCGCAAATGCAATTTCTGCATCGCGACCAGATGCGCGGCATCGGAAGAACTGGCAAAAAACTGGGCAGTTTGCGAAGCGGATTTGTCGAGCAAAAAAACGGGCGACTTCTGTTCGCCAAAGTGAATGTCGAATTCGTTACCCCCTTCGCCCTCGACAATCGGCAGCTTCAATAGCTCCGCCAGCATCGGGGGCAATCCGGCGTTGCGTAGGCGATCGTAGCTTTTCCCATCGATCGTGTATTGCGGACTGTTTTTACGCGACCATTCGATCGTGTGGAGCTGTTGCTCGTCGTCAATGAGCTCGACTTTGACCCGGCATTCTTTTTCGCCGTGACGTTTGACGTAAGTCGAGACATCGTTGTGCGCCAGAATCTTCAGCGCCGTCACAACCGCACTCTTCCCACAGTTGTTAGGGCCGACGAGTACGGTGAGTCCGTTCGACAACTCGATGACCGAGTGTCGATGCGACATGAAATTGATGAGTTCGAGGCGACGAATCAAGGTTCGATCATTCTCCGTGCCGATTCGGCATTACTTCCCGGCTGATTCGACTCGTACCGTAACCTTGTACTCGCCGTTCCATTGATAGCCGTTCTGATTGGCGAAGTTATCTTGCATGGCGATTCCCAAAAACAACTCGCCACCCGTTTTCGCAACAAAGGTATTTTTCACGCCGACGCCAACATATTCGCCGCTCTTACCAATGCGGGCCACAAGTTTGCCGCAATTGAATCCATTCCAACTGCCGTGGGTACCGATCCCATCCGGTCCGGAAGTAACGTCGCCCCACGAAGCCCAATTCGTTCGCCCCTCGGCCTTGATCGTGATTTTATCCCCAGGATTTACCCGGATTTTCGTGGTGGCCGGAGTGCGTTGAAAAAAAGCTGTTGCGCCGACATCCAACTTTTTCTCAATCGCATCAGCCGAAATTGACCACGACCGATCCGCCGATTTAATATCCGCCAGTTGAACCCGCAAAATTCCGTACTGAGTTGTCAGTTCAAATTCTTTTTCTTCAATTCGACCCACAATGGTAAACGTCGGCGTTGTAATCGAGTCCTCGCCAAGCAGCGGACCGGTATCGGATGGATTGACTTCGGACACGTCGGAATTCATCTCGACAATTGCTTCCAGAACCGCTTGCAAATTTTTCTTGCGTTCGGCACTGCCGCCATCTTTGGCCGATTTGACGACCTCCAAGATTTGGGTCCCCATTCCGATCAGTTCCAGCTTGGCCTTTTCTCGGATCTTGAATTCCTTGTCACCCAGCTTTTCGACGTTTTCTTGAATTTGTTTTTGAATATCGGGCAGGCTCTCCATTCCCGGACGCAAGGTGACAATGTTTTCCACTGGAACCTCCAGTCGTCCAAATTTGGTTTGCACATGAATCGCGCTGTAGCCAACGTTGCCGCGGACTACTGAACCATCCCAAAGGATAAAACGAATTTCTCGCGGACCGATCGTTGGCTTGTCCGAGGGCTCGACTTCGACCAAAGCCTCTTCTTCTTTGGGCGGTTCATCTTTTTTGGGTTCCTTCTTGGGCTCTTCCGGTTTTTCTTTCTCTTGAGCTTCTTTTTGAACTGCATCGTCTTTCCCGTTTTCGTCTTGGGCCAAAGCATTCAGTTCAAAGGCGGGCGCGGTGGCAAAAAGCAACCAGGCGCATACGAAACATAATGACCACTGGGTGTAATTTCGCAGGAACAACATTTCAGCCTCAGGATTCAACGGGTTTTTAGGGAGGGAAAAACTTCGGGCACACTACCGCGCCGTTTTCATCTACTGGTCAATTGTAACGATTCAAGGCATCATTAGCATAATGTTGATCGACCAATTGGCTGATTTCGCGACAAATGCTGTGTGAAAACTGCCCCGCTTCGCGTCGATTTCGATACTTCAGTCCAGATGAGATAGACACAAAAAAAAGGTGACTTCATGATTGACCTTGCGGCGATACAAAACTCGATCAAAGAATTTGGCTTTGACGGCTGGCTCCTTTACGATTTCCGCGCCAGCAACGTGTTAGCGCTGCGAGTGTTGGGAATCGCTCCCAGCGACGCTGGATCACGTCGTTTTTTTTACTTCATCCCGGCTAACGGCACGCCGCAAAAGCTCGTTCACCGAATCGAACAGGCTGCCCTTGATCACCTCCCCGGTGACAAGACGGTTTACTTAACTTGGCAAGCACTGGAGCAAGGCGTCCAGAAAATTTTAGGGTCGGCGCGAATCGTCGCGATGGAATATTCGCCCCGAAACGGCAACCCCTACATTTCGCGAGTGGACGCCGGCACGATCGAACTCGTCCGCAGTTTTGGTGTCGACGTGCGTTCTTCAGGCAACTTGATTTCGAATTTTGAATCCCGCTGGAGCGACGCTCAATGGGAAATGCATCTGGAGGCAGATCGCCTGAACCAAGCGGCGTTTGACATGGCTTGGAAATTAATCGCCGACAGTGTGCGAGCGGGGAAGACTCTGCGTGAAACTGACGTTCAAGATCGCGTGATGCAATATTACGCCGATCACAAGATGACGACTTACCACGCGCCGATCGTCGGCGTTGGACCGCACGCGGGCGACCCGCATTATGCACCGCAACGCGGGTCGGACAGCGAGATCAAAGCCGGCGACTTTGTACTGCTGGATATGTGGGCCAAAATGGATCGACCGAAGGCCGTCTACAGCGACTTGACCCGCGTGGGCTTTGTGGGTGATTCCGTTCCTGAGAAGTTCGAAAAAATCTTCCGCATCGTCGCTGCGGCACGCGATGCCTCAATTGCTTGCGTCAAAGAGGCCTTTGCGGCAGGTCGTCCGATCGCTGGCGGAACCGTCGACGATGCCTCGCGCAAAGTTATCGTCGACGCCGGTTACGGCGAATATTTTGTCCATCGTACCGGCCACAACATCGGTGAAGAAACCCACGGCAATGGAACCCATATCGACAATCTGGAAACCCGTGAAGACCGCTTGCTGCTCCCTTCGACCTGCTTCTCCATCGAACCGGGAATTTACCTGCCCGAGTTTGGCGTGCGCAGCGAGGTCAATGTCTTTATCGATTCCAACCGAACCGTACACGTCACTGGCGGCCTGCAACAGGCTGTGACTCCGGTGCTGAAAGACTTTTAATTTAGCGGGCTGGAACTCCAACAGGACGCCGCGACCCCACGGACAAGTCATGAAAACCTTGATCAAAAATGCAACCGTCGTGCTGCCCGCCGCGACACTGGTTACGTCAGTGCTCGTTGACGGCACCACGATCGCCGTGATCGATCCGGCGTCGCAAACAAAAGCTGATGTTGTGGTTGATGCACGCGGACTGCACTTGATTCCCGGTGTGGTCGACGACCAAGTTCACTTTCGCGAACCTGGCCTCACCCACAAGGAAGACCTCGCCCACGCCTCGCGAGCGTGTGCCAAGGGGGGCGTGACGAGCTTCCTGGAAATGCCCAACACGTCGCCAACCACGACGACGGTGGAACGCCTTCATGAAAAGCTGCAACTGGCCAGCTCTCGTTCGCTTGTCAACTACGGCTTCTACATCGGCGCCACGCCAGATAATGTCGACGAACTGAAACGAGCCCAACGCACCCCCGGCATCAAGATTTTTATCGGATCCAGCACCGGCGACTTGCTCGTCGACCAGCAAGCGGCTTTGCAGCGGATTTTTGCGGAGACTACTCTGCCGATTTGTGCTCATTGTGAGGACGAATCGACCGTGCGGGCCAATCAAGCCCGCTTCGCCGGAGTTTCCGACGTCGCGGTACATTCGCAGGTCCGCGATCATCACGCTGCGGTTGTGGCAACCAAACGATCCATCGATCTCGCGACGCGACACCAACATCAGTTTCATGTCTTACATGTGTCGACGGCTGATGAGATTCCGTTGATTGCCGCTGCACCGAAATTTGTGACCGCCGAAGTCTGCCCCCACCACTTATTCTTTGCAGTGGAGGATTATGCCCGGCTCGGGTCACAAGTCAAAATGAACCCCAGCATCAAGACACGGAAGGACAATGCGGCGCTGTGGCAAGCACTCCACGACGGAACGATCACGGTTATCGCGACGGATCACGCGCCGCATACCTGGGAGGAAAAACAAGCTCCCTATCCGCAATGCCCCTCGGGCCTGCCAGCGATCGAAAACTCTTTGGCCCTGCTGCTGAACCAAGTTTCACTGGGCCGATGTTCGCTTGAGCAGGTCGTCTCCTGGATGTGCACCGCACCGGCTGATGTCTGGCATTTGCAAGGCAAGGGAAAAATTGCCGAGGGTTTCGACGCCGACTTGGTGCTTGTCGACCTTCAGCTACGACAGACCATTCGCAATGAAGAGCAAGAGACCAAGTCGAAATGGAGTCCGTGGCACGGCGTCACATTGACGGGTTGGCCAGTCAGGACCTGGGTCATGGGCCACGAAGTCTTTCGTTTAGACGAGGGCAAAAAGCACTTTGACACCTCGCGATTCGGTCACGAAATCAAATTCGACCCGCACCGCAAATGCCGTTGGCCCTAATTTTTTCCGCCAAACATGCTGAAGGTTTGGCTCGCTTTCGCTTGGCAATCGACCCCTGTTGGGATTCCGTTTTAGTTGCCCACGGGAATTTTTTTCGAGCCCGCTTGAAAGAGCCGTTGATCGTAAATCGAGTAATCGAACGCCGGAACTTCCAGCTTCATGATGGCCGCTTGAATGCGCAAAACTCGTTCGAAATAGATGAAGGGGTAGTCCGTCCCCGGTCGCTTGTTCATCACCCATTTGTAGCTCGTTTCGATCAAGCGTTCAGGGAGTACGCCGTTTCTGACGAGTGCCATGACTTCGCTGACAAACTTTTTTTCCTCGTCGCGGCGGGTTTTGAGAATCGCGTTCAGCCGCGCCTCGTAGTCGGTGAAGCGGAGATCTTTGTCGGCGTCGTCGATGTTTGATTTGGCTGTCGAGATCCGCGACAACGGCGAGCCCGACGAAGTCTGTCCATGAACCGGCGAGTTGATTCCGCAGGCAACCAAGATCAAGATTGGTAAGATTCGAGCGCACATCTATTCCACCTCGCAAAGTCTGAGTTTTTGGGCGCGGGATAATAGCAGGAAGTCCGAACGGCGACAACGCAAGAAATAGCTGGCTTTTGCAGCGAAATCGGGCTTTTGCCGCTTCGTCGCCCGCATCTCCGAGGCGGGATTTCCGGCCCTCCTTTCGGAACAAAGGCGAAAACGGAATGGAGAAAATCCGCCACGGATTACACGGATTTGCACGGATGAAGAATCGCCGTTTTCTCTATCGATGAGTTTGGCAATGGGATGAACTCCGATGATTCTCTTTCACTTGCGGTTCACGTTCGGTGACCAATCCAAATTCTTATTGAGCGTTGGAAACGCAAATCGTCGATTGCTTTTTACTTCTGGGAACCTACAAAGTCGCGAAATATCGGTGAATCGTCGCAGCGCATTTACTTTTAGGCGGCTGAGTCTATTATGTCAGCGAGGCTTGAAGCGGTTTTTTTGCTTTGAGCTTCATTTCAATCAGGGGGCGAATTGGATTCGACCGGATGATGGAAATGTAGGTGGCGTGTCGTGGTTGGTCAGCATGGCCACGTAAAAAGCTGATCAAAACTTTATTTGCCAACAACAACTTGGCTTTGGTTGCCTAAATAAACGGGTAACCCGGACTGCGGGTCTTAGCCGATTAGATCCAAAAGTCCGTCGCTAAATTCGGACCGCCGCGGCTCATGTCGAACACGGCTGCGGTTAAAAAATGTTTTCGACTAGTTTGGCTGGGAGTCTTGTCAATTGACGCCCGGCCAAGCGAAACTAATGCATTGACTACACACGTAGAGGCCTGCATGGAAACGTCTCGGGACCCGGGTTCGATCCCCGGCGCCTCCACTGACCCGTTGTCCGCAACGGGGCCAGACACGATTAAGGCCCGCAAGCTTCGGCTCGCGGGCCTTGTCTTTTCTACGCGGTTATTCGCGTTTCTTTTTAGTATTCAATTCTCACGTCGAACAAAATCGCGGGACTCACCCTCGCCAAATTTTCGGGTTCGAGGGGCTCAAAACGATCAAAAGGCTCAAAACACCGTGACTCACCCCAAGTGAGTCCCGTCGTCACAAGTCCCGCAGGATCATGCGCTTACGGCAAAACCACCAAAAAGGCTATTTTGGCGGTTTTGCCAGTAGGCGATCGCTGGTTTGCGATTGGACCCGATGACAGCTGGACGTCACTTGGTTACCGAATCGTTTTGGAGATCAAGTGAAAAATCGGTTTAACCTAGTAGGTTTGGCATTAGGCGACAAAATGAAACACCTAATCCCCCTGTTTTTCGGAATGGAAGTGATTCGATATTGCGCCGCCAATCGTGGCCACCTTCCAAGATTTTGATTAAAACCGGCAGAAAACCATTGCAATAAACTGCGTTTGAGGGAAGTTTGGGTGCATTGACACACGTTTTCGTTTAGTCATAACGACGCTGAAGTATTTTACGTCCAACTTCGTTCTGTTATATTTTTGGTCAATTACGGCTTAGCATGGCCGGAGTTCGAGGTCACCGCATTAGAAGTAGATGGCATTTTTGCAGAGGTCGCCATGTCCAAATCCAACAAGTCCCGACGAAATCGGTTGAATCATTCCCAGGCGACGTCTTTCGAAAGACTTGAACCTCGAAACTTATTGGCAACCACCTCAATTCTTTCGGGTGGTCTGTTGACCGTGACTGGCACGAACGGCGGCGAGGCGATCGAGCTTTATCAACAAAATGGGAATGTTATCGTCAAAGATACCGGCGCGTCTTTCCCGCTCGCCAGTGTCACTTCAATCTTGGTGAATGCCCTCGGCGGTGATGACACGATTAATTTATCAGGAGGTTCAACAAGTGGGCCCGTGACAATTGCGACCACCCTCAAGGGTGGAGACGGTAACGATCAGATTATTGGCGGCGTTGGTAACGACGCGATCGTTGGAGGCGTCGGTAACGACCATTTGAATGGCGGTCGTGGAAACGATGCGCTCAATGGTGGCACCGGAAGTGACACATATGTGTTCGACACAGATTTGGTATTAGGGACGGATAGATTAGCAGACGCCAGTGGCGTGGATACTTTGGATTTTTCCGCCACGAGCGGCAAATACATAACTTGCGAACTTGCCCTTGTTACGTCCCAGCAGATTGTTCCCGGAAATTTGGCGTTGCAACTTGCTACCGGAAATGAAATCGAAAATGTAATCGCTGGCAGTTTTGGCAACTTTATTCGCGGGAACGCGTTAGTCAACAACTTGGTCGGTGGCGTTGGGAACGACACGCTTGGCGGTGGCAGCGGGAATGACATTCTCTTGGGCAACGCCGGTAACGATGCGCTTTTCGGTGGTGGCGGAAACGAACTTATGGATGGCGGAGCAGGGAACGACGCGTTCACTGGCGGCGATGGAAACGACACGCTGATTGGCGGCGATGGCGACGATCAGCTGATTGGTGACGTTGAAATCCTCGAGCAAGTAAGCCGATTAACACCAGGAACCATGGCCAATTTTGAACAAATGGTCACGGGCGACTTTGATGCCGACGGTCGCGATGACTTAATGTTTCATCAAACGGTAACAGGAGCCAATCGCTGGTTTTTTAGTCGGGTTGACGGTACGTTCTCTCAGTCTAATGCCAAAATAACGAACAGCCTTATCAATTCCGTGTTCAACAATTTGGTTACCGGTGATTTCAATGGTGACAATCGGGACGACTTGGTGTTCAGTTCGACGTCGACGGGATCGAACCGCTGGTTCTATAGCCGAGCTGACGGAGGATTTGACTTTGTCGACAATCGAATTGCACCTGGTTCTGCCAACGGTTACGACCACGTTGTGTCCGGAGACTTCAATGGCGATGGACTGGACGACCTGATGTTCCATGCGACATCCTCGGGTGCCAACCGTTGGTTTCTTAGTCGAGTTGATGGAAATCTCGACATCATCGACAATCGGATCGGCGAGAGCTCTGCCAACGGATACGACCATGTCGTGTCCGGGGACTTCAATGGCGATAGTCGCGATGACCTGATGTTCCATGCGACATCCTCGGGTGCCAACCGTTGGTTTCTTAGTCGAGCGGATGGAAATCTCGACATCATCGACAATCGGATCGGCGAGAGCTCTGCCAACGGATACGACCATGTCGTGTCCGGCGACGTCAATGGCGACGGCCGTGACGACTTGGTATTTCATGCTATGTCAACCGGCAACAACCGATGGTTTGTAAGTCGAGCCGACGGGAATCTGGACCTTATTGACAACCGAATTGGGCCGGGACTTGTCAGCGGTATTTTTAACAACATCGTGGCAGGTGATTTTGATGGGAATAATGCAGCGGAAGTAGTGTTTCATGCCAGTTCAACAGGGGCAAATCGTTGGTATTCGCGATTTAGCTCCGGCAACGACAGCTTCACTGGGGGCCCGGGAAATGATTCATCGATCGGCGGGGGCGGGGACGATACATACCAGTTTGATGCTGACCTGCCGTTGGGAACAGACTCAATAGACGACGAAAGTGGCATCGATTCATTGAATTTTTCAACAACGAATGGGGCATACGTCAGTATCGATATTTCGAAAGTAGGCTCCCAGCCAGTTACGCCCCAATTCAATTTGGGCCTAAATGCGGGAAACGCAATCGAAACCGTATTGGGCGGCAATGCGGGAAACCTAATTCGTGGAAATATCTTGGCGAACGTACTTAATGGCGGTACGGGTAATGACACCCTGGCAGGACTTGGAGCCATCGACACTCTTTTCGGCGATTCTGGAATTGATTATTTGTTCGGCGGCGGCGCAAATGATCAATTGGACGGGGGCGCAGGAAACGACTTCCTGTATGGTGGCACCGGCAATGACACTCTGCGCGGCGGCGGCGGCGACGATCAACTTTACGGCGACAATGACATGCTGGAACAGTTCGACCGAATTTCACCTTCAGACGCAAAAGATTACGAAAATATAGCCACCGGTGACTTTAACGGCGATGGACGCACCGACGTAATATTTCACAAGGCAACAACAGGCAACAACCGCTTGTATTTCAGTCGAGCTGACGGAAATCTTGACGTTGTTAGCAACACGATCGCAACTAATCTTATCAATTCCGTGTTCAACAATTTGGTTACCGGTGATTTCAATGGTGACAATCGGGACGACTTGGTGTTCAGTTCGACGTCGACGGGATCGAACCGCTGGTTCTATAGCCGAGCTGACGGAGGATTTGACTTTGTCGACAATCGAATTGCACCTGGTTCTGCCAACGGTTACGACCACGTTGTGTCCGGAGACTTCAATGGCGATGGACTGAACGACCTGATGTTCCATACGACATCATCGGGTGCCAACCGTTGGTTTCTTAGTCGAGCGGATGGAAATTTAGACGTCATTGACAATCGGATTGGGGCGGGGTCGGTAAATGGTGAGTTTAACAACGTTGTTACCGGCGACTTCAACGGTGATGGACGTGCCGATCTGATTTTTCACGCGACGTTATCTGGCAATAACCGTTGGTTCATTAGTCGGCCTGATGGAAATCTCGACTTGACGGACAACCGAATTGGAGCTGGAGTGGTCAATAACTTCGACAGCATCGTAACGGGTGATTTCGATGCCAATGG
>JBEBGH010000179.1:0-10785 GCA_040081565.1 Pirellulaceae bacterium
AATCACAACAGCGGCCACCCGCTCCGCTCACGCTGCGCACCCACAAAATCCAAAATCATCCCCAAAACCCGTCTCGGCGAACGCTTGATTGAGGGCTAGAGTCCGCTTTCATTGAGAAAACAGCTCGATCATCAGCGACGCTTGTTAAAATAGGCTTGCTGACTGGAGTGCCCGAGCATCCACAAAAAATCAAAATCGCGAGCGGTAGAAAACCAAACATGCATACGCGATTTTGAAAAATTACCATGGCCAGGCTTTGCCGAGTGAAGATTTTTGCTCGGCGGTGAGGGTTTTGATTCCCGACTTGGCGGCGGCAAGGAGGGCGGCTAGTTGAGCGTCGTCGAAGGTGGCCTCTTCTCCTGTCCCCTGAATCTCAACAAACTTGCCGCGGCCGGTCATGACCACGTTCATATCGACCTCTGCTCCTACATCTTGCAGATAATCGAGGTCCAGGCGAACCTCGCCGTCCACGATCCCGGCACTGATTGCGGCGATACTGTCGTGTAGTGGAAAGACTTCGGGATTCGGCAACTTCTTGCGAATCGATCGAATGGCATCCACCAGCGCAATAAAACCGCCGGTGATGCTCGCCGTGCGTGTGCCGCCGTCTGCTTGAAGGACCTCGCAGTCGACCACGATTTGACGCGGACCGAGAGCCTGCAAATCAACGACAGCGCGAAGGCTGCGGCCAATCAAGCGTTGAATTTCGTTGGTACGACCGTCGATCTTCATTCGCTCGCGCTGCTTCCGTGGGTTCGTGCAACCAGGGAGCATGTTGTATTCCGCTGTCACCCATCCCTTGTTTTCAGCTTCCAGCCAAGGTGGCACTTTTTCTTCGACGCTGGCGGTACACAGGATGACGGTTTCGCCGGCGGAAAATAAAACGCTTCCAGGAGCGGCTTTGGTGAATCCGCGTTTGATTTTCACCGGGCGAATTTCGAAATGTTTTGGGGCCAAGACTTTTTTCCTTTTCGAGAAAACCAATGGTGAAACAACCGTTCCACCATCTATTGATGATTGAAGAGCCAGGCGACGAGACCTTTTTGAGCGTGCAAACGATTCTCGGCTTGCGGAATCACCAGACTCCGAGGGCTGTCGATGACGCCGCTGGAAACCTCCTCGCCACGTCGAGCCGGCAAACAGTGCAAGAATTTCGCATTCGGCTTCGCATACGAAAACAGCCGCTCATCGACTTGGTAATTCGCAAAGTCCTTAAGCCGTTTCGCGGACTCGGCCTCTTGACCCATGCTGGTCCAAACGTCGGTGTAGATGAAGTCGGCATCGGCCAGGGCCACAGCCGGATCAGCCGTTTGTACACTCGGAGACAAACCAACTTCGGCGAAAAAAGCGGCATCGAATTGATAACCGGGAGGAGCTGCGATGGCGAACTCGATTTCGAGTTTGCTGCAGATTTCCGCGAGACTGACGGCGACATTATTGGCGTCCCCAACATAGGCGACTTTGACGTTTCCTTGTTTGGGTGCATGCTCGCGGACAGTCATGATGTCGGCGAGTGCCTGGCAAGGGTGCGAAACATCGGTCAAGCCGTTAATGATTGGACACTGGCTGAATTTTGCCGCTTCAACGACGCTCGCATGACTCTTCGCGCGAATCACCAAAACATCTAGATAACTGGTCAGAATCGGCATGAAGTCCCGCGGCGGTTCTCGAGAAGGCCAGCCGACATCCGCCCCGAGATACAAACTTGCGCCGCCATGTTGATTCATCAACGCCTCAAAACTCACGCGGGTCCGCAGCGACGGTTTCTCGAAGAGCAGGCCCAGAACCTTGTGCTGGAAGATTGGCTCTCGTTTTCCAGCCTTCAGATCCCGTTTCAGCCGCGCGCCGAGGCTTAAGATTTCTTCGATTTGATCCCGCGTCAATTCCGCGAGAGACAGGATGTGTCGCATGAGGGGAGGTCCTTGTTCAATCGCTGATGACGGTGCCGACGCCGGACGAGGTGTAGACCTCCAGCAACAGGGAATGACGAATGCGTCCGTCGACGATATGGATTTTCTTGACGCCTTGTTTCAAAGTCTCCAGGCAAGCCTCAACTTTCGGGATCATGCCTCCCGAGATTTTTCCGGAAGCGATCATCTCTTCGGTTTTCTTGCGATTCAAACTGGAAATCAGCGTGCTGGGGTCTTGGGGGTCGCTTAACACGCCGGGAACGTCGCTGAGGAAAACGAGCTTCTCGGCGTTCAACTCGGTCGCAAGTTTGGTGGCCGCTGTATCGGCGTTGACATTGAGTTTTTGGCCTTCGGCCGTCAGGCACATTGAGGGAATAAAGGGGACTTGTCCGGCGTAGCACAGATTGTCGATAACCAAACGCTCGACGTCGGTGACTTCTCCAACGAAACCCAAGTCGGTCGAGGAGCCATCCGGTTCTTTCAACGTCAGCCTTTGACCGTACAAGACCGGCGTAGATTTGAAGTTCAACGTCATGGCACGGCCGCCGATCTTCTCAAATTGTTCGGCAATGTATTCGTTGGTTTCCTCGGCCAGCACCCGTTCAACGATTTCCAGCGTAGCGGCATCGGTGTACCGACGACCTTGGACAAAGCGGGGTTCGATCCCAGCCTCTTTCATTGCGGCATTGATCCGCGCGCCGCCGCCATGAATCACAACCGGACGGAGCCCTACCGTTTCCATGAACAAAATGTCGAGCAAGATATGGCGCAGCATGTCGCCGTTGTCGAGAACGCTACCACCCAATTTGATCACGATGGTTTTGTCGCGAAACTGGCGAATCCAACCGAGGGCTTCGATCAGCGTGTCGGCCTTGCTGATAGCATCTTGCATGATTTCAATAATCCCAAATGCGAAATAAACTCGGAATAAAAAAGGGCAACAAGGGTTGACGATGAACAGCGGCAAACGCTAGATGACTAGCCGCTGATTTCCTTCCAGATTTGACCGGCAACTTCCAGGGTCTTGCGAATTTGGTCTTCGCGGTGTGCCGCCGAAATGAAAAAACGAACTCGCGTCTGGTCCTCGGCAACTGCCGGGTACAGAATCGGTTGGGCGTTGATGCCGCGATCAAACAAGCCTTGGGACAACCGCAAAGCATTAACCGAACTGCCGGTGATGGCGGGGATAATTGGCGAATCATGGCTGACTCCGGTGTTGAGCTTCGCTGCCTTGGCCAGCTTCAGAAACAACGCCGAATTCTCCCGAAGTTTGGCCACTCGTTCTGGCTCTTTCTGGATCATCTTCAACGACCCGAGGGCCGCGCCAACATTTGCTGGAGGAATTCCAGCCGCAAAAACATAACCGGGAGTTGTGTAACGCAGGTACTCGATCAAGTTGCGAGTTCCACCAACGAAGCCACCACAACTGCCGAAAGACTTGCTCAGCGTACCCATCCAACATTCGACGTCGTTTCGCGGAATGTCGAAGAGTTCGGCGACACCGCGGCCGGTTGTACCCAACGTGCCGATGGAGTGGGCCTCATCAATGAAGAGCCAACAAAAATGCTTCTTCTTGATCCGGACGAATTCTGGAATGTCCGGGAAGTCGCCGTCCATGCTGTAAAGACCTTCGATAGCGATCAACACCCGGCGATACTCCGAGCGATTCTCGGTGAGGATATCATCCAGATGTTGCCAGTCATTATGGTCAAAGGGCCGCCTTCGAGCGCCCGACAACTCGGCTCCCTGGATGATGCTGTTATGTGCCAGCGCGTCGTGCAAGATCAAATCGCCAGCCCCGACCAAATGCCCGATGACCGATTCGTTGGTGGCATGGCCGCCAGGGAACGTAATGACGTCCTCCACACCGAGAAATTCCGATAGCCCTTTTTCGAGTTCGCGATGAATGGTCTTTTCGCCCGAGACGAGGCGACTGGCGGAAACGCTGGTTCCAAAGGTATCAATCGCTTTTTTCGCCGAAGCCGAAACCTCAGGATGTCCGGACAGTCCCAGATAGTTGTAACTCGAAAACGAAATCAGTTCCCGACCGTCGATATGAGTGGTGTCGGCGATCACGCCATCGTGAACCGTGAAGAAGGGATTTCGCAGACCGGTTTTGAAAATCTGTTCTTTGTTACGTTGCAGGCGAACGAACTCCGGCGTCTTTTCCAGAACATAATAGGTTTCTGGAATCGGACGTCCGGCTGCGACGATTTTCGGTTGGCCTTGGGGAATCGCCTTTTCCTTAACGACTTTTGTGCCCAAGTGTTCTTGAACGGCCGACGCGACCTCGCGAACGGTCTCGATCTCCTGCAAGACTTCGTCGGGGATTCTCCCACCAAAAGTGGTTTCCAAAATGCGGGCAATTTCCAGGCGTTCCAGCGAATCGAGCCCTAAATCGACCACGATGTTCGAATCCGCGTTGACGTTGCGGGCGCGTTCCGCGCCGACTTGCTTTACGGCCTTGATGACCATCGCCAAGACGGTCGAGTCCAGAGAATCGGATTCGGAAAGTTCAGCGGCGACCTCGCCAGCGGCTTCGACCGCCTCCGTTTCGTCCAGCACGCTCCATCGGTCAAGTACGAGAAGTTTGTTTTCCAGATAATTAATGCGGCAGGCGTGGCGCTGGACCTTGCCGCTCGATGTTTTAGGGACCGAGTTGGCTCGTACCAGCACGATGGCGTCTGGGGGAACGTCGTGTTCGGCAATCACGCTCTTGCGAATCTTCTCGATGATGCCGTCGAGTCCCGAGTTCGGGCTCCGTTCGACTTCGGCGACGACGACCAAGTGTTCCCGGTCCCAACGTTGCACCGCAAATGCCGCCGCGCCGCTGTTTCGCAAGCGTTGGTCGCAGGCTTCAACGGTGGCCTCGATATCTTGAGGATAACGATTGACGCCTCGAATGATGATCATGTCCTTGAGGCGACCGGTGATAAACAACTCGCCGCGGTCCATGAATCCTAAATCGCCAGTTCGCAAGTATCGTTTGCCATTGTCTGGGTTCAACGTTGCGTGAAATGTTCGAGCGGTTTCCTCAGGCTTGTTCCAATAACCCTGACCCACACTGGAGCTGGTTACCCAGACCTCGCCAATTTCATTTTCGGGCATCAGTTTTCGTGATTCAGGATGCACGATTAACATTTCCTCACCCGGCAGAACCTGGCCGCACCCGACCAAGTCACTGGCTTTGGAATCGCCTTCGGTCAGTGACACTACGCGGTGTTCCACCAAGGCGACCCGATCAAACGCACGGATGATCGGGGCTTCGGCTTGTTTCCCACCCGTAATGATCAACGACGATTCAGCCATTCCATAGCACGGATAATGAGCTTCATGCCGGAAGCCGTATTTCTCAAACCTGCGGGAGAAGGCGCGCAGAACATTGGCCCGTACGGGCTCAGCGCCGTTGAACGCGATACTCCAGGTCGAAAGGTCCAACCCCTCGCATTGTTCGTCCAGGATTTTGTCGGCGCACATCGCGTAAGCAAAATTCGGCCCACCCGAACAGGTTACGCTATATCGCGATATAGCCTGCAACCAGCGCAAGGGCCGAGTCAATAACGAAATTGGCGACATCAAATTTTGTTCGATTCCGGCAAAGACCGGATTTAGAATTCCGCCAATCAAACCCATGTCGTGATAGGCTGGCAACCAACTGCAACCGATGTCCGCATGACGCAATTCGAAGGCTTCGGTGATCATCTTGCAATTGGCAATCAAATTAGCATGTGACAACATCACGCCCTTGGGCGAGCCAGTCGACCCCGAAGTGTATTGGATGATCGCCGTTTCGCGCGGCATCACCTTGGGCTTCACCCAGTCACTGCACAGTTCGGTTGGAATTCGTTCCGTTGCTACCCAGGGAATTTGTCGGAGTTTGGGAGCATCATCAAGCATGCCCTCTCGCCGATCCTTCACGTCAAAGACCGTAAGCGCGATACTTGCGTCCGCGTCTTCCGAAATGGCATTGATCCGGCCCATGTTTCGGTTCCGGCGCGGTGGGTAGGCTGGAATCGCAACGACTCCTGCATACAAACATCCAAACAAGGCCTCGACGAACTCCAATCCTGGGGGATACATCAACAGAGCTCTTTGGCCGCGCATCCCTTCGCCCACCAAATAAGCCGCGATCGCTCGAGCCCGTTCGTCCAATTGCGAATACGTGTAAGCGACCACCTCGCCGGAGTCTCGCAAATAACGAAAAGCAATGTCTTCGGGTTGGGCAAGCGTCCAATACATCATCCGCTCGACAAACACTGTCTCGGGCGGTGAAAAGGGAGCTAACAACTCAGCAATTTTCACTTGGGTTTGATCTCCGAAGAATTTTTTGGCGCGGCTACGGTATCGATTGCCCAACATCGTGGCTCCTTAATTGGATCGCCAAAATCAAGCCTCAAATTATAACAGCAATCCAATCCGGGAATCATGGGTCAAATTTCCCTGTCAATTCCCTTTCGGCAGTTGAACCATTGCTCCTGACAACTTCCCAGTTGCCGAACCAATTGTCGCAACTGACACATCTTGGCTCGCAAGCAGCTGGACCTAACAACTGTTCTGTGAGCATACCGCCTGACCCGTCAACCAAATTAAGCTACAATTCGAACCGCAATTCCGGAGCCCTCGAAACCGCCTTAACAACGATCATTTTGCGCGTGGATGCCAATGGAAACCTTCAAACTGGTGATGCCAGAAAACCTGAATCATTACGGATTTCTGTTCGGCGGATACATGTTGATGTGGGTCGACGAAATCGCTTGGATCGCTGCCACGCTCGAATTTCATGATCGACTGTTTGTAACCATTGGTATGGACAAAGTGGAATTTAAGCACGGTGTCCGTCAGGGAACCATCTTGCGTTTCGAAACGACTCAAACGCATCGAGGAAAAACATCGGTTACCTACCGGGTCGACGTCTACAAAAGCACCGACCGCGATCCGGAAGCTTCGATTTTCGCCACAAATGTCACGTTGGTCTGCGTGGACGAACAAGGTCAAAAGAGACCGATTTAATCGATTCTCCTGTCAGTCTGGCAACCTAAGTCTACGGCCTTTTGGATTTCTGATTCCAGAACCGCCGTAACATTCTACTTGATCGTCAAAAACCATTAGCCGAAATGGGAAATAGCAAAGTGAATTCAGGCAAGTCAGCTGGTTTCCATTCGATCACAACACAGTCCAATCGAGATGCGAACCTTCGACTCTGTTTTTTGCATTTCGTGACGAGTGTATCGATTATAGGGCTGCCATTTAGAGGTGCTTTGGTGTTAAAACAATCTAGTCAAACTTCGAACGCCAATCATACTGGATTTCACCATCCTAGTATCGCACCTTCCCTTAATCGCCGCCACATCACCATGTCGAACATCGATTATCTTTTCGACGACGCACCATTTCCTCTTACCAGCCAATCCATCAAGCATTGCCGCTCCTGTTGGCGCAAGGAAATGCATCGTCAAATTCCTATCTCGCCTTTTGTTCTCGGTTTCCTTACCGTGCTGACATTAGGAGTCATTCATTTTGTCCGCCCATCAAGCTGTATGTGCTGTGGGAAGGCCAAGATCTTGTAGGTTCCTTTTACGGAATTCCAGCAACGCTGACTTTACTGCCCGCTCAGAATGATTGAGGGCAGAAGGCTTTTGTCGATTAGCTCTCAATGCGTCGAAAGTTTCGAGGCCAACATGGCCGAAGAACCTAGTTGGATGCCTGTCTTTTCAGTAAATTTTCGTTCGAGAAGTCTGGTGTACCCGCCCGTCATTTCTGAGTGGGACGCGTTATTTATCGCGAAAACACGGCCGGAATTGCCCATGTTTGCTTGTAATTGAGGGTCGCCAAGGATGGCGAGCCATGCGCTGGAAATCGCAGTGACGTCTTTCGTCGGTGTCAAAAAACCAGTTTCTCCGTCCCTGACAAGTTCCGGCACCGACCCGACTCGTGTCGCCACGACGGGTCGTTGGCAAGCCATCGCCTCGACAATCGAAACCGGACTCGCTTCGTTGTCCGAGGTCAAAGCAAACAGATCGAGCGCCGACAGAAATCCCGGTGTGTCGGAGACATTGCCAACAAAGTGAACTTGGGACGACAATCCCAATTCGGACGCATACGCCTCCAACTCTTGACGCAATCCGCCATCGCCCGCAATGAGAAACGCAGCGTTAGGAATCGTATCCGCGGTCTTTCGTGCAGCGTCCAAAAATAGACGATGATTTTTTTCAGGACGCAATGCAGCCACGATGCCGACCGCCGGAGTCTCCGTAGTCAGTTTTAATCGAGATCGCCATTCGTCACGTGCTTTCTGACTAAAGGCAAATCGCTGTGTATCAATTCCGTTCCGAATTACGAAGACTTTTTCGCGGGGAAATTTTTCGTGTTCGACCAAGAACTCGCCATGCGAACGGGCAACGGCGATGAAACCGTCGGTCAGAGGCGTAAGCCAGCGATTTAACCGGCCAACGCCATCGGGCCAGCCTGTGGAATGCAGGGCAGAGAGAATAACGGGGACGTTTGCCAGGCGGGCGGCCAATCGGCCCCAAAACATCTTGTCCCCGGCACCGACCGTGATCACGGCATCGACGCGCTCTGTGCGGAATAATTTTTGCAACCGCCACAAGACCGCAAGATCAAACTTCCCGAGAGTCAAATTGCAATGGACTGGGATTTGCCGCGACAGTTCCTCGCCGAGAATGCCACGGTCCTTCAGGCAACAGATTTGTGGTGCAATCCGTTTGCGGTCAAACGAATTCACCAAACTGACCAGCAATGTTTCAGCGCCGCCCACAGGCATGCTGGTAATTGCAAACATCACATTGAGAGGTCGATTCATGGGCGGGCAAGTTGTGCAAAATGGAAGGGACGTTTCGGTTACGCTTGATAATCAAAATCGGGAACGCGCAACATCTTCAGGTCAAATTGCAACCAATTCCGAAACCGACTGAAATTCGGGTCGCCATGAATTCGCTTGATGTGAAAAGCATCGTGGCCGATGAAATTAAAGCCGCCATATGCCGAACAAACTCCGTGAAAACCTGCGGCTTTGGCAATTTGAAAGACCTTGGGAGAAATATTCTTTAGCTGGCCAAACGGACAGGCAAAGTAATTGATCGGGTGGTCGATCATCTGCCCGAGTTCGCGTGAAGCGGAAACGATTTCATCCACCAGACGATCTTCTGATTCAATGGACCCCAAGTCAGGATGAGTGCGGGTGTGACCGCCAATTTCCAGACCTGCCTGAGCCAATGCACGGATTTGTTCGATCGTGTTCACTGGGGCTGCCTGACCGAAACGAACGTCATGTGCAAACGGCTCTTGGGTGAGCACGTTTTCCAAAGTTACAAAATAGGTCGTCGGAATCTGACGTTCGATCAAATAGGGGCAAGCCCATTCGCAGTTCTCGGCGTAGCCATCATCAAAAGTAATTGCGACGGCCGGGCGCGTGTTTTCAGAATCTACTCGTTTTTGACACTCAGCCAACGAGATGACATCAAAATTGTCCATCAGCCAGTCAATTTGCTGTTCGAATCCCCGTCTTGAAATCGTCCAGGGATTTGGATGAACATCGCTGACACGATGGTAAAACAGAACCGAGACTGGTACGGTCGACTGGCTGCTCATCCACCAGCGGTGCGCCGTGCGCGCCGGCAACATTGCAAGGCGATACGTTTCGATCAATGTGGAATGGAGCGAAATCACGAGATGGTCCAAGAAATTCGATATTGGGAAAATGTTGGTTTCGCTTGACCTTAGAGCAAACCGTCTGTTGAAGAAATTGGCGGATCTTGTCCGATCTGTTCGACTTGGGCGGAATATTCGTTACAAGCCGAATTGGTAACTGGAAACCCCAGTCCGATGGGGGAGTAAGAAATCGTCTGTTCCTTGGGTGTGTCCTAGACTTTTGAAACCTTGGACCAATAACTCACGACGCGCCTGCCCATGCCTGCCAAACAACAGATGTTCGGAATCGATATCGACGCCATCAACATGGGCGAGGCCGTTGAAAAATTGCACGATTGGATTTCGGTAGAAGGAGAACCATGCCGATACGTTGTGACGCCAAACGTCGATCATGCAGTCTTGCTGCAAGAACACGCGGGGCTTCAAGCCGCTTACAAATCGGCGTCGCTGGTTTTAGCTGACGGCCACCCACTGGTTTGGGCTTCGCGTTTGCTCCGCAGACCGTTGCCCGAACGCGTGCCCGGCTCGGATCTGGTGCCCAAGTTCTTTGCGAGCTGCCGAGAACAAAAACGTGAAGTCAAAGTCTTTTTACTAGGCGCTGCTCCGGGAGTCGCGGCCAAAGCTGCCGCCAATATCCATCAACAGTGGCCAGGTGTCAGAGTCGTCGGAGTCTACAGCCCGCCACTCGGTTTTGAAAAAAGTCTAGATGAGAACGAGATCATTTTAGGCCGCCTGATTTTGACTCAGCCGGATCTCCTCGTCATAGGCTTGGGAGCCCCGAAACAAGAGTGTTGGGTCGCCAACCACCAAAATCAAATACATGCCAAAGCGGCATTATGTGTTGGGGCGACGATCGATTTTCTGGCTGGAGAAAAGAAACGGGCTCCGCGCTGGATGCAGCGATTCGGCGTGGAATGGCTACACCGCATGCTCAGCGAACCCCGTCGTCTTGTCAAACGTTACGCCAAAGACGCTTGGATCTTCCCACAACTCGTCGTCAAACAAATGCTCGCTCCGGCAAGTCTGCAACAGCGTTAATTCCTCAAATCGGCCCGCACTTCGATTAGTTCCACTAAAAGTGGTGTGGAGGTGAGATAGAAATGCTGACCGGCTAGTGGTTTGTCAGCATTGAATTTTAGGGTAGACGGATTTCAGTTTGCAACGAGCGTCCTTGATTTTCATTTGCCAGTCAACGCCTCGCTGAGTT
>JBEBGH010000516.1:0-2858 GCA_040081565.1 Pirellulaceae bacterium
GAGTTATAGCGCATTTTCGAGGGAAAATACTGTTTTGTCAGACAAGAAATTGTTATATATTTTCATCAAAGAGAATACACTGAACTACAGACGGCAGTATACATCTACAGCAGACGGACGATAATTTTTGAACAAGCCGGCTATCTGCACACTTTCGATCCAACGTCCTCCAAATCCGCGCAAGTCAAAGTCGGAATCTCGACCGACGCGATCGAAACCCGTTCGCGTTTGGCCAAGGGTGCACGCTGGGTCCGCGACGCAAGCCTTTCCCCCTCGGGTGCACGTGTCGCATTAGAATTTCGCGGTGAAATCGTTACGGTTCCTGCCGAAAAAGGTGATGCCCGCAACCTGACAAATTCGCCCGGTGCGAACGACCGCTCGCCAGCCTGGAGCCCCGACGGTCAATCGATCGCTTACTTCTCAGATGCCAGCGGCGAATATCAGTTGGTGATCGCTCCGCAAAACGGCAAGGGCGAAATAAAAACTCTCAAAGTCGACGGGGCAGGCTTTTACGAACAACCTAAATGGTCACCGGACGGAAAACGAATTTCTTACCGCGACAATTCCTGGAGCCTTTACGTTTATGACATCGACGGCAACCGCTCCGAGAAAATTTGCAGTGAGCCGAAGTTTGGCCCTGCGAATCTCCGAGGCCTCCATCACTGTTGGTCGGGAGATTCGAAATGGTTGGCGTACACGGTCAATACGGATGCGATGATTCAACAGGCCTTTGTCTACAATATCGCCGACAAAAAGTCGTACCCGGTTACCGATGGCATGAGCGAAGTGAGCGAGCCTTGTTTTGACGCCAATGGCAAGTACCTGTACTTTCTGGCATCGACCAACGCCGGCCCGGTGAAGCATTGGTTCGCCATGAGCAACAACGACATGGAAACTACCAACCAACTCTACGTAGCAGTGTTGGCTGACGATGCGCCGAACCCACTTGCCCGCGAATCTGACGAAGAACCCGTGAAGAAAGAGAACGGCGAGAAGGCCACTGAGAAGCCCGCTGACCCGCCGGCTCCAAAATCGGATGACGCCACGGACAAGAAACCGGCTGACGATACGAAAAGCTTAAGCGAGCCAAAAAAGGTTGTTGACGAAACTAAAAACGGCAAGCCAAACGCTGAGCAAAAAGCAGAGCCCAAGGTCGTTCGCTTCGACGCTGCTGGTCTAGAAGAACGAATTCTCGCCCTGCCAATCCCCGCCGCGCTTTATTCGTCGTTGAAGGCCGGGCCGGAAGGCACGATTTACTTCATCAAACAAGACGCCAATGGCGAACGCTCGCTCATGAACTTCACGATGAAAACCAAGAAAACGACGACCTTATTGGACAGCGGTGTTGGCGGTTTTCAACTTTCCGCAGACAACAAGAAAATCCTCTACAACGCGGGTGAAACGTGGGGCATCGCCGACGCGTCGGCTAAAATCGCGCCCGGCTCAGGAAAGCTTTCCATCGATTCAGTCAACGTCCGCATTGACCCACGTCAGGAATGGAACCAGATTTTCGAAGAAGTTTGGCGGATCAATCGGGACTACTTCTATGACCCCGGGATGCATGGTGCCGACTGGCCAGCCATGCGCGAAAAATATCGAAGCTTCCTGCCTCACTGCGTGACTCGCGATGACGTTAACCGAGTGCTGATGTGGATGTGCTCAGAAATCGCCGTTGGACACCATCGCGTTGGCGGAGGAGAAGACATTACGACGGCCGAGAAAGTTCCCGGAGGTTTGTTGGGTGCCGATTTCGAAATCGATTCCAATCGCTACCGAGTGCGAAAAGTCCTCGGCGGACTGAATTGGAACGGTGAACTTCGGGCTCCGCTCACCGAGCCTGGCGTACGCGTCAAAGCCGGCGAGTACATCTTGGCCATTAACGGTACGGACCTGCTTGCCAATGACAACATCTATCGGCACTTGGAAAATACTTCTGGCAAAATGGTTGAACTCAAAGTCGGACCGAATGCCGATGGCACCAACTCCCGCGTCGTCACGGTTGTTCCGATTGCCAGTGAAGCTGCCTTGCGAAACCGCGATTGGATCGAAGGGAACTTGAAACGTATAAATGAAGCGACGAAGGGACAAGTGGCCTACGTTTACGTTCCGAATACCGCTCGCGATGGACACGAGTACTTTAAACGTTATTTCTTCCCGCAGACGAATAAGGCAGCGATTATCGTCGACGAACGTTTCAATGGAGGTGGCCAGGTTGCCGACTATTACATTGATCTCTTGCAACGCCCCTACGTCAGTCATTGGGCGACTCGCTATGGAAAGGATTTCATCACGCCAACCGGTGCGATCTTTGGGCCGAAGGTCATGTTGATTGATGAAACGGCTGGATCGGGTGGCGACATGTTGCCGTGGATGTTCAACAAGTTGAAGGTCGGTACGTTGGTCGGTCGCCGGACTTGGGGCGGACTTGTCGGTGTTCTCGGCTTCCCGGTCTTGATGGACGGCGGGTCGGTTACTGCTCCGAACTTGGCGATCTGGACCGAAGAAGGTTTTATTGTTGAAAACGAAGGGGTTCCACCGGATATCGAAGTCGAGCAACTGCCCGCCGATGTAATTGCCGGCCGGGATCCACAATTGGAGAAGGCCATCGAGGTGGTGTTGCAACAATTGCAAAACAACCCACCCAAGGCTTACAAGAAACCGCCCTACCCAATCCGCGCCCGTAAATAAACCATCGTCGTTCGAATGTCGCTCGACTCTCCGAGTCGAGATTCCGGCTCCCACGCCTCGGAGATGCGTGCGACATCCGTGAAATTCCGTGTTGGTCCGTGGCCAATATTTTCTTTAGAATCAGCCACGGATTTCACAGATTTGCACGGATGAAAGGCATCGTTTAAGGC
>JBEBGH010000517.1:0-2854 GCA_040081565.1 Pirellulaceae bacterium
AATTTGTTCGGTGTGAGAACCTCCAATTTCCCTGAGGGCCTTTTTTGTGGCAATATCAACCCACGATTTGTTTAATGCGATCGCCTAAAGTGCAGTCATGTAACTCATGTGCCAAAATTGCGACGATTGCTTCATCACTCTTTAGGGCATCTGGATGGACGCGTATTACGATTTTTCCCGAAACCTTGTCGAAAAAGTCGTTCCATTTGACGTTTGGCATTCTGCCGCCAATCGGCTTATCTACGTTTGGCCCCTTTGCAGTTTTCTCCATCATATCTTTTGGTAGGAATTCTAGGTCGTGGTCAACCTTGAACTTCACATAATTTGGGACTTTCAAACCGTTTTGTCTCGCAATCCTCACCAAGTCTTTTTCTGACCTAACGACTCCGCCTGCGTTCGGCAACCATTCCATTGTCGGTCGTTGACCAGCAAATGCAACACTCATTCGACTCGGACTATTGAGAAGTCTTGAGGCCGCAAGCCTGCCAAGCTGCATCGCGCTCGTTGCTAATAACTGCATACCAATTGCAGTGCTGAATCCCTCAACTGCGAAAAACGCAAGCCCAAGAACGCGTGTACCAAATTCATAATAGTAAAATCCAAGATCGTAGGCTCCTTCGGACATTAGTTTTAGGCCGTGGTTGCGCAGATAGGCGCCAGGTCCACCAATGCCAAGGAGCGTTCCGGCTATCACCGCGCCTTCGATCAATGTTGGAAGATGCTGTTTTAACGCGGAAGCGAATCCAACCATAACTGAGGCCATAAAATGACCCGTTGGATCAATCCCGTTTATTGGATCCGCGTGTGTGTACAGATATTTGTGTAATGACTGTGGGTCTTCGTTAGTGCCTCTATAGGGGTCCAGCGATCCAAACCGTCCAGTGGAAGCGTCGTACCATCTTGCTCGCAAATACTGTTGGTTAATTCGCGAGTCGAATTGTTCGCCGGAGTAAAGGTGGGTTGTGCCAGCCAATGCAGCGTTGAAGCCGAGGGCGTTGCCGTAGGCGTCGTAGAAGAAGAGTTGACGCTGGCCACCAATCGTTGCGATAGCGGCGAGAAGGTTGGTGAGGATTCGTGTAGAACCGTGGCCGTCGTAGTGAAGAACGAGGGTTTCGCCCTGAACCGGGCCGCTTGGGGTGTAGGAAGTTTGCGCGATGATGTCGTGACCAAACGTGTAAACAACTCGTTTGGTCTCGGTATTGGTTAGCGCGTCGGTGACGCGTTCGACAAGGACTTGTTGGTAGCCGGTCGGGTTGCGGTTCTCGACCAGATACTCAGTTAGCGTTGCAGATTCATACGTGTTATCGACATCCGCATTGGCGTTGATTTCATGCAATGCAGAAACTCAAATGCCGTAAGTGTCGTAGTTGTAGGTTACTCGTTCGCGACGAGTGACGGTGCCAGAACCGTTTTTTGTTTCCGTTACAACGACATTCATGCGGCCTTGTAGGTCGTACGAATAGGCAATCGCAGTCGTAACCGAACCCCCTACCGAGACAGTCTTTGTGGTTTGCTGAGTTCCGGTGAAGCCGTACGAGTTGGACGAGTCAACCGAGCCGTTGTTGCCAGTGTCGATGTTCTCGGTTGTGAGCCGATCGTTGTTGTCATAGATGTACGAGATCGCTTCGTCAATGGAGTTATTCGACCCGTTGTCGGTGGTTTTCTTGAGCCGATTTCCGACGAGGTCAAACTCGTAATTTGCCGAAAAGTCGAGGCTGTTGTCGTAATGGTTGAAGGTTTCTTCCACCAGCCGACCAGCGCCGTCGTATTCCCAATCGATTCGTGTTTCGTGAGCAATCGTGTCGAACCAGTGTGTCTCCGTGACACCCGTTCGTTTGCCATCAGACCGAACGTCGTAATCGTAACGTGCAAGTAGCGGGTTATCGGTGAGATTCTCAGGAGTGACGTCGGGCCCGTACTCGGTCATCTTGTCGAGCCGCGACAGGGAATCATATTCCCAAGTCGTGATCGAACCATCGGCATTGTCTTGACGGGCGGAAAAATCAAAGGGGTCAGGACTCATTGATTTCGTTTCCGTGGTCAAAGTGGACGCGGGGGCGACCGCGCGGACGAAGGGATGATTCCAAGTTCAACCTCCTAGCTGTTGATTCTACCCAATTTGCATCTCCAAACGGACTTCCACGCTGTGCTGAAGTTCGAATGGCTTGGAGTTCGGCGTCGGTCAATGCCTGATTCACTCGCTCAACCCAATTGGCCGATCGCGATATCGGCCAAGCTGTTAAGAGTTTCGGTTCCGGTTCGGGCCGCTGGAGCCAGCGAAACAGCGATCCCCACCGCCACGCCTCCGCTCGTTTGGTTAATCCAGCGCGCCGAGCATTCCTTTCAACGTAGCGACAAACCGTCAAGAAGTGTTCACCGTCCTGAATCGGAAAGCTCTTGAACCGCCCTTGATAGACGTGCCCTTGACCGGAAGTGTGGTAATGGGCGTGATAGCGCATGGTGTGTGTCGCCGTGACCCATCGCAAGAAATCGCTCATCGCACCGTCGCGGTTGGGCCTCAGAACCAAGTGCCAATGATTGGGCCTCAACTGGAACGAGAACGAGAAACATCATAGCGTTCCAGACCCTCGGAGAGAATTCGCTCGAAGGCTTCGTAGTCCGCGTCTTTGCGAAAGATCGCCTGCCGGGCATTACCGATTCAAAGCATGGTAAAGCCCGCCAGTTTCATCAGCTCGTGGTCGTCTTGGCATGCCAAATAGCTTACATCAACCAAAACTACAAATCAATGAGTCCTGACCCGAATGGCACTTGGCGAAATCAAATTCCCGTTGATGGCAGGGATTTGCGCAGTTCGTGGCGTGGTTTGTTCATGAGTTTGTAACTCTTGGGCCTG
>JBEBGH010000518.1:0-2851 GCA_040081565.1 Pirellulaceae bacterium
CTCCAGAATTTGGGAAGACCTTTCAAGAAAATGCGGCGAGTTGGGAAACGGCATTTTCCGCCAATCAATTTGAAGTGCGCAAGATCGTCGCTGTCGGCGACTCTTCTGTTCCAAACCAACGCGAACAACTGAAAACGGCAATCGAAGAAATCGCCACGAAAAAACCTGCCGAGTTTTGGCTGGTTTTGATCGGACACGGATCGTTCGACGGCAAGGTAGCGAAGTTCAATCTGACCGGACCCGATGTTTCGGCCGAGGAAACCGCCAACTGGTTGGATGGACTTCCCGACGAAACGACAACAGTCGTGATCAACACTGCAGCATGCAGCGGCGGTTTTTTAAGACCGTTGGCGAAAAACGGACGGATCGTCGTCACCGCGACCAAGAGCGGCTCGGAAGTAAATCTCACAAGGTTCGGTTTGTTTCTGGCCAAGGCTGTTTCAGACGCAAAGGCCGATCTCGACAAAGACGGACGAACGTCGCTGCTCGAAGCATTTTTAAGTGCTTCCAAACAGACGGAGGACTTTTACAAAGGCGAGTCACGGTTGGCAACCGAGCATGCGTTGATCGAGGACAACGGGGATGGGAAGGGAACGGCAGCCTCGTGGTTTACTGGCTGGCGCGTGACGGGGCGCGCGAAGGACGGAACTGAACCCGACGGGGCCAAGGCCAATCAGCTGTTTTTGCAAGCCAACACGGTCGTGGAGAATCTTTCCCCCGAACAACTCGCGGAACGAAACGGGCTCGAGCTGGAAATCGAAGCGTTGGTTCGCAAGAAGTCGAAGATGGCTGCAGACGATTATTATCGCGAGCTGGAGTCGTTGATATTGAAGCTGGCGAGATTGAATGCGGCGGCGGAGCGAACGGAACAAAAGCCCAAAGACTAACTCACCTGATGGCGCTGCGTACTCACTTGCCAGCGCTGCGTGCTGGTATTGGAAGACGCTAAAAAACTAACGTTTCTTTTTTTCGTCGGGGGCAGGGAGCGGTTCGGTGGAGAAATTGCTGGTGCGAGCGAGTTCAATTTTCTGATTCTTAAACTCGTAGACGATCCGCAAGGGGATCGGCACGCCCACCAGGTTCCTGACCATTTCAGCCTGTTCAACCGCTTTGGCTCGAAAAATCTGCGCCTCTTTCATTTTCTTCTCAGCAGCCTTGGCGTCGTCACGCTTTTTGCCAATCCCCGTTGTCCCCGGCGGAGTCTTGCCGAGAATCTCCTGAGCCAGATTATTTTCCATAACCAGCTGTGCATTGATTGCCTGCAGCCCGTCCATGACTTCATTCAAAGTTTTGGGTGACAGTACAATCGGGCCGCGTTCGTTTTTCGTTTGAACTTCGATTCGCAAATCTGCTTTGTTTCTGAAATCTGCCGAGACTGCGATCCAAAATACCCGTTCGGTAACCAACTCTGTAAAAGAAATGGTCGCCGGGGATTTGTTTGCCATTTGCGGGTTGTCAATTCGGCCTTCACCAAACTGGGCCGGATTCAAGGTGCCAAATTCGACCTTTACTCCGTCGGTTGGCAGCCAGGGAATGTCGAGGCTGTCCTTGAAGGTAAAGGTCTTTTCATTCAAAGACAGCGAGTCGAGTGTCGCGGGCTTTCTCAAAGCTATGATTTTGTTTTCTTTTTCCGTTGTCAAATTTAAAGCTGAATTAACCAGATAATTTGCATTCGATTTGGGCTCCACGCTTTTTTCCCAAGCGAATTTCAACTGTTGTTCGTCCAGAAAAAATCTGGCAATGGCTTTGGCATCCGGATCGTCGGCCTTCGTCGAATGCAGTATCTTCCATTCCGGTTTATTCTTGGACGGATCAACCGTTAAGTAATTCTTGCCTTTGCCGCATTTTTCCGGATCACAGATCAAGTCCACGATCATTTCGGAACCTTCCGGCAGATTCAATGGAGCGAGTGAAACCGGAGTTCCCGAACCATCAACCGGTGGCAATTCGAATTGTGCTGGAATATCGCTCATCCCGGTTGCTGCCATCGGGGTAACCGTCGGAGCACTTGACTCGGTGGATGACTTGGCTGGCGAATCTGATTTCGCAGCTTCCTTCTTGGGCGAATCAGTCGCGCCTGACTTTTTCGTTTCGCCAGGAACATCAAACGGATCATTTGAACCTGAGGTGGATTTATCAGCAGACTTCGCTTTGCCCTCTTGTGGCATATTGGAATCGCGCGGCGGAGGGGATTTTTGACCGCTATCGTTCTCGCTCGATGGCGCTGATGCGAGCAATTGGTTGGCGAATGCGTTATCTGTATTTGGCGCGGGGTTTTCTTTGTCAGGTTGCTTGGACGATTTGTCGGCCGAGGC
The DNA here is from genome assembly GCA_040081565.1 of Pirellulaceae bacterium. Taxonomy (GTDB): domain Bacteria; phylum Planctomycetota; class Planctomycetia; order Pirellulales; family Pirellulaceae; genus BJ22. The sequence continues at coordinate 2,316 of JBEBGH010000518.1, forward strand.
CACACTTGTCGATTCCGGCATTGGGTCTGTGGTCGTCGGGCTCGCGTTAGAACTTAGTGAATCCGCGGCGACTTTGGCCGATTCGTCTTTAGGATTTGAATTTTCCGGCGTTGCCGTCAGGTCCTTGTCGTTGGTTTGTTTCGACGAAGTCTTCTTGTTTGTCTTGCTGCCTGTCTGTCGAGGGGCCGCCTTGTCTGCCTTCTCGTCAACGCGTTCCACTATCGAACCACTATCTTTAGTTTTCGATTTGTCGGCGACGACTCGACTAGAGCCAAAGAAAGCACCGCTGGCGAAGCCCCAGATAATGACGCCACCCAATCCGGCCAAGGCTAAAACAATTGGAATCAGCACCTTCCAGACATTGGGCATTGGTCGATTGGCAGGCTTTGACGCCATGGCTGAAGGGGCGGGCCGCACCTTCGATTTTTCGATCTGCGGAGGAGGTTTAGCGAGAACAGAACTTCTTAATTCTTTTTGGTCAAAGATTTTTTCCTGGTGGGTTAACAGCCAACGACTTGCCAGGCTTTCAATCTTCT
>JBEBGH010000519.1:0-2851 GCA_040081565.1 Pirellulaceae bacterium
GTCCTTTTGCAGCGATTGCCGAGGTTCCGCCGGGTATAGCGGTTGTTTTGTGTTCACGGCAGATTGATTAACGAAGCAAAAAAAGCGGAATTGCAAAGGTTTTGCTTGAATCTCAAGGCTGGGCTTTTAGAATAAATAGGAGAGTCAAGTCGCAAAAACCGGGAATACCTGTCGCTCCTTGGCTTCAACTGAAGTCGTCTTTTTTTTCTGTCGTTAATAAACGGATGATGCGTGATATTGAGTCGCGGTTTCCGTCCCTACATTACAACTCGGAGAGTCGCTGTTTATGTCTAACTTGATCCCGTTGGAACAAGCTGCCAAGATGCTGGGGTTGGCACCGGAACGCGTCGTGGAGATGATTTCCAAAAAGCAAATGTATGGCTACCGCGATGGAAACACTTGGAAATTCAAAGCCCAGGAAATCGAACGCGTTGCCGACGAGTTGGGGCTGGAATTGCCAAATCTCAGTGATGAAGACGATGCATTTTCACTCAGCGATTCCTCGATCAACGACGATCTGATTTTGGAAGACAGTTCCAGCGAAGACGAAGATTTCGAATTGTCAGACGACCTCGATTCCTTGGCCCCGGTTGCGAAATCAGCCAAGCCCGCGCCGAAGAAGCCCGTTGCCGACGACGACAGCAGCGTTGACCTTTCGGACAGCAGCGATCTGATTCTGCAAGATAGCGGCGACGACTTGAAGTTGGACGCGAAAGACAAAGACAAAGACAAAGGCAAGGGCAAGAGCAAGAGCAAAGAAAGCGCCAAGAGCGCTGTCGGTGAAGAAGACGACCTTCTGCTATTCGGTGACAGCAGTCTGGAGTTGGCAGCCGAAAGCAGCAAAAAGATCAAAAAACCAGATAGCGGTGTGCACGATAGCGATCTGTTGCTCAGCGACGACCCGTCCGGATCTACAGGAAAATTGCTCAAGGCCATGAAAGACAGAGTGGGTGACTCGAAAGACGAAATCAGCCTGAACGAAGACGAACTGTTCGACGACGACTTGAAACTGGGCGATAGCGATTCTTTGGATGATGCTGTTGATCTGGGCAGCGACTACGAAGACAGCGATATCGTTCTGGATGACAGCGACTCCAGCTCTGAATTGGTGTTGGAAACAAACGAAAAAGGAATTTCTCTAAGTCCAAACGACAGCGGTATTCAGCTCGCTGACTCCCTGCAACTTGGCGGTTCGGACATCGACGAATTGGAATTGCCCGACGATGACATGGTCAGCTTGAATGAGGCAGCCGATGCGGATGCCGCCACGTTCTTACAAGAGGATGATTTTAATCTGACTCCGTTTGAAGACAAAGAAGCAGACGATGCCAGTGGTTCTCAAGTGATTGCCCTGGAAGATTCCGACCTGTTCGCCAGCGACTCGGAATCCACTTTGCTGAACGACAAGGACATGGAGGCCCAGCCTCAACTTGTCTCCGAAGGACTGACTCCGTCGGGCAATGTTCCGGCGCAGGTCGTCGTCGGTTCTCCTGAATTGCCGTTTACGTTGTGGCAAGTACTTTCGTTGGGTTTGACTGCTTCCATTCTCGTTATCGGTCTGCCGGTGATTTTCGACACGGCTCGCAACCTGTGGATGCCTAGCGATCAAGTGACCCATGAAGGTCTACTCAACACCATTCTCAGCCTGACCGGGATGAAATAGTTAGTCGGAAATGTCGAGCGGTTGTCCGCCCGCCATTTTCGGTTGCTTTTTTATTCTCGGGCCTTCGCGCGGCGTGGCGAATTGTAACGCAGTCGTTTCCTAGTTGGAATCGTTTTCTCGCCAGCGCATTTTTGACTTGGACGCTGCGGGTAGACCGTCTTCGCGTACTCGTCCTAGGTTTCAGTTGAAGCGGAAGCTTGGTAAGTTAATAGCTACGCATCGGGACTTTGGCTTGGGAGAGTTGGAAAGATGATCGAGACATTTCTGCGGGAGATCGTGGACTACGCGGGACTTTTCCCCCCCGCCGGATTGGATATGGCCTCGGCAGTTCGCAACTTCTCCGAGTATCGCTCATCGAAAGATCGCTGGATGTTGGGGCGATTTGTGGTTCCGGCAAGTCGCCTTGGTTCGCTGTACGATGAAGCCGTCGAGTTGGCCAAAGTCGATGACCCGTGGCCGCTCAGTGTTTTGGTTCCTGCACCAACTGTCGATTCATCTTCGTTCGCTCAAACGCTGGCCGAAATCGAGGCCTTCAATGCGGAACATCCGGAATTCATCGTCGACAGCATTGAAACCAAAATTGAATCGCTGTCGGCAGCTCGCGACGCCGCACCGCACGTTCCAGCATCGATTCGAACCTATTGGGAATTTGCGGCAGACGACCAACTCGATGCGCGACTGGAGTGGCTAAGATCGATGGGCACGCGGCATGCGGCCAAGGTTCGTACGGGAGGAGTTGAGGCATCGATGATCCCAAGCGCTGCGCAAGTCGCCAGTTTCATCCGCGGCTGTGTTGTTCACGACGTACCCTTCAAAGCAACTGCCGGGCTCCATCATCCAATCCGTAGCGAATATCCATTGACGTACGAACCGAACGCCAAGTGTGCCGAGATGTTCGGGTTTCTCAACGTATTTGTGGCCGCTTTTTTGGCAAAGACTCATCTTCTCTCGGCCGAGCAAATCGCCAATGTTCTGCAAAGCAAAACGATCGCCGAATTCACGGTTACCGATGAGCGATTGGGCTGGGGCAAGTGGTTTGTTGAGCCGTGGGCAATGGAGTCGCTTCGAAAAGATTTCGCGACTTCATTTGGCTCATGTTCGTTCGAAGAGCCAGCGAATGAACTGCGCATGTTGGGCTTGCTGCCCTTGCACCAACTTTCCTGATACCGATAACTCCAAGGCAACCCT
>JBEBGH010000180.1:0-10746 GCA_040081565.1 Pirellulaceae bacterium
GGCGAGCCCACGGGGAATAACGGCCGGTTCGCCAAAACGGTCCCTCGGCGCATCCACAAAACGAACATGCCAAAACGGCTACAAGTAAAAGCTGATTGAGTAAGCTTCGGTTCATCCGCGCCACCTGTTTCGATTCACAGTCGATTGACTACCGATCCCCAGGTTCAGACTTCTGGGTCAGCAGGGAGGTCAGCCCCCTTTGGGGGACGACTCTGGGCCGGGACTTTATCAAAAGGCCAACGCGTAAACGAGGGCAATCGCCTCGCTTTTCGCTAGCAATCAGGCCAGCAATAAAAAAAAGGGGAAAGCAACCTAATGCTCTCCCCTGATCTAATTTTCAGTCTTTTGGCTGCAGAGAAATCTCTACCGCTTACAGTTCGACCGGCTGGTCGTCGGTCTTCGGTTCTTCAATTCTCGGCATTGCCTGGTGGGTACCCGGACGAACCGAGGCGGCATTCTTCTCATCGTAGTAAGTGCCGTAGCCGTAACCGTAACCGTAACCATAACCGTTGTAGGAGTAGCCAGCTCGGTAAGCACCGTAGGTGTATTGGCTGCCGTATCCCGATTGGGCTCCGACACCATTGACAACGACTCCTACGATATTGGCACCGACATTGCGGAGAACCTCGACCGCTCGTTCGGCACTGATCCGAACATTCTTCTTGATTCGCATACAGATGACCACGCCGTCGACACGGGCCGCGATCGGACATGGATCGGTCACCGCGAGTAATGGCGGCGTGTCGATGACGACAAAGTCGTACTCGTTACGCATTTGATCGATCAACAACTTCACTTGCGGGGAAGTAACCAATTCAGCTGGATTGCTGGGTTTCAATCCGCAAGGCATGATCGACAAACCTTCAATTTCTGGACATTCTACAATCACGTCTTTCCAGAATGACTCTCCGCTAAGAACGGTTGAAAAACCTTCCTTGGAACTCATTCCGAAAGTTTGTGCCATTCGAGGACGACGCATGTCACCGTCAACCAACAATACCCGTTTTCCGGATTGAGCAATCGAGACGGCGAGATTTGCGGCAGTTGTCGACTTACCGTCGCCAGGCGTTGGGCTGGTTACCTGAATCACGGAACTCTTGCTGCCTTGGGCGTTGAAGAACAACGCGGTGCGAACCGCGCGATAAGCCTCGGACACCTGAGATTTCGGGCGATGATAAGTACAAATCGAAGGTTCAATAATTGAATTCTCGAGTTGATATCGTTTCGACTGACTGATGACTGGAATATGACCGACCAATGGCAATCCCAAAGCACGTATGACTTCGTCAGGGTTATGAAAGGTCTTGTCAGCCAGGTCAACCAAACAGCCGAGGCCAAATCCCAGCAAAGAACCGATTAGGCCACCGATTGCCAAAACAGCCGGCAAAATTGGCCAGACCAATTCGCCCTGCGATGGTTCTTGTTGAATTTCAAAGATAAAGCCGTTCTCGGCAAATCTCTCAGAATCCAAATCACCCGTTGGGCTCAACTGCATGATTTGGTTTGTGATTTCATTGTGCTTTTGCCGAATGAACTCACGTTCCTGATTCAGTTTTTCGCGTCGCTGACGCATGTCAACTAATCTGGCTTCGGCTTCAACGTGAATGTTTCGCTCGGCCATCAAATCTTGTAAACCAACTTGCAGTTCTTCGATTAGGCTGTTGAATTTTTCGATTTGCCATTCCAAAATTTGGCCAGGTGGAATTGTGTTATTTTCGAGAGGCGTCTCGCTTTCAGCGGCAGCCACGCGTTCGTCGTACATTTTGCGGAATTTGGCAACTCTCTTTTCCGCCGATTCGTAACGGTGATGACCTGATCCGTAACGTTGCTTGATTTCCTCAAATTCGATTTCGGCCTTGGCTATGTCATCAAGCATCCATTCATAGGTCCTTGCTTTCTCAACTTGAATTGCTTCTTTGCGGTCTTTTTCCAGAGAAAAGACCCGATCCTGTTCCAGCTTCCATACTTCTTTGGCCATCGCCTCAGGTCCATCTTGCATCGCTTGGAGCACACGGTCTCGAGTCGTTGTCAACGACATTAGCCGCACCTTGCTTTCGGCGATCTGTGGATCAAGCTGCCGAATGGTGCTGGCATGAATATCCATTCCATTACTGTCCCGAGGAGCAACCAAGTCATCGTTTGGCAGAGACAGGATTTCGTTTTCTTTGTCTTTCAGTTTTTGTTCGTAAACCAGCGCATGCTCTTTGTATTTGTCGATCATGGTCGTCGTTTCCGACGCATACTTTTTCTCGAGCCGGTTGCGATAAGTTTCCGTCAAGTTATTGAGCACGGATTGAGAGTCGACAGGGCTGGCGGCACGGAAATACAGCGAGAACAACCAGGGATCTTCCTTGTCTGGCAAAACCTCCAGGTTGTCCTGGATCTTGTCGATGGTTTCGTCTTTCGTAATCGAAATGTAAGAAGTCTTGGTATACAGGTTGTAGGTATCGCAACATTCCTTGATCAGTTCCCGTTGCACGACGTATTTGTCGTGCCGCGTGGGCAACACATCGGCAGCGCTGGGCAAACCGGACTGTGGCGTCAATTGGCTCAAGCGAATGAAGCCTTGGTCTTTTGGCTGGATTGAAAACTTCGCCACCGATTGGTATTGCGACGGAGTCTTGTAGTGGTAGAGAGTCCCGAGCAAAAGCCCGGTCAACATCCCCAGAAAAATGATCCATTTACGACGGTTTAATACGCCCCAAAAGTCAAACTTTGACTCAACGTTAAACTCAGGCAGACTTGCCATTGGGGAATTCGGAAAGTTCGAGAGGTTATTGGACATAGTCGCGAACGAAACTCCAAGGGTTGAGGGGGTAAACGGAGGAATTGAACTGGTCAGAAAACGACGACTTTGCAGTTCGTGGTTACACGTCTCAATATATCAAGAAATCGTTGTTTCTCAATGACTTCCCCATTCCAATTCCCCCTTTCGCGCCAAGAATTACAGCCGACAGCCATGCAAAACGGCACAGGTAGAACAGCCTTCCTGTAAGGATTTTTTGACATAACCAAAATTGGGGCCCCACTCGAATTGGACAGTTGGGATTGCTACCATTTGCTGGATGTCTTCAACACCCATGATGCAACAGTATGAAAAAGCCAAGGCAACTTGTGGCGATGCGCTCCTATTGTTCCGAATGGGGGATTTCTACGAGTTGTTCCATGAGGACGCGCGGGTTGCGGCCAAAATTTTGGGGCTGACCTTAACCAGCCGCGACCGCAGCGAAAACCCCGTGCCGATGGCTGGTTTTCCCTTTCATCAACTCGATGGATATCTGGCAAAGTTAATCAGAGCTGGCTTGCGAGTTGCCGTTTGCGAACAAATGGAAAATCCGCAAACCGCGAAGGGCCTCGTGCGTCGAGAGATCACGCAAATCGTCTCTCCCGGAACAGTTACTGACGGCAATATTCTGGACCCGGCAAAAAGCAACTACCTGGCCGCCATCGTGCGAGGGGGAAAAGGTAACGAACGGCAAATCGGGCTAAGTTGGGCCGACTTATCAACGGGGCAATTTGCCGCCACGATTGCCACTGAAGATTCCCTGGGTGACTTTATTGAACGCCTTCAACCGAGCGAAGTTTTGTTGGGGCAAAATCAAAAGGAAAGTCTGTTGTCCTTTACCGGCGAAATCGCCATCACGACGCGCCCCGATTGGACCTTTAGCGAAAAGCGTTGCCGCGAAACCCTCCAGAAAAAATTCAATATTGCCACGCTCGACGGTTTTGGTTTTGAAGACCGCGAAGTTCTGGCCTATCAAGCGGCCGCCGGAATCGTCGAGTACTTAAAGGAAACTCAATCGTCTTCGCTGGAACACATCGTTAAACTCTCGCCGTACCGCGCAGCCGAGCATGTCGAAATTGACCAAGCAACATGGCGCAGTCTCGAAATCTCCCGCACAATCCGCAGCGGCGATCGGGACGGTTCGTTATTTGGAGTTCTTGATCGTGCCGTGACCCCGATGGGCAGCCGCCTGTTAGGACAATGGCTTTCGGCACCGCTTCGGGACGCGAATGCGATCAATGAACGCCTGGATTCTGTCGGTGAACTTGTAGGCAATAACAAATTGCGCGGAGAGTTAAGGAGTGAGTTGCGTGAAATTTTTGATATGGAACGCGTCATTGCCCGTATCGTTGCCGGGCGAGCCACGCCTCGCGACTTAAAACAAATCGCCAATTCATTGGCAATGCTTCCGGCAATCAAGAAACGCCTTGTCGGCCTTTCCTCCGCACTTTTACGACGGCTCGAAAACGATTTGGATCTATTGCCAGAACTTCGTGCGACCCTCGACAGTGCACTGATCGACGATTGCCCACTACAAACGGCTGGGGGCGGATTTGTCAAAACCGGTTACCACGCCTCACTGGATCAATTTCGCGAATTGGCTCAAGGTGGCAAGCATTGGATTGCAGCCTACCAACAGAAAATCACGGCGGAAACGAACATTACGAATTTGAAAGTTGGCTTCAACAAGGTCTTCGGTTACTACCTCGAGGTCACGGCTTCACATCAAAACAAAGTCCCGCCTTCATTCATTCGGAAACAGACTCTTAAAAATGTGGAGCGGTATATCACTCCGGAACTAAAGGAGTACGAAGAAAAAGTTCTCACAGCCGACGAACAAGCAATCGCACTGGAACTGCAAATTTTCGACGAGTTGCGGACGTTGACCAAGAATCAAGCGGCAGGGCTGAAGAACATCGCGGAGAAAATTGCCCTACTCGACCAACTTTGCGGGCTAGCCCAGTTGGCAGCCGATCAAAAATACTGTCGACCAGAAATTGTCGACTCATCCGAGCTGGAAATTATCGATGGACGCCATCCTGTGCTGGACATCGTTCAGCCACTCGGAGCCTTCGTGCCCAATGATACGCGAATGAACTTGGTAGACGGCACAATACATTTGATAACGGGGCCGAACATGGCGGGAAAGAGTACTTATATCCGCCAAGTCGCCTTAATAACTCTGCTCGCCCAGATCGGCAGCTACGTTCCCGCGCGCGAGGCCCGCATCGGAATTGTCGACCGAATTTTTGCGCGAGTCGGTGCCAGCGATGAGCTGTCGCGCGGCCAATCGACGTTTATGGTCGAGATGACTGAGACTGCCCGCATTCTCAACACGGCATCGGAGCGAAGTTTGGTAATTCTGGATGAGATCGGTCGGGGAACGAGTACATATGACGGCGTATCACTGGCTTGGGCGATCGTCGAGTTTCTCCACGAACACTTGGCCTGCCGCACCTTGTTTGCGACGCATTATCACGAGATGACCGCGCTGGCGCAAACTTTCACTCGCGTGAAGAACTACAATGTCAGCGTCCGAGAATGGAACGACAAAATTGTTTTTCTGCACAAAATTGTCGCCGGCGCGGCCGATCGGAGCTATGGGATTCACGTTGCACGACTCGCCGGAGTTCCGGAATGGGTCAATCGCCGCGCTGAACAGATTTTAGAAAATCTGGAATCCGGACGAACTGCCGAAAACGAAACATCTTCGGCCGCCTCGCGTAAGTCAGGCGAGTTTCAAATGACGCTGTTTGAAATCACCGATCATCCGCTGATCGACAAAATTAAGCGTATCGACCCCGATCATATGACGCCGATTAATGCACTTGAAATGCTTCACGCCTGGAAGAAAGAATTGGGCAGCCAAACTCCGTGACATGGTTATCAGTGACCTGGACGGCTGTGTGGCGATTGCTGATCAATCCAATGTCAAGAATCTCTCTCAACGATGCCCGTCAGTTCATCTTGCATTGCCAACTCCTCTCGAAACCACCGCAGCTTTCGGGAAAGAACGGCACCTTAGAGGTAATCCGCCAACTCGGCTACGTTCAGATTGATACCATCTCCGTAGTGGAACGCGCACATCACCATATCCTTTGGACTCGAGTGCCGGACTATCAGCCGAGTCATTTGACATCTTTGGCGGAAACCGAACGGGCAATCTTTGATTATTGGGCTCACGCGGCGAGCTATCTGCCCATCGAGGCATTTCGCTATAGCCTGATCCGCAAGACGACGATCGATGAAGGATGTGGTTTTTGGCGAAGGACCGATCCAGAATTGGCGGCGCACGTGCTGGACCGAATCAAACGCGAAGGGCCATTGATGGCCAAAGACTTCGAAAAGGAAAGCGGTGCTCCTGAGCACGCCTGGATGATTCCGGCGATTAACCAAGTCATTCGGCAACTCTTCATGAAGGGCGAGCTGATGGTTTCCAGGAGGAAGGGAATCCAGAAAACGTACGACCTGACAAGACGCGTGTTGCCGAAATCAACGGACCGAAAGCTTCCATCGCAACGCCAGTACGTTGAGCACATTATTCGGCGCGAACTGCAGGCTCATGGGCTCGTCAAAATCTCAGAGTTTGGCTACTTGTTGCAGCTTTCGCGGAAAGACATCGCAGCGGTCGTTGACAAGCTGCGGCGTGCCGGCGAAGTCACGGAAGTTGCGATTAACGGGCTACCCAGCACCTATTTCGCGAACTCAAAAATGCTCGAAGAATTTTCCCCCTCACGGAAAAAGCTCTTCCATATTCTGTCGCCGTTCGACAACTTGATCATTCAGCGCAAGCGAACTGCCGCACTGTTTGGCTTTGAGTACACGGTTGAATGCTATGTACCGGCCGCGAAACGGAAGTTCGGTTACTTTGGCCTACCTTTGTTGTATGGGAACCAATTCGTCGGCGTGTTAGACGCACGCGCTAACCGGAAATCCAAAATTCTGGAAGTTCGAAAACTTTTATGGACGGCTCAAAAGACTGCCGACCTTCAACGAGCTTTCACACAACGCCTGAAACAGTTCGCCAATTTCTGTGGCTGTAATGAGATTTCAGGAATGAAGAAAGATGAAGTTTTTTGAGTGACAAAGAAAAAAGGGAGAGTTGATCGTAAGCCGGGTTCTGTGTGTCGACTGGCGACGTGACGACCATTTATCTAGGACGACGATTGCTCGCCGCCTCATGCAACCTACCCGAGAGTCAAATGCGACGGACCGTCGCGTCCTCTCTGTTTGGTCTTGCTCCGGATGGGGTTTACCGAGCCGAGCAAGTCACCTTGCTCGCTGGTGGGCTCTTACCCCACCGTTTCACCCTTACCTTCGCCAGCCTTGCGGCCAGCGAGCGGCGGTTTGCTTTCTGTGGCACTTTCCCTGATCTCGCGATCGGTCGGCGTTACCGACCATCCTGTCCTGCGGAGCCCGGACTTTCCTCTCGCTTTTTGCAAAGCCAGCGGTCATCTGATCAACTCTCCCGCACCATTGTGCGTTGGACGTATCGGAAAGTCAAAACAGGCGAATCAGTTTTTCTCATCGCTCACGAGCCCGCGTTGCTTCTTGAACTCTTCCAATTGCGGCAATCGAGGAGAAATAAGATTAATGAGTTTCGACTTGAAATTGGGAACGATCAACGCCATCTCTAAGGGCTCATAGTCGGTCATAAATTCACACGAGCTGACAAACCCGTCCTCGTGTCGCGTGATTCCGTCGTCAATGATTGCGTCAGTAAATTCGAGCATCACACGCCGCTGTCTCGGGTGTAAAACAAACAAGTCGTACTTCGTTACCGTTCCGAACTTCTTGCTCACTAAGATTACGTTGGCATTGATTTGTTTGGCAAATCCTAACGTCACCGCTTTTTCTTCAGGCTCCACGTATTCGTCTGGCGAGTTTTTTGGCGGCGTCTCCAACCACGATTGCTCGCCGAATACCTGGGTCAACAGGGCACTGTAATCAAATTTTGAACTGATCAGAAACCAAATGGCCACCGCGAGTCCAACTCCGAGCAACATCAGTCTCCAAAGCCAACGCCGCGGACTTTTCGCAGAAACGTCCGAATCGACAGGCTTCAATCGGACATCAGAAGGATCAGAAGCCATGCTTTTATCTCCAGAGGAGAAGGGTGATCAGAACCCCAGCATTATAGATCACCGGCTGCGTTCTCCGCGACTACATGGAGAGCCTTCTTAAACGCAAATATAGCGGTTACTTGGACAAGCAAGTTATTTGGGATGCGGCGCATCCGCACAACTAAGTGAGAAAGAAGGGCCGCCTCGAAGCGCAGCTTCCGGACTAGAAACAACCGCTTTACTCAGGACGAGTGAAGAGCTTTTCCAGCGCATTGGCTTGAGCCTTTACCACGATGCGGTCGCCAGGAAGAACCTGGTAGTCTTGTTCGAATTTGAGAATTCGCTTTGAGGGCTGGAAGTCAAAGGCCATCTTCAGTGTTTTGCCCGATTCAGGAACGATTCGATGCAACTCGACATCCAAGTTGCGATACTTCTTGAGGGCGCCCGATTGCTCCAAAGTTCCTTGGACCGTCAAACCATCGATAACGCGACCTGTATACGTTGTGGACTTGCCCATCGAGGGAACCAGCACGACTTGGTACTCGCCAGACGAGGGCTTGGCCGATTCAGCCGGAATTGATTTGTTGGCGAATGGCGTGAGTGTCATGCAGCCACTAGTTAACGCAATCGAGGCCGCAACGAATAATGCCAACATCGAGTGATTCTTCGAGAGTTTCATCGCCAAAGTTCCTTGCAGCGCGTTAAACTTTTCCCAATCCCCCCGATCCATACCAGCGATATCGGCAGCCTTTTCGATAAACTTTATGAAATCTGCTGACTGCTAGCGAACTTAGACTGAGAAATGGGACCTGCTGAAAAATGGTACGGCTGGCTTCGTTTCTTTCGTAAATACCACGCTAAATTTGGCCAAAACGGGTGCGTGGTTTTGTTGGTCGATGTGGCTGTTTACACTGATTCGTTCCTAACCATTCAATTCAAGCAGTAAAAAAATCTTCAAACCGCATGAAACCATTCGCGATCCTTATTATTTTGGCCGCTCTTTGTTCAATCATGGTGAATCCATTATGGCTGGATGCTCAGGATGGGAAAAAAGGCAAAACGAAACGCCGGCCGGAACCAAGCGAAAGACCGGTTCGCACCGAGGTCATTACGCCTATTCGTAACGAGACGTTTAACAAGAATGGTTCTGCGCGAGAACGGCGGCAGGGGGGCGAGCCTCGTTCCGTTGGTGATGTCCTCGTTATTACAGGAGCAACCGACGGTGACCGCCAAGTCGATCCACAGATCGCAGTTGGCGGCGACCATGTCCTACACGCCACGAATCATGGACTCATCATTTACGACAAACAGGGGAATTGGGTGCAAGGCGTTTCACAAGATGCCTTCAATGGGGGTATCGATCCAAAACTATTCTTCGATCCGCATAACCGAATTTTTGGATTTGATCTTTGGAATCCATGGGATAAGGAAAAGCAAAAGCCCGTCAATATTTCTATTTCCGAAACTGCTAATCCGACGGGGGCGTGGAATACATACCCGGTTCCTGCACCGAATGGTGTTGACGGCGGAGGAATCGGCTACAGCCGTCGGTGGGTAGGTTACTCATTTCCTGGCGGCGATGAACAGACTTTTGTGGTGCGAAGCGCAGACCTCAAGTCCGGCAAACCGGCAACCATTTTTCATTTTTCAGGTAACCTCGGTCAGCCGGTCGCTAACCAGGACGCCGATGACGATCTGTATTTCTTTCAATTGACCAACGAAGAATTTGTGATTCGTAAAATCACCGACGCTGGTGATGGTACGCCAAAATACTCAGTAGTTTCACGTGCCAAGCACAATTTGAAATATGTCGGCTGGCCCCCCCAATCGCCGCAAAAAGACGGCGAGAAGCCGACGGCGTCGGGCGATCGCAATCCAAAAAACCTGGTGAAGCAAGGGGAGCATTTGTGGTTTTCACACACGGTCAATTGTGAAGGACGCGCCGCCGTGCAATGGCATCAACTGAAGCTGGATTGTTCCGTTGTCCAGTCCGGCAGAATCAGTAGTCCGACGGCATCGTTCATCCAAACAACGATCGTTGTCAATAAAAACTTGGACGTGCTGGTTGGCTTTCAGCAAACCAGCGAAACAATGTACATCAGCCCGCGAATGGCTGTTCGCCTTGCTTCCGATCCGCCTGGAGAACTTCGCGCGATCACTTGCATCGGCGAGGGCCTCGCCGCAACGAAGGGCGGACCATGGGGAGATTACAGCGGCAGCGTTGTAGACGGAGATAATCTGTTGGACCTGTGGACCGTGCAAAGCATTGCCGATGTTCAGGGTAATGGTGATGCGATTATCGCCAAGTATCCGATTCGGAACTAATTGAAAAGGCTTCGAGGATTCCATGAGTCGCCCCGAACGCCCACGAATCCATCTGATGGATGACTTGGCCATCGTCGTCACCGACGATGGCAGTGCAACACTGTTCGACGAAAGGCTGGGGGAAACCTTCCATTCGGAATCGGGGGCCGCGGCGGAGTCTCGGTGTGTTTTTTTACAGAACTCGGGAGTCGCCGAACGATTGCAAAAGCAAATGCCGACCTTGGTACTGGAAATTGGTTTGGGTACCGGGCTAAATTTTTTGCTCACTGCGGAGGTCGCCCGTCGGCAACAGACACCTTTGATCTATACAGCCGTCGACAATCGATGGATTAACCGTGAGACTTTACAGCAACTACGTTTCGAACAGTTCATTACCGACCCAATCCTGTTGGCGTCGTGGTTGCAGTTCGCTGAGAATCAACCGCCACCTCAGAATTCCCGGTTAGTTGCCAAATTCGAATTCGCCGAATTACGATTCGACCTTGGCGACGCTCTCCAATCGCAGTTTGTCGGCCCCTTTGACGCAATTTACCTCGACGCCTTTAGTCCCGCTGCCAGCCCAGAATTGTGGAC
>JBEBGH010000520.1:0-2845 GCA_040081565.1 Pirellulaceae bacterium
CTCATGAACCGTTCATTCGCGTGACTCAGGATTTGCCCGCCACACGTGATGTCTCGGGAACCAATTTTTGCGACATCACCGCCCGCGACTTGAATGGTCGAGTCGCCATCATCTGCGTGATCGACAATTTGATCAAAGGCGCGTCGGGGGCAGCAGTTCAGAATATGAACGTCATGTTTGGCTGGAACGAAACGACAGCTCTTCTTTAAGACACCCCTTTTTTCGCGAGAACGTTTTTCATGGACTATCGACTTCCCACGGGCTTTCGCTTTTCGGGCATCCACTGCGGTATTAAGCCCGCCAAGCCGGATTTGGCGCTGATTGTGGCGGACGAACCAAGCTATGCTTTCGGCGTGTACACACAAAATCTCGTCCGGGCTGCTTGTATTGATTGGAACCGCTCGATCACACCCAGCCGAATCTTGCGGGCGATCGTCATCAACTCGGGGAATGCGAATGCCTGTACCGGCGAATCCGGACGTCGCGACAATCAAGAGATGGCAGAACTTGTGGCGAAAGAATTGGGTAAAGCCGACGCAAAACAAGTTGCCGTTTTGTCGACCGGAGTCATCGGACAGGCGCTACCGATGGCCAAGCTCCGCACTGGAATCCCGCAGGCCGTTCGTGAGTTGGCGAACGACCAACAGGCCTTCGAGCGGGCCTCGAAATCTATCTTGACGACCGACAAAGGCCCCAAAACGGAGTTCCGAACGTTCAATGCCGGAGGTCGATCATTTTCATTGGCGGCGATGGGCAAGGGTGCGGGGATGATCGGTCCCAACATGGCAACCATGCTGGGCTTTATCGTCACGGACTTTACGGTTCCGTTCGACAACGGCCAATCCATTTTGAAGCAAGCCGTTGACCTGTCCTTCAACCGAATCAGCGTCGAAGGGCATACCAGCACCAACGACGGCGTGATTCTGCTTGCACCGAATCGGGCAATGGAGGGCGAACCAAGCCTCGAAGCGGTCAAAGAGTTTCAGGCCGCTCTAATCGACTTGTGCTGCAGCGTTGCCAAAAAGATCCCCACGGATGGCGAAGGGGCCAGCCATTTGATTCACATCAGGATTAGCGGTGCCGCCAGCGTCGCAGATGCTGATCGAATCGCGAGAACCATCGCCCTTAGCAACCTTGTTAAGACGGCAGTTTCAGGGGCTGATCCAAATTGGGGCCGAATCGTTTCGGCTGCGGGGTATGCCGGAGTGTCAATGGACGTCTCGCGAACCAGCCTTTCGATCAACGGCCTGCAAGTGTTTGACCTTGGCACACCCACGAAGTTCAACGCCCGCGAGGTCAGCGAATCCATTCGTCATAACTTCAATACGGAAATTGACCTGAGCGTCGGTTCCGGCAGCGGAACGGCGGAACATTGGACGAGCGATCTGACGGCCGACTACGTCAAGCTAAATGCCGAATACACGACGTAGAGCCAATCACCCAGGCTTTACTTCCTGTCGTAGCGGACTGTCTAGTTTTAACGACTGCTACCACGGCGAATGTCGAAACCTAAACCGGTCATTAATGCGGCATTTTGGGTCGTTGACCGCGCTGCGTCGATTCAGCGACTACCCAACTCGCAGCGAATGGTCAATAATGGTGTTTTGAAGGCACAAGGTGCGGGAGCGACCAATTCATGAGTGACGACGATTTCGATCCAGTAGACGACGATGATTTTGGTGAATTAGCGGACGTCAACGTCCCGCTGGAAGACAACCAAGACCTCGCCGATGATGTCCTCGCTGAATTCGACGAAGAAGATTTCGACGAGGATTTTGATGATGACTTCGAAGAAGAAGTCGACGGCGAATACGATTTGGAAGACGACAAATACGGCCAGGAATTCCGCGAAGAATTCGGACATTTGGAAGTCAAAGACGACGAGGAAGACGACCTCGATATTATTGACGACGCATAACGCCGCTGACGGGGAGAGCTGAAAAGGCACCCATTCCGGTCATTGCGAGCGAACCAAAGGAGGCAGTCTGCCTCCTTTTTTGTTTTAGGCAGTTCACTCGTCATTTACACACCGAAATTCTTCGGCAATATTACAACGTGAGGAAGGGTTCCAGCTCACCGTCCAACGTCAATGTCGTTTTCGTTTGTTTCACTTTCGAACCCGTTCGCGGAGTAATTGTCAGCAATGTTCGCGCCCATCGATAACAACGTCAGCTTCCCCAAGCTCGAGGAAGACATCCTTCAGTTTTGGCGCGAACACAAGATCTACGAAAAATCGCTGCGGCAACGGGAAAATGCCGAGAGTTTCGTATTTTTTGAGGGTCCGCCGACCGCCAACGGAATGCCTCATCCAGGTCATTGTCTAACGCGAGCCATTAAGGACCTGTTTCCGCGCTATCAGACCATGCGGGGAAAACGTTGCACGCGGAAGGCCGGTTGGGACACACACGGCCTGCCGGTCGAGGTTGAGGTCTGCAAGGAATTGGGCATTCACTCCAAAGAAGACATCGAGGCCTATGGAGTCGAGCCCTTCATTCAGCTTTGCCAGCGCAGCGTGTGGCGCTACATGCAAGAATGGGAACGACTCACCGAACGACTTGGATTCTGGGTCAACCTTGAAGAAGCCTATGTGACCTACCATCAAAGCTACATCGAGTCGGTATGGTGGTCGCTCAAGAGTCTTTTCGACCGCGGCTTGTTGTACCAAGGTCACAAAATTGTGTGGTGGTGGGCCCAAGGCGGCACCGCACTCAGCAGCGGCGAGGTAGGGCAGGGCTACAAGTCCGTCGCCGACCCCAGCGTTTTCGTCATGTTTCCTTTGGTCGACCAACCGGATACGAGTCTGCTCGTTTGGACAACCACGCCCTGGACCCTGCCCAGTAATCAA
>JBEBGH010000521.1:0-2840 GCA_040081565.1 Pirellulaceae bacterium
CACGTTTTTTCCATTGCCAGCGGCGTTGGAAGATCCAAACGTGTATACAGGGTTAAGCACTCCGAGAGGGTTCATGACCACGCCAACACGCCCGGAAACTTTAGCGATGTCGGCTCCGATGCCCGTCACGACGTTGATATGACCAGCATACAGTCCAGTGAGTCGTACATTGTCATTGCCGTCCAAAGTGTTGATCGTTACATTGCCTTTGGCTTTGACATTGTTAAGCGTGACGCGATCACTGCCAGCTCCGACTTCGTTAGTCGTCAGGTTTCCGAAAACGACGTTAGAAAAAGTTACTGCGTCATTGCCGAGCCCCATGTTGGTAACAACGTTTCCCAAAAATGGGCCAGGAAAGACCGCAAAAGGGGCTCCGTTCACAAGCGTTCCAGCGTTTCCGGTTACCGTAATTGGTCCGTTGCCAGGAGCTTGCGAAACGGTGACTTGGTTGTTTAATGCATCGCCGGTCAATGAAAAGGCAAGTGTCGCTGGGTTGTATGCGACAGCGACTAAACCTGCAAAGAGTTCCTTCTTCTCCAATTTTTCATAATCTGTTTTGTGTTGTCGTGACTGCGAGTTGCGTGTTTTCTTGGTTTTTTTCGACCAGAACATAGATTTTCTCCGCGAAGGTGAAGTCGTTTATTGAGGGAATTAACCCTGACAACTCACTTGAGGCAGAATTTGCGGCTTTTTCCGCGAAAACTGGAAAAATTCTGAAAAAAATCTCGCGAGAGAAAAAGTGTGCCCCAATCTATTTGATGACCTTGGGGAGTTCCTTACCCTCGGGGATAAAAATCATCGAGATGGAATTCACGCAATGGCGAGTGTTCTTTTCGGTGAATCGCTCGCCCTCGAAGACGTGGCCTAGGTGCCCTTGGCAATTGGCACAGACGATTTCGATCCGCTCGCCGTCGGCGTCTAAATGTCGATCGACCGCGCCATCAATTTCGTCGTCGAAACTGGGCCAGCCGCAATGGCTGTCGAATTTTGATTTGGAGTTGTAGAGAGGAGCGTTGCACTGGCGGCAGATGTACGTCCCCGCTGCTTTGTTGTCGGTGTATTTGCCGACCCAGGCTCGTTCGGTTCCCTTTTTCAGAATGACATACTTTTCTTGGTCGGTGAGAGTGTTGTACTTCCCTTTTTCAGCATTCAATTTCGGCTCCTTTGCGTCAGACATTTTCATTTTGATTTTTTCGGCGATGGCGAGTGACCATTCATCCAAGTCCGCTCGATTTTTCAAAGTTCCGAACAAAGGCTGAGACTGCCCGTCGGAAGCATCGCCTTCCAGTTCTGCTGCTTTGTCGACCAACGACTTCAACTCGTCTGCCGTAAGTGTCTTCAAGAACGGGTCGGAAAACTTTGTTTCGTCGAACTCATTGATCAGGGTCACCGTTGCAAGCTTGGCGGCGATTTCCGCGTAGGCTTTGTTTTTCAACCGGGAATGAACGCTGGCAACAAATTTCGCTACTGCGGCTTGGTTGGTTTGGGCCACTTCGTTGAGGTTACCTGTCGCGGCCTCAGCTTCCGTGTTCCAATCGGGCCGAAAGTCTGCAGCGATGGAAGGCTTCCAATCGCCGAATTTTTTTGCACGGCATCGAGGTCAAACTTCTCAAGCGCCGCTTCGCGGACAACCAGCAGCAACATCCGCTGCGCCGTCAGTTGAGTCTGCACCAATTTCCCCATCGCCTCGCGAGTCTTTGGGGGAAAAGCATCGATTTCTGTCGCCAACCTGGCGTTTCCACACAAGGTGTGAAATCCAAATTCGTCCGGTTTCTGAGCGGCGTAAAGCTGATCGGCGGACTCCAACAAAGCGGTCGCCGAGGCGGTTGTCACATCGAGTTCCTGAATTGCCGGCGACTTCGTTTCGGCGGGAGCGGGTGGAGCCTTCTGCATCAATGCCGAGGCCATTAGGATACCGGCGGTCAGGCATAACAATCCAATTAACGTTTTCATATCTTTTTCCTCCACCGATTCAATACGTTCGGCTAACCGGGATTGTTTGACAGCAATAACGGCTGTCGTGGCGACGTCCCCGTTTGACAGATTCTACGAAAAATCCCACGAAGGGGAAATTCAGCCGCATTTATCCCCTCCAAGAGGTCCAAATCACCGCGGGCTATGGCCAAAACAGGTGCCGCGATTCACAATCGTTTGTTCTCCGCCAAGTTGTTTTGCTAATCTAAAGGCCACCGGTGACCAAAGCCTCGAAACGTGTCGTTGTTCATCCTCAGGCCCCAGATCCGGCGCGTCGCCTCGTGAACGTCGTTGCCAGCGCCATGCGGCGTCAGCCCACTCAAGCTCGCCGACACATCCTGGCAGGTAACGTGGGCGTGAATCTCAACATCACGCGCAAGCCCGATCGCATCCTGAAACCCGGCGATATCGTCGACATCTTTCCGGAAGAAGAAAAAGTAAAGGTCCCGAAAGTCAAATCGGTTCCGTTTCCCAAGAAACTCCTGGTCATCTACGAAGACTCCCAGCTGTTGGTGGTCGATAAACCTGCTGGGTTACTTTCTGTGCCGACGACAAAAGGGGACCGCAAAACAATGCTCTCCCTGGTTGAGCTCTACCTTCAAGAAGAAGACCCGAACGCCGAGGTCTACAGCCTGCAACGACTCGACCGAGACGTGTCCGGAGTCATGTTGTTTGCCAAAGACGAAACGACTTACCTGAAACTTCGCGAACAATTCGAGGCGAACAAGCCCAGCCGGAAATACGTGGCAATCATCGCCGGGCAATTAAAAACCGAAACCGGAACCTTTCGCACCTACCTTGCTACCGGGAAAAATCTGAAACGCTACTCGGTCAAGAACGAAAAAGAAGGCGAGTTGGCCATCACC
>JBEBGH010000522.1:0-2829 GCA_040081565.1 Pirellulaceae bacterium
TTGAAGCGGCTTTTTTTTTGCGCGATCAAATTGATTACCGATTTCGAGTCGTTGCGTCCGGCGACGCTGCTTGGTTAGGAACCAAGGGTGCAGCTGGCTGGGGCAAGTTCGCAAAGTTAATTTCAGTTGCTTGCGGAACTGCTTTCAGAACCATTCCACCTGTTGAGTTGTTCGTCGACGACGCGGTCTTTTCTTTCTTTTCAACCGAGACCGGGTCGATTAGTGGTCGTGGTCGTCGTAATGGCGGCAACTCATCGATTTGGTGGGTTGGAGTTTGGATGACTGGGGCGTCGTTGTTTAGTTCGTCGCGGGTATAACCGGCTGGTTTGGCAGGATTGAGGCGACGACCTTGGGTGTAGCGTGCGTCATCGGGCAAGGGTCGGATTAAAGGCTGCACGACCTTGGCCCGCAGTACGATGTTCTTATTGATTTCGCCGACGATCGAACCGGGGACAGAATCGTCCAGTTCGGGTTCGGCAACATCTGTAGCCGGAGCTGGCAATTCGAACGTTTTTCCTTTATTGGCATCTGGCAGTTTCCAGCCGTCTTGCGGTTCGCCAAAGCTGCGGAGGTCATTTACCAGTAAGTTTTCGTCAGTCTTTGAATCCGCTGTTTGGTCTGCCGCCGCAACTTCGTCAATCGGAGCAGCTTGGATTTCCTGGGGAGGCGTCACGTTGGTTGTAATTGCCGCGACCGGCTCTGCTTTATCGCTGGAGACGGCCGAATTCTCATTCGCATTGACTGGGTCAGTTGACGCAGGAGTTTCAATGGACTCTGCGGCAATCTTGGTTGGATCTGTGTCGTCGCGGTCTGTTTTTTGGCGAGAAGCTTGATTGGAATTAGCAGCCGGAGGAGCTTCAGCGCGGATCAATTTCTGTTGATAGCCACTGTCGGTGAAGTATCCAGAATGGGTGTCGATGGCAGTGTCGTTTTTAGCGAGCTGGACTTTTGCATCTTTGATGTGGCTGCAAGTGCATTGAGTTCGCTGATTGCGCACGATGGCGAATCGTCCGTTGCAACAGCCGCTGGTGAGGAGAAGGAAGGAGGTGACTCCGGCGACTTCGAAGGCTAGTCGAATTTTTGACTTTTGCATCATTGACCCGTATCCCTGTAACTGATCTAGGTGTTGGATCGTGCTTATCAGCAACAACCCTTGCGTCTGTATCGACAGGAATAAAGGGAACGCGTTGTATTTCGTAACTTCGCGGTACGATGCGGAGATCAGGAATTTGCGTTACGAGTTGAGTAAACAGCAGGATGGGAGCCCACGGATTCTTCGCGAGACTTCACGCAATCGGAATAGCTTAACAAGACGCGAATTTGGCCGATTATTTTGCGTATTTTTCGGCGATGCGATCGATCTTGGCCGCCAGGATAAAATCATTCTCGCTCAAACCATCAATCGCATGGGTCCACAGTTCGATCCAAACATTGCGATAACCCTCCAAATGGAGGTCGGGGTGATGGGCATCCGCCTCCGCAATATCGGCAACTTCGGAAAACATTGCCAACCCTTTGAGGAAATTAGCAACTCGCCAGTCTTTGCGAATTCGCTTTCCATCGTGGGTCAATTTCCAACCGGGCAAATTCTCAATTTGCTTTTTGGCCAAAGGCAGCGGGCATGCATCCACGCCGCCTTCGCAAGGTTTACACTTCTGTCCGGCCAATTGTTGGTGCGATTGAACTTCCATTGATAGCCTCGTCTGCAGCGAAAAGATTTTAAGTATTCTCGGGTGACTGAGGTTTAGTGGAGACATCCCACTCGACCCTGGGCGAGTCACCCCACAATGCTTCCAAGCTGTAGAACTGACGGGATTCTTCGTCGAACAAATGAATCACGACGGTTCCGTAGTCGAGAACAATCCAGTTGGATCGGTCGACCGAATGATTGCTGTAGCGTTTGTCGTTCAGCTCTTTTTCGAGCTTGAATTGTATTTCATCGCTCATTGCTGAGATTTGACGCTGGCTGGTTCCGGTGGCGATAACGAAATAGTCGAACAGCGCTGTCACGTTTCGCATGTCCAGGATCACGATGTCTCGTCCATTGTTTGCTTGTGCGGTCTGTGCGGAGGCAATTGCCAATTCCAAGCTGGTTGCGGGTGTCGTTCGTTTGCCGGTGGACGATTGGGATTCAGTCACTCGAGATCCTTTGGTTGCCTCGGTCATTAATTCAGTCGTATTCATCATTTTTCCTGGTTACCTTGATTCATTATGGCACATTGCCAACTTTTTTGGGTGAGGCTAATGAAAAATTCGAAGGCCTGCGATGTTTTGTTTTGGACCGGTTGGCTCTAAAATTGGTTCATTGATAATTTTTCAGAGTTCCGGTTTGCGGGGATTAATGATGGCGGTCGGAGATGTTTTGACGAATCGGACGGTTTTGGATGGCGTTTCTTTCTCCGAAGTCGTGGCTGCGTCAAAACGGATCGCGCCCTACGCGTTGCGGACTCCCGTCAGCACTTGCTCGAAACTGAATTCGATTGCCGGACACCAGTTATTCTTCAAATGCGAAAATTTGCAAAAGGCTGGAGCCTTCAAATTTCGAGGTGCCTGCAACACCCTCGCGGCGATGCGCCCGGACTTATTGAAAAGGGGTGTGGTCACCCACAGTTCCGGGAATCATGCTGGCGCTTTGGCTCTGGCCGCCAAGATGTTTGGCACGACGGCGACGATCATCATGCCGACCAATTCGATCGCAGTAAAACGAGATGCAGTCATCGAATACGGTGGCAATGTCGTGCCGTGTCAGCCCAACCAAGCGGATCGAGAGGCGACCGCAGCTCGAGTCGAAGCCGAGACGGGAGCGATCCTTGTTCCCCCATACGACCA
>JBEBGH010000181.1:0-10653 GCA_040081565.1 Pirellulaceae bacterium
CGACATGAAAGCAAGTAGAAATCGCCAAAGCGATCGCGATGCCACCGCCCCACAACCCCGCGGCCAGCCCAAAACCAGACTTGGGAAATTGAACCTGTGTGGCTTTTTCGAATCGCAGTCCATAGTGCATGGCGACAACCAACAGGCAAAGGCCCATACAAACCGAAATCGAAAACGCGACAGGTGAGGTCCAGAGGTTCTTGATCCGTTGCTGTTCGGCCAGCAACGATGGGCGCAGCGTCACAAAACCAATTAGGGCCAACAAAAAAGACACTCCCGCTACCGGAA
Organism: Pirellulaceae bacterium; assembly: GCA_040081565.1. GTDB lineage: Bacteria > Planctomycetota > Planctomycetia > Pirellulales > Pirellulaceae > BJ22. The sequence goes on from JBEBGH010000181.1 coordinate 289, forward strand.
TCGTCCAATCCGCGGGCCACCAAATCAATCGTCGGCCCCAAAGATCAAAGTACACCGCGTCGCCTGTCGAGTTCAATTCCAGCGGCCGATTAGCCAAAACATTGGTCAGCTCCCAAGCATTGCGTCCGTGATGGGCCAGGCTTCTCAGGCTGGTATTCACCAGATCATCATTCGGGGTGTGATAGTTTTGGGCATCCCCGATGTAGGCAAAGTTGTAACCTTGCTTCTTGTTCCGTAGGAACACCGTGAAGTCTGTGTCGTTCGGCAGACGTTTGTAGATTTCCTGAAACAGCGAAGACGTAGCAGGACGCGAAAGGGTTTGTCCCATCAGCGAAATGAGCCAGCGATTTTGCGGGCCGGTTTGAAACATCAGACTTCGGCCACTGGTGCCCCGCGCCTCCAGATTGACGACCAAGGCGACTTCTTTCGCCAGCGAATGTTCTGCCACGAATTTTTCTGCGCCAAGCAAACCGTATTCTTCCCCGTCGGTAATCAAGAACACCAGATTGTTGCGCGGCGGCGGACCTTGTTTCAACTGTCGGGCAATTTGCAACCAAACCGCAAACCCGACCGCGTCGTCAGAAATTCCTGGTCCCAACGGAGTCGAGTCGTAATGCGACAACAGCAAAATAGTATTGGCTGCCGCGTCCGGTGCCGTTCCGTTCAAGCGGAAGATGATGTTATTGAGGGGCACCATATTTTCTTCGCCCGGCGGTTGGTAACGACGCGTCAGCGCCTGAGTTTCCTGAATCTCGACGTCATAGCCCCAATCATTGAGTTGATTGATGATTTGGTTGCGCAGGACACTGTGGGCTTCGCTGCCGACCGTGTGCGGTTTCGACTCCAGAAAAAGTTGTTCCAACAGGCGGTGAGCATTCTCAGCCAGGAATTCGTTTTCCGCATGCCGATTCAACGTGATGGACGGCCCAAACTCGATGGTGTACTGCAGGCAAGTCAAACCAATCCAGCCCATCAACAGACAAACCCAAGCCGCACCGGGGCCTTCGTATGAAAATGGTTTTTTGGGTGGAATCAAATCGTGGTTCATTAAAACCTTTTGGCAAAAAATGGTACTGGAGGACTTATCGCACGCGTCGCCACGTTGGTGGTCAATTCGACTGTAACCTGGGCCAAGCTGGCACTCTTCATCAGGGGTTGGCTGGCTATCCCAAAAGGGGTCAGACCCGGGTCAGACCCTTGGAAAGGCAGAGAGGGTCAGACCCGGGTCAGACCCCTTTGGGGATAGGTCTAAGGCATTATGCAGAAAAAGCCCACGATTTACACCCAGTGAACGCTGTCAATTCACGGACGCTTGCAGTCCTGTTCAGATTGTTGACCTAACGTGTCTGCCGCTCATCGATAATTCAAACGTCGAATCAAGAACCGAAACCCAACTTCAAAAAACCGAGTCTTTATGAGCCATTTCGAAACGGATGCCAAGCGAGAAAATTTGCGAACCCGACAGGTCGTGCGTCAGGCATTGCAGAACACCGACGATTTGGTAATCGAGTTCGAGTACCTGGACTCCAAGGGTATCCGATCGCGTCGCGTGGTCAGCCCGATTCGATTTGTAAGTGGCGACCGATTCCTGGGATTGTGCCTTTCGCGGGAGGAACCACGCCAGTTTTACTTGTCGGGTTGCAGCAACGCTCAATTGCAGAACGCAGGCGACTACCTCATGCCCTTGCCCATGTTGACCTTGGAATCAAGCCCCGAGTCAGCAACGGTCGCCAACGAGTTGCAAACACAGGGTTAAGGTTTCTTCTTCAGCTCGAATTCAAATTCCTGAGCTGATGCGGAAGTGATCTTGGCTTGCAGAGTGGTCTTTAAGTTGTATCGTTCCGGGATCTGATCCGGTTGAATGGTTACCATTACCTGATTCGGGCCAAGTTTTTCTTTGGCCTTCGATTCTTCTGGTTGAGCGGGCTCCTTCGTCTCAAGCGGCGCTACGGGCTTGCTGACCAAAACGGAATACAGCCCGAGTGCAGCTCCAGGCGAATTTTGTTCGCCACGTTTGTGGCTTAATTCAAATCGCCCGTCCTGGTCAGTGACTCCCGAAGCCAGCGGCAGGGTTTGGCGTTCGTCGATGGCATAAACCACCGGGATAAACAGCACGCGAGCGTATTCCAGGGGTTCGCCATCCAGCGTGATTCGACCAGTGACCTTATTGCAAAACTCCAGTTTTGCCACGGGCCGTGCGGACTGGATCTCGCAGGCGACCAGAAACAGACCGAACAAAATCAGCAAACAGACATAACAACGACGAGGCATGTAAATCCTGAAATATTCCAACGCGTGACTAAAGCGCGGCATTGCCGACGAGCATTTCAACGGTTCCTGTACCCAAGTATTGCTCGAGGCGGGAGCAGAGATCCTTGGTCACGTCGACTTTGACATCCGAGCGGAGTTTGACCTCGGAGCCATCGTCCAAAACCAATTTAAGTTCCAATCGACGCTTGCCCGGATACCCGCGCAAAATTTCGTAGACATCTTTCAGCCCTTTTTCTCCGTGGCGGGATTCATTGACGGTTACGACGAGCCCCTGGGTGAGCGAATCGGACAATTGATCAAGCGGAACAATTTTTTCAACAATCAAGTTGGCTTCATCACCTCCACGACGATCGACAGTGGCCTGAATGACCACGACCGCATCAGCGACAACATATTGTCCATGTGTGGCGAATTGCGTCGGCCACTGAATGCAACGGATCGCGCCGTCGATATCCTCGAGATCGAACATGGCATACCGAGTGGGTGCTCCGGCCTCGCGGACTTTGGAAACATTTGAGAATTTGATCGACGCGATCATGCCGCCAACCACGACCTTTTGGCGATCTTTGCAGTTCGCAATGTCGGCGGTTGTCATTTGACAGCATTTCTTTAGCCGCTCCATGTATTGCGACAGCGGGTGGCTGGTGAGGTAGAAGCCAAGGACTTCCTTTTCGGCCGACAAGCGTTCTCGTTCGTCGAGTTCGGGCATGTCCGGCAACAGTTGCGTGGCGTCAGTTGCTCCGTCGTCTTCATCGTCACCGCCAAACAAGTTCAGTTGGCCGGCGCGTCGATCAGCCTGAGCCGCGACACCGGATTGGAGGGCGCGGTCGAGCCCGGCCAAGAGTTGGGATCGCTTGCAGCCGAAGCAGTCCATCGCTCCGGCTTTGATCAGTGTTTCGATTGCCGCGCGGTTGCACAAACTCGTTTCGACTCGTTCGCAAAAATCGAACAGGTTTTTGAAAGGCCCGTTTTTCTTGCGTTCGAAAATGATCGCGTCGGCCGCCGATCCACCGCAGCCTTTGACCGCGGAAAGGGCGAAGTAAATTTTGCCGTCGAGCGCGGTAAAGGACGTGTTGGATTTGTTAACACAAGGCGGAACGACCTCGATGTTCATCCGGCGGCAATCTTCGATGTGCTCGACAAGCGAATCCTTGCGAGAGAAGTTCCGTCCTGGAATGTCGCCGGTCAGCAGCGCGGCCATGAACTCGACAGGATAGTGAGCCTTGAGGTAAGCCGTCTGATACGAGACCAGTGCGTACGCCGTCGAGTGGCTTTTGTTGAAGCCATAGCCTGCAAATTTGAGGATCATGCCCCACAGCGATTCTACGTCGCTCTTCTTCATTCCTTGCGCGACGGCCCCAGCCAAAAACTGGTCGTAGTTTTGCGCGATGATTTTTTCTTTTTTCTTGGAGATCGCTTTGATGCAAGTGTACGCGGCTGCGAGCGGGATTTGCCCGAGGCGGTTAATGATTTGCATCACCTGTTCCTGGTAAACCATCACGCCGTGGGTTTCCTCGGTGATGTCTTTGAGAACGGGGTGTACATACTCGGCCTTGCGTCGGCCATTTTTTACTTCAACGTATTGCTGGACCATCCCGCCCTCGAGAGGCCCCGGTCGATAAAGGGCGTTGGTGGCGATGATGTCGCGGAAATGGTCGGGCTTCATCTTTTGCAGAAGGTCGCGAATGCCGCCGCTTTCCAACTGGAAGATGCCTTTCGTTTCCCCGCGCTGCAGCAGGGCGAATGTGCTTTTGTCATCCAAAGGAAATTTCATCGGATCGACGGTTTCCCCTCGCGTCTGCTCGATGATGTCGACGACGTTACTGAGGATCGTCAAGTTTCGCAGGCCGAGAAAGTCCATTTTCAACAAGCCAGCGGCTTCGACATCGGCCATTGCCCATTGCGTGATCACGTCGTCTTTGCCGGAGACGCGGCAGAGCGGAACGTATTCGATCAAGGGTTTGTCGCCGATCACCACGGCGGCGGCATGGGTCCCGATGTTACGCGCGAGTCCTTCGAGTTTCTTGGCGTAGTCGATAATTTCGCGGACCTCACCATCCGTTTTGTACAGGTTGCGCAGCTCGTCGACTTCGTCGATCGCGTTTTGGATGGAAATTCCCGGGCGAGTTGGCACCAGCGCGGTGATTTGGTTCACGCGAGCCAGTGGGAAGTTGAGGGCGCGACCGACGTCCTTGATCGACGCTTTGGCAGCCATCGTATTGAAAGTGCCGATTTGCGCGACATTTTCTTCGCCATACTTTTCCTTCACATAGCGGATGATCTCGCCGCGTCGCTCCTGGCAGAAGTCGATATCGATATCGGGGGCTTCCAACCGATTCTCGTCGAGGAAACGCTCAAACAGCAGACCGTACTTAATCGGACAGACATGGCTGAGATACAGCGCGTAACATACGAGCGCGCCGACTCCGCTGCCACGAGCCGTGGCCGGTACCTTGATCGAGCGAGCGTAATTGACGAAATCCCAACAGATCAAAAAGTAATTGGCAAATCCCAATTTGTTGATCACATCCAGTTCGCGTTCCATGCGATTGATGAGAACGTCCGCTAGTTTACCATCGACGCACATTTCCGGATTGCTGCCGTAGCGTTCGTGCAAGCCTTGAAAACACAGTTCGCGCAGTTTCTCTTCGGGAGTTTTTTCTGGCGGAAGTTTGAAGACGGGGAAGTGTCGTTTTCCCAGTTCCAAATCGATATCTACCGAGTCCGCGATTTCTTGTGAACGGGCAACCGCATCGTCCAAGCCGGGAAACTTGGCGTACATTTCGTCGGGCTTGCGGAGAAAATATTGTTGGCCGTCCATTCGCATTCGTTTGGCGTCGGTGCGAATATGTCCCGTGTTGATGCACAGCATCACGTCTTGAGCGTCGGCATCTTCGGGGTCGACATAATGGCAATCGCTGGTCGCAACTAAAGGCAAACCCATGCGGCGAGCGAGGTCCACGGAGCCCTCGAGGGCGATTCGCTGCACGTCGACACCGTTGTTCATGATTTCGATAAAGTACCGATCACGGAAAATATTTTGGAACCAACCGGCGACCTCGCCAGCAGCCTTCAGGTAATCTTCCATGCCGCTCGGTTGTGCGGACAACAATCGCTGACTCAGTTCGCCGCTGACACACCCACTGAGGCAGATCAGTCCTTCGCTGTACTGCTCCAGCAATTCCTTGTCGATCCGCGGTTTGAAATAGAATCCTTCCAGGCTGGCGGCCGAGGCCAATCGCACCAGGTTTTTGAATCCTGTTTTGTTCTGGCACAGCAATGTCAGGTGATAGGTCTGCTCGCGTGACTCACTGCGGCGTGTGAAGCGGCTGCCGGAGGTGATGTAGGCTTCGTAGCCAATGATGGGGTTGATGCCGGCTTCTTTTGCTTTCTTGTAAAACTCCAAGGCACCGTGCAGATTGCCGTGATCGGTGATCGCCAGGGCGTTCATCCCATGGTCTTTGGTCCGTTGGATCAGGCGGCCAATCGAGCTGGCCCCATCGAGCAGGCTGTAGTGGCTGTGACAGTGAAGGTGTGCGAATGGGCGTGTTGGCACATCAAGTGACATTTCTGAACCGGTCCAGTTATGAGATTCGTTTGCAATGCTCCGATTGTAACGTTTTGTCCGGAGCCCCGCCAAACTATTCGTTCAGACTTTTTTTGGCAACTGGCATGCTTTAATTATTTCCTTGCCGCAGCCGAAAACGCGACCTAAATAATACAGGGTCTAAAATCTAGGCCGAATCTTTTTCACACCGGTGCACTTGGTCACTCATTGACACAAGGCCCAGGACTAGGTCGTGCAGGAATGGGATCGAAAAGAAAAATACGCAACCGCAATCAACGAGATGTCATCGAAAGAGATATCGTCAAAAATGATGCCGTTGAAGGGGATGCCGTTGAAAGCTCTGCCTGCCAAGTCGTTGAAGCACCTGAACAAGTTGACCTAAACAAGCTGTTGGCGAGCCTCCGACAGTTGGATCAGTTTCAACCGGAAATTGAAGCGAAGGCAGAGGTAACCACCCCGGATCACGCCAACCGATTGGCGGATGTCGAGCGGCGATTACAGGCAATCGAGCGGAAGGTCACCGACCTGTCAAACTACCTTCCACAATTAGAGCAAGCAGTTCGCAATCAGTCGATGGCTCAGCCCGCGTTCACCGACGTGGGGTCAAAAGCAAGAGATGATGAACCCGGTGAATCCGACAATTCTACTGGCTTGTCGACCATGGCATTCTTGAGCAACTGGGAAGCCGAGCGGGCAAAGATGCTGAACGCCATCGAAGACGAAACAAAAACACCGGAGGCCGTGGAAGAGGTCATTAGCTCGACAACGGCGATCGATAAGACCTTGGTGGATCTCGAGGATATGCCGGGTGTAACGGCAGAAGACATCAACGAAATCGCCGCCCTCAAACAGCGTTTGCAGGAAATGCTCCGCGAGACCGAAATTGAACTTTCGATTCAACGGGCCAAGATCAGCCACGAGCGTGCCCAAATCGAACAAAAAGCGGCAATTATCAGCCAACGCGAACGGGAACTCTCGCGCCGAGTCGAAGAAGGCAAGAAAAACAAAGGCGTTCTAAGCCGTATGAAAAACTTCTTGCAAATGAATACCGAAGTGTCAAAAGACTAAGAACGAGTTTCAAAACTCAATTATTAGTAGCGGTACGGCGCCTTGCGCCCCTACGCTAACATTTTTGAAACACGTTTCAATACCGGCCGGTGCTACAATGTGGACGAAGCAATTGTCAGTTCTTCGTTGTCAAAAAGCACCTGATGGATTCACTCAATCCGTGTTTAATCTCGAGCCGAGTAACCGCCGGATGGTCTGAGGCGACGCGAAAGCTGACTGAAGAAGCATTCGCGATTTTCCGTGACCACTTTGCCGCACGGCCAGAATGGATTTCTCTTGCACCAGGCCGCGTCAATTTGATCGGCGAGCATACCGATTACAACGATGGCTTCGTAATGCCTTTCGCCATCGATCGCCACACCGTCGTGGTAGCAGCGATCAACCGCCATCGACCGGCTGACGCATGGCATTGTTATTCGACGAACGCCGCCGAGTTGGCGAGGCTCGAGCTGACTAAGACTCCGGTAGAAGGGGAAGGCTGGAGTCGATATTTGCGAGGAGTCTGTGCAGGATTTCTGCAACTGGGGTTTAGTATTCCGCCAGTTGATTTGGTGGTGCATTCCAACTTGCCCGTCGGAGCGGGCCTTTCTAGTAGTGCTTCCCTGGAGGTCGCAGTTGCGCTGCTCGTGCAGGAGCTGGTCGGCTCACGACTTTCGAGGCCTGAGCTGGCACGCTTGTGTCAACGCGCTGAACACGAATTTGCCGGCGTGCCTTGCGGGATCATGGATCAACTTTGTGTGGCCTGCGCCGAGCCGGGAAATTTTCTGCAGATTGATTGTCGGACTCAGACCATCCAAAACATCCCCCGCCAGACACCTGAACTTACGTTGCTGCTCGTCAACAGCGGGGTGCAACATGAGTTGGCCAGGGGAGAATACGCGCGTCGACGTGAGGAATGTCGCCTTGCGGCCGAGGCCTTGGGCGTGGCAAGCCTGCGAGAGTTAGATGGGGAGACATTGCAGACCAGGCAACACAAGTTGCCAGAAGTCCTGTTTCGTCGCGCCCGACATGTGGTCAGTGAAAACCTGCGGGTGTTGATGACTGCGAAAGCAATTGAATTGCAAGACTGGTCGACGGTTGGGTGTCACATGTTCGCCAGCCATGCTTCGCTGCGAGACGATTACGAGGTGAGTTGTCCGAAGCTGGATCTGTTGGTTGACCATGCGCGTGGGCTCGTTGCCTCAGGCGGCGTAATCGGTTCGCGAATGACCGGAGGTGGTTTTGGCGGCAGCACCATTAGCCTCGTTCGCCGCGAACATTTGGCTGAAGTGCAGGACAAGATCACACAATCCTATGCAGAAAAAACGGGTATCACCGCGCAAGCCTTTGAGGTCTTTCCAGCCGCGGGTGCGACCATCTTGGACGTCGCCAAGGAATAGCCAACCGTTATCGATTGGTCTGAGTCAGGCAAGCGGCAATCGCCGCGACGTTGACGATGTCTGAGATCGAACAACCGCGCGAAAGGTCCATGAACGGCTGTTGCAACCCTTGGACGATTGGACCAAACGCCGCTGCGCCGCCAATCCGTTCGGCGATCTTGTACGCAATGTTTCCGCTGTCGAGGTCCGGAAAAACAAAAACGTTTGCCTGACCCGCGACGCGTGAGTTCGGGGCCTTGCGTTCGGCCACGCTAGGAACAAATGCGGCATCAAATTGCAACTCCCCGTCGATTGCCATTGCCGGCCTCAAGCGTTGAGCGATTTGAGTTGCTTGACGAACTTTGTCGACACGCGGATGGTCGGCGCTACCGCGCGTTGAGAAGGAAAGCATCGCTACACGTGGTTCTTCGCTTGTCAGCCGTCGATGGTTTTCGGCCGCAGTCACGGCAATCTCTGCCAGCTGTTCGGCGTTCGGATCGGGCACGACTCCACAATCGGCAAACGTGACCGCACGACCATCCCGCAGTTGCATCATGAAAAAACTGGAGACAAGTTTGCTGGTGGGTGGAGTTCCGATTCCGTAAAGGCCCGCGCGGATGACACTGGCAGTGGTTGCCAGGCTGCCAGCGACGCCCGCATCGGCGCGACCGATACGAATCAACAAGGCAGCGAAAATCAGGCGGTCCTCGGTAACCGCAATCTCGGCAGCCTCGCGGGAAAGTCCCTTGTGTTTGCGGTTTTCAAACAGTTGGGCTGCGCAGGCGTCGCGGACCGCAAGATCGCCGGTTGATATGGTCTGAATCTCCGGAGGCAACTGCACATTCGAAGGAGGATCGATGAGCAGTGGTATCCCAAGGTTCTGTGTGGCGATTCGTTGAGCCGCCTCAATCACGCGCGGATCGTCGGTTTCTGGAAATACGATCGTTCGTCGAAGTTCTCGAGCCGAGAGCAAGATCTTATCGATGGCGGGAGTCATGATTTCTTCAGTTGAGTTTCGGTAACGTGTTTTTGCAACAACTCAATTTCATACTCGTAACCGCCGGACAAAATCGGAAATCGACACCAGGTTTTGGGGTCCAGGCTGGATTCGTCCAGATGGAACGACGGAGCGAAGCGTTCTCGCTTCCATTGATTGCGACACCATAAACGAAAAAACTTGATCGTCCATTTCGCCAGATCGGTTGCCGGGATCGTCGTACATTGCGATTGCAAGTGTTGAAAGACCTCAAGCGGCATCAGTTTATCGCGAATTGCATAGCGCTCGATCTTGTCCAGGACCTCGTAAGGCATAAGGTCGTCTTCATCCGTTTGTTTTGATGTCGATGGTCGCAATTCAGCGGTGGGTGCCTGTCGATTGACTTTCGCAAGCGCGGGAATAGGCTCAAGCCCAACAGGCCCCGACGTTTCCATCCATTCGGTCCATTTCCGCAAGAAGGCTTTGTCGATCCCGGCGATCGGACTGAGTCCGCCGCTGGTATCCCCATCCATCGTCGCGTAACCCACGGCCACTTCGCTGCGGTTGCTGGTCGCGAGTAAGAGCGTCCCGTTTAAGTTCGCCAACATCCACGCACCGGGGGATCGCACGCGGGCTTGGATATTTTGCAGAGCAATGTCATCGGTCTTCCATTCGAGTTCTCGACCGATCGCCTCGCCAACCCGAGACTTATAGAGTTCGACGATGTCGTCGACGCTCCACTCGTGGTGAGTCGCCCCGATGGCTTGGGCCACCGATTGGGCAGCATCGCGGGTGACTTCGGAACTATTGCGAGTCGCTTGATAAACGGTCGTAAGTAATTGAGCAACGACATTTGCCGGATCTTGAAAATCGCTGGTTGGTCGCCCGAGTGCTTTTGCAAACCCGGCAACACCTAAGTCTTGGATTGCCAATTTCGTCAGTACCCAGACCAGAACACTGACCGCTGCGGAGTCGACACCGCCGCTGAGGGACACGACGAACCCGCGGGAGTGGCTCTTTCGCAAATAATCGAACAGCCCCAAACTGACTGCGCGAGTAAACTCTTCGAACTTGATATTGGGGGACTCTTCCCAGGACTCCAGTGCGGCGTTGTTTTTTTCGAG
>JBEBGH010000523.1:0-2808 GCA_040081565.1 Pirellulaceae bacterium
CTATTCTTTAGACTTTGCGTTCTTGCCCGGCGATCGGTCTCGTTTCGCGAAGTAGGCTTGCCCATGGAACATCAAATGGACTTTCGCATCAATCGCGGTCTTGCCCAACATCAACAAGACGACCAAAGTCAGCGGCGCACCGAAAAATAAGGCCCCAAAGGCTCCGGCAATAATGCACACGTGAAGCAAAGTGACTCGTCCGTAAGGGCGAAACATTTCGAGTTCCGCGTATGCCTTACGATAGGCGCCTGACCTCCAATAATTTCTGACGAACGAAAGTCCGTGGCTGATCATCAATCCAAAGATCGCCACTGCCCCACCTGGGCCAATGTTAAAGAATCCACCGAAGATCTCGGAAAATGGAAATAAGGGCGGACCGGAACTGTCAAAATCGGGAAAGCGGGTGCCGCTGATTATTTCGGAAAAGAAGCTGGAAAAAAAAGTTGTCAAAAAGATTCCGTGAACGAAACAGAACAAGTAATAGTGAATGCAAAAGAAAGCAATCAAAACGCCGTTGCGGAGGGCAGTGGCTTGAGATCCTTCTGGGACCGTTGACGTCTCCGCGGCCAAGGCCATTCGGGCGATGGCCCAAAATCCAATGACGACGTTTTCCCACCAATACAGCAGGACGACGCCATCCAGTTTCCAACGAAACAGAATAGCCAGCACAATCGGCAAGAAATTGGCGATCAACAGCCCAATGAACGACGCATTGTCGGCAGGCTTATTGGCGGAGCCAAAAAACTTGGATCGCAATTGCCTCACTCCATCACGTCTTTCGTTTGTCATCAAGTCACAACCGGATGGTTTTCAATTTGAATCGCAACACCTGGCGCTTTGAAAAACATTACCAGGTTTCTCGCGGGAATTCTCATGCACCGTTTGGAAAGGCCTACAACGAAGCATCGCCAAAATAACTTGCGCGAATGTGAAATCATAGCTCCCACGGTTTCTGTTGGCAAAAAGCCTGCCGATATCGCATAGTGGTTGTTCGCCTCGTTTATGTCCGATCACGCCGTAGTGTTGTGTCCATAGCCCAGCGTTGCATAGCGCACGATGAGTTTTTACACCGCACGCGTGATTTCCATCGAACGCGATAATGTTCATCGCACGCGCTATTGCTATTGTTTACTTCGAAGGCAGTAACCTCCAAAGCCCAGAGACTCGCAGCGCACACAGGGTGTTTTGCACCACACGCATCCCTCAATGCATGGCCCCGGATATTGTTTTACGCCGAAGGCGTTTAACTCCAAAGCCCAGCGTCGCGCAGCGCACGCTGGGTATTACCCCCCAAAAGCCTATGAACCCCAACGGGGTTTCCACAACCTTTCGGTGATGGCCAATCGTCCACGGAAACTATGACGCTGGAGAGGCAGGTTCGACGCATCTTTTAATGGGTCCTTCGAGGTTTTATGTGGGTGCCAGAAAACCGAAAACCCCCCATTAGAAGTGAAAGTTGGTGAATTTCCGACAATTTGCGACTTCCTCGAATTGAGAAGCCATTCAATTGCCCTTCGGGCGAGACTGACCCACACTAAACCGTGATGGACCTTTTTAATGTGCCAAAAGAATCATCGCTGCTGTAAATAATCTATCCATCGCAGAAACACGCTTGTGCTGCCCGTTGGCCGCGAGACCAGTGGCGACCGGAGTGAGCGGCGGCTTCTTTCAGGCTCGCTGGCGAACCGGCGTTGCGGCCGAAATATTTCTTGAAGTTCCACACCAGATCGCACCACATCCCGCTGTCGATTCCTAGCCGAGACAGGATCGGAGCCACTTGAGCCGGGACTTTGCCGCGTTTGTCCTTCCGCCCCTGGCGACCCGTCCAGTCCAAGAGTTTGATGTAGTCCGTCAAAGCCATCGAGAGAAAGCCCTTGTCGCTCGCGCGGACGCCGGAGCGGCTGGGCTTGGGCGTCGAGCGTTCTCGTTCGTTGATCGTCAGCGGAGCAAGCCAAGCGTCGCGCAAGATTCGCTTACCGGTTTGACGTTTGCGGGCCGCGATTTTCTTTTTGCGATCGGCGACCGAAGTCGTTTTGATTTCTGCGGCGGCTTCGGCTTGAATCAGCGGTTTCAGATCGACCGCCACCGACGGGACTTCTTCTCCCTTTAGCCCCTTGATTCGATCAAAGGCCGAAGTGTGCACGCTGGTTTCCGTCGTTTCGGCCATTGCCGCGCGAATCGGATTGAGGTCGACGTACATCGAACAAGCGAGCAAGCCCGCTTCGTCCATGATCCGCTGGGCCTTGAAGCGGCCTTCCCAGAAGCGGCCCGTGCATTCATCCTCGCGGTTCGCCATCCGGGCTATCGGCTCGCTCACCGATCGCATGAACCACGAGATATCGGCCAGCCGAATGCGGATGATTTCGAGCCGTTTCGAGTCGCCGGCCAGGGCTTCAATGTCGTTTTCCGTCGGCTGGCCCAGGTACTCGTCAAGGCGGCGGCCGGGGAAGAGTCTTAGCCAGCGTTCCGCGACCTCGCGATCGCTCCAAGTCGCCACAACATCGAGCCGGGTTCGCAGCACCAAGTGCATGTGACTCGAAAGGATCGCATAGGTAAGCACATCGATGCCGAAGACCGAAGCAAGCACCTCCAGTCGCCGACGTATCCACTCGCGTCGGTGTTCAAAGTCCCTGCCGGAAACCGCATCGCTCCCCGCCAAGAACGCTCGCCGCACGCACCTTTGAACGGCATGCACCACGCAAACCTCCTCCGGATCAAACACTTCTGCTCTCGCTGCCCGTGGCATTTCAGCCTCTCCAAAAACTCGAATCCGAGAAGTTTACCGAAAAAACCCACCCTCGTCAATAG
>JBEBGH010000182.1:0-10621 GCA_040081565.1 Pirellulaceae bacterium
ATCGGGTCGCGCGGTGATCGTTGAAACTACCGTGCCGACCGATTTTTTAATTTCCTGAAATTCTGGTGGCGTTCCTTTTTCTGGCTGTTGGCTGTCGTTTACGATCGGTTCTTCATCACCAATCTTTTGCCACAACATCAGCGACTCGATCATGTGCTCGAATTGGAAATTTCCTCGAGGTTCAGCTGACAGCACGTTCCATTTCTTGGTTGTCTGAGTGCGCGATGACGTTTCTTCCGACTCGCCAGCCATTTGTGTTTTGGTCGAGGTGGTGTGTTCAACATTCCAGCGAATTTCGTCGCCTGCTTTGAATTTGTACTGCAGGAGAAACTTTTGCTTGTTGACCGCGTTTTCGGCGGCTTTTTCCACGAGTTTCGCGGTCTCGCCATTACCAGATTTCTTGTCCGTAGGCGGGCTTTGAGCTTGGAGCGTTGCCAGAGAAACAACCAGCGAGGCAACAGTTAAGAATTGTAGAATTGCAAGCGAAATCCGTTTCATGCGTTTCCTCCGTGAAGGGTCAACTGGATCGTTATTTGTTTTTTTTCGTGTAACGTCGGTGGGTTGGGTTTGTGGAAAAACCGACGCCCCAACCGAGCTTTTCGCGAAGTGTTTGGTAATAATTATTCGCCGCCACCTCGACCATACTGAACTTGGTCGCCGAACGAGTAATTCGGACCCGATGTTCGTGGGTCAACTGGCAGATGACGTTTCCATCAATGACCAGCATGGACGTGTCATTCGAATGATTGATCACCAGTTCGAACGAACGGTCTGCACGATCGACGACAGGGCGAACCGTAAGCGTGTGCGGACTGATCGGTGAAATGACGACGACATCCAAATCCTTGCGGACGATTGGACCGCCCGCCGACAAGTTGTGGGCGGTCGAACCAACCGGCGTGCTGAGAATCAGCCCGTCGCCGTGATATGATGCGGCAAGTTGAGTGTCGACGTAAAGGTCAATTTCTTGCATTCGGAACGGTGGTCCGGCCAGAATTGCAACTTCATTCAACACCATTTCCTGATGCTGATCGTGGCCATCAACGAAGACGTGGCAATCGAGGGTCACATGGTCAATTACCCTGAAATCGCCACGCTCAACGCTAGCAAGTGCATCCACAATTTTCGCTGGCTGGATATCGGCCAAAAAGCCAAGCTTTCCAAGATTGACACCCAACACGGGAATTTGATGTCGGCCAAGCTGTCGAGCCGCTCGCAAAATGGATCCGTCGCCGCCGAAGACAATCGCAAGATCCGCGACCACGTGCCTGGTAATTTCTTCACCGTCAAGGAATTGACCGACTACCTTCACGTGCGGTTCGATCTCGGCGATCAACTTTTGCGTCAAGTTCGCGAAGCTCGAACGCTCCGACAGCGAGCCCAACAAGATCACCTTTGGACGCTTGATCGCTTTCCCTGGAGTCAGCATGCCGACCCCTTTTTAATTGCGACCAGAGACAGATCGATTTGGTGAACTGGCGTTAAACATCTCGCGGCAAGTCTGAGCGATTCCCACTCGATCCAATTTGAGATCACGCAGCAATTCGCTGCGCTCACCGTGTTCGATGAATGTGTCTGGGATCCCCAATCGTTTGATGAACTGAGTGCTCAGGCCCATTTCGTTGGCAGCCTCTAGAACTGCCGAGCCGAAACCACCGATCAGCATTCCTTCTTCAATGGTAACGACAAATTCGGTTTCTTCGATTGCGCGGCGCACCATTTCGAGATCGATTGGTTTAGCAAAGCGAGCATTGACCACTCGCATATTGATACCTTCTTCTTGCAATTTTTCGGCCGCTGCCAAGCACTCGGCAAGTTGAATTCCAAATGCCAATACCGTCCCGTCCTTGCCCTCGCGGATGACTTCGGATTTCCCCAGTTCCACTGGTTGAATCGCGCGAGGGATCTCAACCGCGTTTTCTTTGGGATATCGAATTCCGCATGGTGCGGAATGTTGCAACGAGAAGTCCAGCATCGCGCCGACGTCGTTCGCATCTCCAGGAGCCATGACCACCATGTTTGGAAACACCCGCATGTAGCCCACATCAAACGTGCCGTGGTGGGTTGGGCCGTCGGGACCAGTCAATCCAGCTCGGTCCATCATGAAAGTCACCGGCAAGTTCTGCAGGCAAACCTCCTGGAAAATCTGATCGTAGCTGCGTTGGAGGAAAGTGCTGTAGATATCAACAATCGGACGCAGACCAGATTTTGCTTGGCCGGCGGCAAAGGCCACGGCATGCGACTCGCAGATTCCAACGTCAAAGAACCGGTCCGGAAACGACTCGCGGACTGGTTCCAGAGCATTCCCCTGACACATCGCCGCCGTGATGACGGTCACACGCGAGTTGTGTCGCATTTGGTCGTAAATGGCATCGCGAGCGTGATGCGTGTAGGCCTTGGAACTGCTCTTTTTGATGATCACTTCGCCATCGCGCCGTTCGAAGATCGGTGGCGTGTGGAAATAGACCGGATCGGAAGCGGCGGGTTCGAAGCCGTGCCCCTTCTTGGTGATCACATGCAACAGCACAGGGCCGTCGATTTCAGAAACCATCTTCAAATACTTCTTCAGCAGTTGAATGTTGTGGCCATCGATCGGGCCAAAATACTTGAGACCGAATTCTTCGAAGAGCATTCCGCCGTGAAGTCCGGCCTTAACTCCTTCCTTGATTTGAGCCAGCAATCGTTCGGTCGGATCGCCAAGCACCGGCACTTTGTTGAGGAGATTCACAACCTCTTGCTTTAATCCCGTATACAACGGATTGGAACGCAATCGATCCATGTAACTTGCCAATCCCCCGACCCGCGGGCAGATCGACATTTCGTTGTCGTTCAGGATAATCAGCATTTTGCTCTTGAGGCTGTTCGCGTTGTTGAGCGCTTCAAACACAATTCCTGACGGGAAGGCTCCATCGCCAATGACCGCCACGCAATGATTGTCCTTGATACCCATCAAGTCATCGCCGCTCCGCAAACCCACCATTGTGGACACGCTGCTGCCCGCATGCCCGGTAACGAACAAGTCGTATTCGCTTTCTTTCGGATTCGGATAACCCATTAACCCGCCGCGCGTGCGAATGGTCTGAAACTCGTCGTATCGCCCAGTCACTAATTTGTGCGGATAAATCTGGTGGCCTGTGTCCCAGATCAGCCGATCGCGGCGAAAATCAAAGGTGCTATGCAGCGCCAAGCACAACTCGACAACACCCAAGTTGGATGCAAAGTGGGCCGCGCGAATACTGAGCAAGCTGCACAGAGTTTCGCGAATTTCCTCTGCCAATTGCGCAAGCTGCGCCGGATTCATTCCGTGCAACTGCATGGGAGATTGGATCGTGGAAAGAAGTTTCGTCATGATTCTTACCTTGTTCGTGAAACAACAAATCGAGCGAGAGCGACCAAAGGTCCGGCGGCTGCCCCAAAATCGGACACAGCCAATATGGCATCGTCCACCAATTGGTTCGCTTTTTCTTCGCTGGCTTGCAAACCTAATGCGGACGGGTAAGTCAATTTCCCATGGCCTTTATCCTTTCGCACCCTCTTTCCCATTTTGTCTTGCTCGCCCCTTAAATCCAACAGATCATCTGTGATTTGAAAGGCCAGACCGAGTTTTTTTCCAAATTTTTCGAGGTCAGCAAGCTGTTTTCGGTCGGCTTTCGCACAAATACCGCCTAATTTCAAACTGACGGCAATCATCGCGGCGGTTTTTCGCAAGTGAATCTGCTCAAGCTTGGACACATCAATTTCCGCGAATTCAGCCGCCAGATCATCGGCTTGGCCTCCCACCAACTGCGTAGCTCCAGCTGCGCGAGCGAGTTCAAGACAACAGGCGGCCGCGATCTCAGCAGTTGCCGAATGCTTGGCAATAACTTCAAAGGCCAGCGGAATCAACGCGTCACCCGCCAGAATCGCCGTTGCCTCATCAAATTCGCGGTGGCAAGTCGGTCGCCCACGACGCAAGTCGTCATCATCCATGGCCGGCAGGTCATCATGAATCAACGAATAAGTATGAATGAACTCGACGGCACAAGCAGCAGGAACCGCATGATCGACGTCGCCTCCGCAAGTTCGCGCGGCTTGCATGACCAGCAGCGGTCGCAATCGCTTGGCGGGAGCCAACACCGAATACCGCATGGCCGCGGCCAAACGCTCAGGGCAGCCAGCATCAAAAGTCAAATACTGGTCGAGTCTCCCTTCGACGATGGCCCGAAAGGCCTGCAGTTCGGTCGAAACAATCTCGCCCACCAAAAAACCCAATCGTTTTCAAAGTAATCAGATGTTCAAAGCCACCTTAAATGTACCGCCTTCATCCACCGTCGGTAACCCGCCAAAAATGCCGCAGCTACAGCGACCCGTTTTGAATGAACCGACAACGGATCGTGAGCTTACTCACGGACGTTCGTCCTCAAACCATTGACGAGGATCAAGCCGAAATAACGTTTGCAGCAAACTAAATAACCGCGGGTGGCTTTCGTACAGACTGTTTGGATTACAAAAAAAAGATTCGCAAGTCACTGCAAAAAACTCCACGGGGTCGGACGTGCCATAAGCATCCAAGACAGTGTCTTCGCCGCGTTCCGTTTGCTGCTGCAGCAACTCCAATTCTTCTGCCGAAACTTCTTCCCATAATTTCACCAAGCGGGTTGACGGGAACGGAGGATCGCCAGCCAACGAACCATCCAGGTCGTCGATGTGATGGGCAAACTCATGCACGACGACGTTTTGATACGAAGCGGGATCTCGGCATTCCTCGGCAACGTCCGGCCAACTAAGTTGCACAGGGCTTCCGGACGTGTAGACACCCGTGGCTGGGAAGTCACCAACAACGCCAGGCGTACCGGGCACCGGCATTTGATTGACAATCGGCCGTGTAGATAACACCACCGTGGTAATGCGGTCGAAACAATACCAGTCGTCAAAGCCCAACAGCATCAGGCAAGCCGCGGCCGCAACCGTGACCTTGGCTCCCTCTGGATCTTTGACATTCCCCGGAACAACAACTTCTTTCTCCCGAAGAAAAATCGCAATCAGAGAAAGCAAACGTGCCTGCTGGGCGGGAGTGAGAACATGCCAATACCAGAAAGTTTTCGCAAGAATTTCCGGCCAGCGTGCCGGAATCGGCTGTCGGAGGATTCGTTTCCGTCGCCAGTTCTTGGTCCACAAGTCAAACACACCCGACTCCACGGCCAAACAAACAAAAAAGGATCGCTACCGCAGCATGAGCAAAACGGCGCGATCCTATTGATGATAACGGGTCAATAAAACCCTGCACATGCTTACAGCGTTAAATCGGCGAAGGCCGAATCCAGAACACCAAGATCCGAATTCGATGAGGATTCGCTGCGAGACGATTGGTTTTCTGAAACAAATTGCGAGTCGCCGGAAAAAAACGTGAGGGAACCGGCGTGGTTCTGCAATCCGTCTACGTATTCCACTACCAAAGGCAAATGGTTTGAATCGACGAATGCCACACCAAGTTCCGAATCATTCTCAGTTCCGCCTGGATTAAAAATCATCATCGGTGGGATTGGCGAGCCCACGATAAAGTCATTGATATCCAGAGTCGCGGCAGTGAAATTCCGTAACACGATTTCCATTTCGGCTCCATTTAGACCGGCGACGTTGAACTGGACAACTGTCGCCGCTCCTTGTTGGAATACACGAATTTGCCCTTCGTCGGTGAAAGCGGCGTTGCCAATAAAAGTAAACGAAACGGAATTAAAATCGCTGGTTTTTCCGTCGATGTTGGACACATCGATCTTATCGTTTTGGGCCTTAGTGAAATCAATAATCCGATCGCGGCTGGCTCCGCCTGCAAGGCTTTCAAGAATGTCGGTGAAGTAGAAGGTATCTGCGCCATCTCCACCCCGCGAGGAATCCTGTTGATTTCCTCCGAACAAAAAGTCATTGTCGTCTCCACCGCTCAGAATGTCTTTGCCATTGATACCAATAAGGCTGTCCATGCCGACTCCGCCAATCAAGGTATTGTCGAGATTATTCCCTTTGATCGTGTCGGCAAATGCACTGCCGGTTACCCGTTCCATATTGACCAGATTATCGGCTTCGGCGTGGCCACCTTGGTTAACGTTAAATAGTAAGTCAACGTTTACCGCCGCAGGCGAGGCGGCATAGAATACGGCATCGCTGCCAATCCCGCCCTCCAAAAAGTCTGCGTCGGCCCCACCGATCAAAATGTCATTGCCCTGACCACCAAAAAGGGAATCAAGGCCCGTTCCACCATTCATCGTATCGTTGCTGCGACCGCCATTCAGCGTGTCGTTGCCCCCGCCCCCAACCATGAGGTCGACTAGATCGTCACCGATAATCGTATCGGAGGCTCCATTGCTGGTCGAACTTCTGCGAGCTGTGAAGCTGTCGCCATCTACGTCCCCATCGGTCAGGTTGGTATGAAAGACATTGACTCGCGAATTAAAGCTTCTGGCAATGGCCATGTCGCCCACATCGTCATTAATGCTCTCTCCTCCCAAAACGCCAGCCACGGCCAATCGGGCGTTGGTGGCCGGATCGTATAGGGCGATGAAATTGTCCGTATTGGGATTGAAATTATTCTCCCAGCCCACGATCAACATGTCGTTTGACAAGCGAATAACTCGCGGATTCGCATCGTTCGATCCATCGTTGATGTTGTTTGGATTGGCTACGTTCAGAAACGTTCCAGCAATGCCCGCCAAATCACGATTCCAAATCGCAATGTCCACGGTTCCAGTTCCGAATCCGTTGTCCTCATAAGCCAGGGCATAACCGCCGGCTTTCGAGGTCGCATCCACATTG
Source organism: Pirellulaceae bacterium (assembly GCA_040081565.1). Taxonomy (GTDB): domain Bacteria; phylum Planctomycetota; class Planctomycetia; order Pirellulales; family Pirellulaceae; genus BJ22. Next base: position 6,787 of record JBEBGH010000182.1, read on the forward strand.
CGATTTACCGTGCCGAGATTGTCAACGACCACGGGTGCTAAAACGGACGCACCATTGGGATCATAAATCGCGTTCCAAACTTCGGTGTTAGCTCCGACTTCACGATGCCATGCCACCACAAAATTGCCATTGTCCAGTGCCGCAACCGACGGCTGTAGATCGCGAGCGTTGGTTGCAACTGCCGCGAAGTCTGTAACGGCCGATCCATCTTCGTTGCGAATGAAGATGCGAATATCGGTGTCCAATCCACCGACGAGATCTTCGGCCACCACGACGAAGCGACCGCCCGTGAGGACGGCAACATCGGCTTTGGTACAACCGGTATTGAGCAGGTCTCCCGATGAATCAAAGGCTCCGGCACTCGTTGTGATCGTATACCAAATTGAATTCGTAGCGGAGTTTTCCGCTGCGATCACAAGATTTCCATTTTCCAATTGGTCGATTGACGAATTTGTTCCTGTAATCGAAGCGGCCCCCGGTGTCTTTGCCAGATTTGTGGCAAAGATGTCTAGTTTTACGCTGCCTAAGTGAGTACCGACAACAGCCATCCCATTGTCGGACAGGTAAGTCGCCGCTGCTTGCGACGTCGCGGTGGTCAGGTCCAGATTCTGTTGGAAGTCCAAACCATAGGCTGTCGTCACCGCCAACAGTTGTCGATTCTCCAGCATCTGAAAACCAAGTCGGTTCGCGCTGGCTGCGTTGTTTTTCGCCCTACGACTAGATAACTTTTTCATCGTTTGACACCTTCAATCGATAAGAAATGGGAAAAGGGAATTCGCGAACCGAAGTTAGCCCAAGGCGCGGACAACCTCTGACCTTTTTTCGAATTCCTAATTACTGATAGGCTAATCTCTGGCAAAACGAGATACTATCAGGGATTTGAGTTATTTTTTGAGCTTGGGCGCACCCATTGATTCGGACCGTCGTCCCACCATCCATCCAGTACCCCCGGGAAGTGATAATTGCTGCATTTTCGGCTTTTCTGTAGGCCATTCAATTGCCTGCGCCGCGTGTTCGTATTGTCCGCAGTGCCTGAACGGACGAAAAGGACGAAGAGGGGGAAAAAAAAAGGATCGCTGCCGCACGAGAATATCGTGCGGCGCGATCCTGGTAATCAACCGGCTGTTTGGCCGTTCAATTGTCTTAGAGAGTCAACCCAGCAAACACCGAATCCAAAACCGCAAAATCAGATTTTGCAGCCGACTCGGTTTGAGTGGACTGATTTCCGGCAACACTCAACGCGTCGTTCGTGTCGAAAGTGATCGAACCGGCTTGGTTATTCAACGTGGTTTCCGCGCTGACCGGTGTCGGTTCGTTCGCTACGAAGGCCTGCATCTCAACTTCGAGATCATTTTCTGTTTCGCCTGGATTAAAAATCATCATTGGAGGCATCGGCGAGCCAATGATGAAGTCATTGATATCCAGCGTCGCAGCCGTAAAGCCATTCAGCACGATTTCCATTTCGGCTCCAACGGCTCCGGTCGTATTGAATTGAACCACGGTCGCTGCTCCAACTTGGATGGCACGAATTTGACCTTCGGCAGTGAATGGAGCGTTGCCAATAAAGGTCGTGAAAGCCACTGAGCCCCCGTTGCTGGTCTGGCCATCGATATCGGACACATCGATTTTGTCACCCTCGGCTTTGTTAAAGTCCACGATGCGATCGCGGTTAGGGGCACCGGCTCCGCTTTCAGTTGTAGCGTCGTAATTGAAAATGTCAGCGTCCGCGCCGCCTCGCAGTGTGTCAACACCGTTTCCGCCTGTCATGGTATCGGTACCAGCGTCTCCCTTGAGCGTATCTTTACCATCGTCTCCAAAAATGGCGTCATTGCCTGCCCCACCAATCAAAGTGTTGTCGGCGTTACCACCTCCCAAAAGGTCGTCAAAAGCACTTCCGGTTAAGCGTTCGATGTTGGTAAGTACATCACCATTCGCGTGACCACCAGAGATATTGTTGAATAACAAATCAATAAAGACCGCCGAAGGTGAATTTGTGTAGAAGGCCGCGTCGCTGCCCGCGCCGCCGTCCATCGTGTCCGCACCATCACCGCCGATAAGGATATCTCGGCCGGGATCACCGTTAAGCGTGTCATCTCCGTTTTGGCCGTTGAGCGTGTCGTCGCTCTTGCCACCCGTTAGCGTGTCGTTGCCGTTGCCTCCCACCATGAAGTCGACCAGATCGTCACCGACAATCACGTCATCGGCTGCGTCGCCGGTCGAAGTTCGTTTCGCGGTGAAACTCTGACCATCGACGTCCGAATCCGTAAAATTGGTATGGAATACATTGACACGTGAATTGAACGTGCTGGCAATCGCCATGTCGCCAACATCGTCCCCAATGACTTCGCCAGCCGAGACGTTTGCCGTGGCTAATTGGCTATTCGTCGCTGGATCGTACAACGCGATCAAATTGTCCGTGTCAGCAAATGCGTTATTTTCCCAGCCCACAACCAGCATGTCATTCGTCAGGCGGGTTACTCGCGGATTCGCATCTTCGGAATTGTCATTGGTATTGGATGGATTGGCAACATTCAGAAAAGCTCCTGCATTGCCTACGGAATCAAAATTCCAAACGGTAATATCCACCGTACCGGTGGCGTATTCGTTGTCCTCATAAATCAAGGCATAGCCACCTGACGTCGACGTCACGTCAACATTGCGATTTACCGTTCCTAAAGCATCAATTTGTGCGGGAGCGAGAACGATTGCGCCATTCGGATCATAAATGGCGTGCCATACTTCAGTGTTACTGCCCACTTCACGATGCCAAGCCACCACGAAATTGCCATTATCTAGCGCGGCAACCGAAGGTTTCAGGTCCCGATCAGAGGTTCCCAAAACCCAAAAGGTTGTAACGGATGATCCATCGGCGTTTTGAATGAAGACGCGAATGTCCGTGTCCGATCCCCCAAAGAGATCTTCAGCCACCACGACGAACCGCCCGCCGGTTAAACCGGCAACGTCGGCATCGGTACAAGCCGGATCGGCGAGATCCGCGGTTGTAATAAATGCTCCTGCGCTAGTCGTGAGCGTATAGTGAATCGAATTGGTAGCGGATTTCTGCGCCGCGATTACCAGATTTCCATCCGCCAATTGATCGATCGACGCATTCGTACCGTTGAAAAGTGTCGCTCCAATCGTCTTTTGGAGACTCGTGGAAAAGATGTCCTGATCCCCGGTATCGGGGAAGAGCGCATCGCTAGCAACCACTGCCATGCCATTGTTAGACAAACTCGTCGCGGTTGCTTCACTTTCTCCGAAGGTCACATCGAGAACCTGCTGGACGTCGAAATTGTATCCTGTCGTCACCGCTAGCAATTGACGTCTTTCAAGTGTCTCGAAGCCGAGTCGATTCACATTCGGTCGATTCGTCGCCTTGACCATCCTTGGGCATCCGTTCTTTCGGCCAAAACGTTTTGAGATTTTTTTCATCGATCAATACCTTTACAAAACTGGAAATGGGACCGGAAACGAAAACAATTGCCGTGTTCTCTGCGAACAGACGTTTATTTTTTCGCGTTCCAACTTCGTGACAGGGTAAACACTGGGAAAGCCAGCGACTATCAGGGGCTTGGGGAATTTTTTCGATTTGGGGATTTTTTTTAATTCATGGAGAATTTTTAATCTGCCAGTTTCAATGCTCGTAAGTCAAAAAAGTCAGGCAATTAGCGGAAAAGGGTGCCTTTTTGCGCTAATCCAACAGAACTCTGTGAAGTTCTCTTCATGTAAAAATGCGCATAAAAACGTATGTCAAAGGTTGGTATAACCATGAAGAAAATGCGGTGAACCCAAAATCTCGCCATGAGGTGCCACGCTTATGCTATCTACAACATAT
>JBEBGH010000524.1:0-2801 GCA_040081565.1 Pirellulaceae bacterium
ATTCGCATCCCCGCCCCTGAAGTACCGCACGATTTCTTTTCGCGAGTTGGATCGACGTTGCGATCAGATTGCGGCTGGAGTTCGTCGCCGCGGTGTAAGCCCGGGAACCAAAATTAGCCTGATGGTGCCGCCGGGCATCGAATTTGTGACTTGGGTTTTCGGTTTGCTACGGGCCGAAGCAACGGTCATCTTGATCGATCCGGGAATGGGTCGAAACAACATGGTTCGCTGTCTGGCCGAGGCTGCTCCCGACGGTCTGGCCGGAATTCTGCTGGCCCAAGCGGCTCGGATTGCCTTGCGAAAACGACTACCTAATTGCAAACTGAATTTTGTAGTTGGGCCGCGACCACTTCCGCTCGGACAATCCACGGCTGAGTTTTTTGCGGGCAATACCACCGACACCACATTGCTGCGTCGCGACGACAAACACGATATTGAACAGCCCGCAGCGATCATCTTCACGACAGGCAGCACCGGCCCTCCCAAGGGTGTGCTCTATCGACACCGACACTTCATTCAACAAACCATTCAGATCCGGGATTATTTTGGCGTGCAGCCAGGCGGTGCTGATGTTTCCGGTTTTCCGTTGTTCGCTTTGTTTAATACCGGGATGGGAATGACAACGGTCTTCCCCAAGATGGACGCGACCCGGCCCGCGAACATTGTGCCAGAAAATTTTATCGATGCGGTCGAACACTTTCGTGCGAACCAATCTTTTGGCTCGCCGGCGTTGTGGAATACGGTTTCCCGTTTTTGCGAAAAGCACAAACGGCAAATGCCAACGTTGCAGCGAGTATTGACTGCCGGGGCACCTGTTCCGCCGCATGTATTGAAGCGGGTTCGCTTGGCCATCAACTCTGCGGGCGAAGTTCACACGCCGTATGGAGCGACGGAAGCATTGCCCGTGGCATGCATCGAATCGCGGGCCGTGCTCGGCGAAACCGCCGCGTTGTCGCGCGAAGGCCGGGGGACCTGTGTCGGCAAGAGTTGGCCGCAAATCAATTGGCAAGTGATCGAGATTACCGACCAACCAATTGCCGATATTTCGTCCTCTCGGCCATTGGCGAAAGGTGAAATCGGCGAGTTGATCGTGAGCGGCCCCGTCGTCACGGATCGCTACGTCACGAGGACAGAGGCCAACGCCTTGCATAAGATCGCTGATCGCACACGATTTTGGCATCGCATGGGCGATGTCGGTTATCTCGACGATCAAGGTCGTTTTTGGTTCTGCGGGCGGAAGTCGCATCGTGTGCAAACTGCAACTGGGACATTGTTCACGATTCCGCTGGAGGCGATCCTGAACAATCATCCGGCCATCTACCGCTCGGCACTTGTCGGTGTCGGCAAACCGGGACAACAAGTTCCAGTGCTGATCGCTGAGCCTTGGCCTGAACATTGGCCTGGCAGCACCGCGGCTCATGAGCGATTGCGAAAGGAACTTTCGCAACTTGCCGCTGGGCACGAATTAACCCGCAGTGTTCAGCACGTCTTTCTGATGAAGGCCTTGCCGGTCGACATTCGTCACAACGCCAAAATTTTTCGCGAGAAGTTAGCCGTTTGGGCTGCGGAGAAACTTGCCGGTCGAGCCAACCCAAAAATCAAATAGCACTTCGTTGAATCGCTCAATGAGCTTCCGTCAATTCGCCAACCAGATTCAGCAGCACAAGTCGCCGGATTTCAGCCACCTCTGAATGATTCGTAAACAAGTACAACAATTTGGCAATCGCCGCTTCAATGGTCAGGTCGCGTCCACTGACGACGCCCGAGTCCTCAAGCATTCGGCCGACTTCGTATTCGTGTTGTAAAACGCAACCGTGTCGACATTGCGTGCAATTGACAATCACAATATTGTCGCGCGAGGCACTGGCGATCGTTGCCAGGAAGTCTCGATTGAGCGACGGCCCGTTTCCCACGCCATACGATTCCAGAATCAAGGCCTTGAGCGGGCGATGCAGTACGTTTTTTAGAACCTCCGTGCTCATTCCGGGAAACAAACGGAAGGTCGCGATTTCCGTAGCCCGAATTTCCTGAATCGCCAAAGTGGTGCTGGCCGGTTGGGCCACCTTGCGCAATCGTTCTTCAAAAACTTCAATAGAAGTCTCGGCGGCGGCCAACGGCAAATAGTTCGGCGAATCAAACGCATCCAGTCGCGAAGCGCTGATTTTCGTTGCGCGGCATCCGCGATATAGCGCTTCGCCAAAAAACAAACCCACTTCGGGAATAGAAAAATTCGCCGCTATCACCATTGCGGTTTTTAAATTTTCGCGACCATCGCTCCGAATTTGCCCGAGCGGCAATTGAGAGCCCGTCAGCACCACCGGCTTGCTCAAATTCGGCATCATGAACGGCAAGGCTGACGAGGTGTAAGCCATGGTGTCGGTGCCATGCAACACAACAAAACCATCGAACTGCGCAAAACGGCTGGCGATATCTTGCGCGATTTGTTGCCAATGACCGGGAGTCATATTGGCCGAGTCAATCACCGGATCGTATTCGACAATTTCGAAATCGGGCATCAGATCATCGGACAACTCTTGCATTAACTTCATTTGTTCGGCGAGAAACCCTTTGACGGGGCGTAAGCCTTGGGGCGTCGGCTTCATGCCAATCGTTCCGCCAGTGTTGAAGATGCAAATTCGTTTCACGCTGTCAAATTCCGTAGACTTGGGTGTTTTCGTTTGATTGTATTGACTTGCAGGAAAAAATGTGGAACCTTGAGAGTTGAAAAACGATGGGCGAACGACTGAGCCCGATCGTGTTTTGCTCCCCAATTCAAATCTTTGAAAGGACCTATCTTATGG
>JBEBGH010000525.1:0-2799 GCA_040081565.1 Pirellulaceae bacterium
TGTTGGCGAGTCGTCGGGTGGATCGGACTTCACCGAGTCCTCGACGGTAACGTCATCGACTGCTGTGGCTGATAATAGTTTGCAACACAAAAGGGCAACACAAAAGTGGACGCAGCTCATTTAGCGTATTAAGCTGCGTCCCCTTATCTTCCTCCCGTCCCCTTATCTTCCTCCGAAGGATCTTGAAGGCACTCTGAGGTGGTGCTGTTTTAGGGGGCCACGGGGGGCCTAAAATGGAAGCCCCTGAAAGGAAGCCAAGATGCCAAGGAAGACACCGCCCCGGTCCACTGTTCGACGGGAGTACGACGACGCCTTTAAAGCGGAAGCCGTTCAAATGTTGGTCGATGGACATTCGGCGCAGTCGATTGTCGAGCGACTGGGAATTTCCGGCACGAATCTGCTTTATCGATGGAAGCAGAAGCAACTAAAACAAGCCGGGCCCGTCGGCGAACAGATCGATTTGCGGCTTCGTGAACTTGAGATGGAATTGCAACGCGTCCAGCGCGAACGAGACGTCTTAAAAAAAGCTTTGATCATTTTCGGCCGCCAAGAGTGAGCGAACTTTATCCGGCCGCTCAAAGTATCGTCGACGACGGTGTCGCTTCCGAGCGAGAAGTCTGCCAGTTCCTGGACATCGCGCGAACTCCGTTTCAGCGTTGGAAAGAATTTGAATTGTCACCCATGGAAGAGGACGACATGAAGCTTCAGCCGCTCGTCGTGAGCATCTTTCGCCAGCACAAGCGACGTTACGGCACACGGCGGATCGTCGACCAAATGCGTGATGGTGGCCACTCGCTGGGACGTCGTCGTGTAGCGAAACTGATGGGAAAAAGCGGGACTTAAAGCAATTCAGCCCAAGTCCTTCAAACCGAAAACCACCGACAGCCGACATCGATTGGGCTACAACGAGAACTTGATTCTTGATCTCAAAGAAGTGAACGGAACGAATCAATTGTGGGTCGCCGATATCAGTTACGTGCCCGTCGTGTCGTTGCCCTACGCTTACTTGGCCGTGCTCATGGATCGCTTCTCCAGGATGATTGTGGGGTGGCAACTGCGAACCGACATGACCGATCAACTCGTGATCGAAGCGTTCCAGCAAGCCATCAAAACACGACGGCCAACTCCCGGTCTCATCCATCATTCAGATCGCGGTGGTCAATACGCAAGCAAACGATATCGATCAATGATCCGGCGCGCCCAGATCAAACAAAGCATGAGCCGCGCCAACGAATGCTACGACAACGCTTTCATGGAATCATGCTTCGGCACCATCAAGAACGAACTGGAAATGACCGAATACAAAAACTATCGCCTGGCGCGCGCCGAAATCGACGACTACATCCGCTACTACAACACCCAAAGAAAACACTCCGCCATCAACTATCAAACCCCAACCCAATTCGAAAACCACCAAACCTAACCTAAGAGACCCCGTGGCCCCCTAAAACGGCACCACCTCAATCAGCGATCACCGGATCAAGGAAGTGACGGCCGCGACGGTGACTTACGATTACAAGCCCACGAAGTCCCCGTCGATGCGCTCGCGCACAGTCAGCGGTCAAGAGTTCGTGGCGGGTTTCGCTCAACACGTGTTGCCGACCGGCTTTCACAAGGTGCGACGCTTCGGTTGGATGACGAGCAACAGCAAGACCAAGCTGGAAGAGATTCGCATCATCGTCTGGCTGGCGATTGGCTGGGTCTACTGGCTGGCCAGCGGTTACTCACGGCAACGGACTCCGATCAAGCGACCGACGCTACGGTGCGCTGCCTGTGGCAACGCGATGCATGTCGTGCGAATCACTAACGACCCGATTTCCGTCCTGGGGGGGCAATACGATCTGGCGTACTTGGACAGCAGTTGACGATTTCGCCACGGAAGAAAACATGATTTGCGCTCGTCACCAACGATCGGTTCAAAACGCACTTGCTGTGCGACCGCTCCCGCTCCGCGCCGCGACGGAAAAATCTCTTGAAACTAATGAATCAACGCTTCAACCATTCGTCCGGTGGCACCTACCTCCCATCGCTTCCAAGCCATCCCACCGAAAACGAATCCTCGCAACGCTGGAATATCTTGCAGCTCGCTGCCGCAGCCGAATCAACCAGCGAAAGCAAAAACCAAGTCAACTTGGTTAAGCCACTCAAACTGCTTCCCCTATCGTCACCCCGGGCTTCTTGAACAAAGGACTTGAACATCGGCTCGAAGACTCGCGATGTCAAATCCTTACTGGTTATCGGATTTTGGCTATTTGGGATTGTCTCGGAATATCTGGACGACCGTTTCAAGTGAGCCGAGAATTGATCCGTTAAGGATAGAGACGTCAAATCCGTTCGCAATGCACTCGAATGTCGAATCGTGAAACGCGAAGATAAAGTGCCTTTTAGATTCAAGAAATCTAACGCGATCATGATATGGGTGGACCGAGTTCATCCGTTCCAGTTGACGTATCCACGATGAGTTCTTCACTTCGAACGCAGCGAAGGCTTCAAGTCCACGGTTAGCAAGCGGATGACCTGCAATTGCCTCTTCGTTTGGAGCGCCCATCATGTGCGCATATGGTCTGTGAAAACGAATTAAAGCAACAGTCCCATCTGTCTCAGATCCAACAACGTTTACATACGTTCCATCCCAATTTGGATCTGGTTCAGACACAAGGTATTCAAGGACAAGTCGATAATCGTCGGCAACAATTGTTGGCAGAGGGGCTCCAACATCGGACTGCGGGACGTTCGTCAAAGGTACAACTTCATCAAGTTCATCGATGCTGTACATTGATTGATTTCGATCCGATAACG
>JBEBGH010000183.1:0-10572 GCA_040081565.1 Pirellulaceae bacterium
TCGGCGATTCCCCATTTGAAGTGAAAGTCACTGCATCTGTAGTGACCGATCGTCCACATTTTGCGACTTACGAGACCGGATTCACGGCGGCACCAGCGTTGTTCGCGAACATGCAATCCTACAACGGCGGTGACCCCGCAACGGTTCGTATGCTGAATAATAATCGTTTGCAATCGCGGTTCTTTTTGGAAGAAGAGCGATCGTTTGACGAGGAGACTACGCACAATCCGGAATCTGTCGGATATCTGGCGATTAAACGTGGAATCATGTTGTATCAAGCACCTGAAAACATTCCTCCACAGCTCATGTCCCAGTACCAAAACACGGACGATCCAGCACGGTTGGAAAAGGCCCTCGCCGAACAGCAGGCCTATGAAAAACTTCATGTTACAATTGGGTGTGGTTGCGACGAGAGCGGCGGGTGCGCTTGTGCCAGTTGCATGGGTGAATTGTTGGTGGCCGACGATGGTTTGAACCAAATGATTCTGGCAGCATTTGCCTTCTCGCGTGAAACTCCGGCTGTCCAACAAGCCAATGTTGATGAAATCAAGGAAGCCGACTTGAAGCACGCAACAGCAGTAGGGCAACTTGCCGGTTCGATCGAAGCGGCGACCGCGGACAAAGCAATGGACGTCGTTGACACGTCGGAACTAGCGGATTCAAATTCGGATGAACCCTTGGTCCAAGTTGACGCGACCGTCTAACGGTTTGCTGGCTGAAACAATGATTCGATAAGTAGCCGTCTGGAGTAGACGGCTTTTTTCGTTAGATTGGACTCAGCGTTGTTTTAAGTTCCTTACGTAAACCGCCAAGACAGTTCCCCGTCGCATGCAACGATTTCAAGGCCTATTTCGCGACACGTGGTGGCTATGGTTGGCCCTGGCTTTCTTGGGAATCGTGTTGATGGCTTTGGTCAGTTTCGTTTTTGTCGTGACCTTTCCAATCAGTCTGTTCTCGTTCATTTATTTTGCGTTGCTCCGCTATGACGAGCATGGAAATCCCAAGGAGGGGTTCTGAGGCGGCGTGAAGTCCAATATTTTGGACGAAACGATTTGGCTAGTTCCAACGTTTTGCGACTTCGGTTCGCATGAAGGCCAACGAGTCACGCGTCAGCTGTTCCTCACTGGTGTACATGCGCCGCCAGATTTTTGTGGCCGCGGCAAGTGCAGGCAGTGCCAGGCCAAACGCCTCCACCACCATCCAGCCGTCATAGCCGATTTCCTTGAGCGTGTCGAAGTTCTCAGCCCATGCAACGTTGCCCGCACCCGGAGTACTCCGATCGTTTTCTGAGATATGGACGTGGGTAATCATGCTGCCACCGGCACGGATCGCCCCCGCGATACTTTTTTCTTCGATGTTCGCGTGGAATGTGTCGTACATGATCCGACAGTTGGGATGATTGACTTCTTTTGCAAACCGAGCCGCATCGGTGGTTGTATTCAACAAGTAAGTTTCGAACCGATTGAGGCATTCGATCGCCAACATGACCCTCGCCTTGCCCGCATGTTCCGCAGCAGGTCGCATGGATTCCACACCCCATTTCCATTCGTCAGCGGTCGGACCCGCTCCGGAAAACTCGCCGAGGGCAGAATGGTAAGGACCGACAAGATGCGTCGCACCCATCGCGGCGCAACAATCGATCGCCCGTTTATTTTGCTCAATACTATTCTTGCGAATGGCTGGGTCGGGACTGATTGGATTATCAGTTCCGGTTCGGATGGTAACGGCAGTCCGAGCCAAGCCGATGTCGTCGAGGCGTCGGCCCCAGGCGGCATAATCCAAGTCGTAATTGAACAGCGGGACCTCGACGCCGTCGTAGCCGACATCCTTGATCATTTTCAATACAGGCACGATTTCATCGCTCAATTCGGCGGTCCAAAGCAACAAGTTCATCCCAAATTTCATCGCGTTATTTCCTGCAAAAAAGATGTCCAGACTTCAGCCCAACATTGTAAGCAACTCAATCGCCAGCGCGTACCGTTGATCAGTACCTTTTACGTTACCGATTGCGCCGGTCGATTTCGCGGACGTGGATTGCTGCGAATTCTATATCCGTCACGGGATCGTGCGCTTGTAGAATAATCGAACCAGCCTCTGTACGAGCGCCTTTGCGAGGGTTTTTGTCCACAGCTCGTTCATCGCGCCAGTCGGCAACCTGTATTCCATTAACCCAAGTCGCAATATGGTTGCCATTCGCAATCAGCGTCAAGTGAAACCACTCGTTTTCGCGGGTGAGCACCGCTCGTGCGTTTTGCCGCCGAAAAATTCCGCCAGTGCCACAATCCTTGGGCTTCAGCGGATCATTATCAATCACTTGGTGATCGATCTGGCATTCGTATCCGTTCATGAGTTCGCCCGGAATCGAGCGGAAAAAGATCCCAGAGTTGACGGTGCCATTGGTCTTGGCTTTGGTTGAAAGCACCAAGTCGCCGTAGTGAGCCTTTGTTTCCAGTTGGCCAGGCCCGCCCTTCAACTGTAACTTTCCCTCGGCAGTCCACTCCACGCGGGCATCCTTAAGCAATTGGCGGTCCCAGTCGTCTGGTTTGTCGCCAACCGAGTCGAGCGACAACGGACGGAGTTTGATATTGCGGAACATCACCGTGCCAGAATTAAACTGCAGACCGATGAAACCCTTGCCCAGCGGTTTTGAATCCTCCAATGAACAACAGTCTTTGCCATCGACTTGCACCCGAATTCGCCCACCGTCGACGGTAACGTTGGCGACGTGCCATTCGCCGAGTTTCAGCGGAGGCGAATACTGTGACCGCACGCGACCAACCAACGCACCCGTGGCAAACTCATGCCGATCGGGGTTGATGATGTTGAGTTCGTAACAATCGACCGTCGGGTTTTTAGGTTGCGGACTAGTGTGGAAAAAGACGCCACTATTCGTTGTCTCGTCCGCAGTAAATTCGACTTGGAACTCAAAGCGATCGAATTGGGTCGTTGTTCGGAGCAAACCGACTTCGCCTTTCGTTCCTCGAATCGCCCCGTCGACGACCGTCCAATCAACCTCAGATTCTGCTTTCCAGCCAAACAGGGTCTCCCCGTCAAATAGCGAAATCCACCCGGCCTCAAGTTCCTCGGAGGTCAATTGATCTGCGGTTAGAGGAGTGGCCGGGGATTGGCACCAGGCAGTGACGCCAACAATCCAAAGGCTCAGAATTAAGTGTTCAAGTGAATTTTTGCACGGGTGCATTCGTCACGATCCTCCCAATTGAACCTGCAAAATCGCGGAAAGTTCGGCCTGAAATGTCAATTTGGCGACTATACTTAAATTCGACTCCAAAAAGGTTGCTAAACTTTTTGGTCCCATATCTTTGGGAATGAAGTCTAAAGTACCAAAGCTACATTCACCATCGTCCCTGATACGTTTCTTTGTCCCGCCGCTTCCGAATGAACCATCCACTTTTGTCAGGCCATTTGAAACCGGTTTTAAACCAGCGGGATCCGCAGGCCTATACTCTGCTCACTGGCGCGACAGGCTTGGTCGGGCAGTTCTTGCTCAAAGAGTTGTTGTTGGCCGGGGTTCGAGTCGCCGTGCTGGTTCGTGGAAGCAAACGGCAATCGCCTCGGGATCGCATTGAAACAATCATGCAACGATGGGAGCGAGAACTGCGAATTAACCTGCCCCGCCCCATCGTGATCCATGGTGAGGTCAGCATGCCCGAACTTGGGATGTCTACCGAAGATCAGGGTTGGGTTGCCAGCCATTGCGAATCAGTAATCCACAACGCCGCCGTTGTAAGTTTTGAAGAAATGGACCGCACCAAAGAACCTTGGACAACCAATGTTCAAGGGACAAAAAATGTCGTGGCCTTTCTCGACAAACACGGCATCCAGGAACTGCATTACGTTTCGACGGCTTTCGTTTGCGGAAATCGTCAGGGAATCATCCGCGAGTCGGAGCTTGAATGTGGACAAGTCTTTCGCAATCCCTACGAGGAAAGCAAATTCTTAGCAGAAAAATTTGTACGCGAACAATCGACGAAAATCCGCACAACCATTTACCGCCCCAGCATCATCGCTGGCGATTCGGTGACCGGGTTTGCCAGTTCCTATCATGGGCTCATGTTGTACTTGCGGTTGCTCGACCTCCTTGTTCCGCAACAGCTGAAAAATGCTGACGGGCAATACGAAACGCCAATCGAGTTGCCTATCCGGGGTGACGAACCGCATGACATTGTGACGGTGAATTTTGTGGCTCGAGCCATCGCCAGTTTGTTTTGTAATCCGGCGTCTCATGGCGATACATACCATTTGTGTGCTGACGAGCCCACGACGTTCCGTTATGTCATCGACTGTTGCTGTCGATTTTTCAACAGCGGCGGCGTAACCTACAACAGCGAACGGACCGCAATTGAACCCACCAGTCAATTTGCCCAATTGTTTCTGGAACAGAGCCGCGTTTATCAGGACTACAACCGCTGCGAAACTCGGTTCGACATGCGCAATTTCCGCCGATTTTTCCCGGATTTCCGCTCGGCTCCGATCGACGAAAAAATGATTCAGCGGTATCTCGAATTCGGAAGACTTGATCGCTGGGGCAAGCGACGCCCTGCCCGACCCGAAATGCCTGCAGAAGTTGACTCATTTCTAAAGGACTTCATCGTCAGCCAATTGCACCAACTCGAGGATTCCAAGTCCACGATGATTGGCGTTGAACTTCTCGGACCGGGAGGTGGACAATGGACGGCCGTGATTGCCGACGGCGAAATTCAAGATTGGAGAACCGGAATTTCAACGTCCGTCGTGGAACTGTTTCGACTCAATGATCTGAACGAAGCTATTCGCCGGCCGACGTCATTCGCGAAATAAGAATCCGACCATCGTCAATCCAAGAGCGATTAGGGTCGAGAGGACCAATCGTCCGCCGAGAAACGTCAGATCAGGAATCCCCAAGACATCGGGGAACAAAGCAATCGCAGCGGCCGGTAAAGCAAATAATGACATTCGCCAGCCGCCGACTAAACCGCTGCCAAACAAGATCAGGCCAGCAACCAGGGATGCAAGACTGCTCAAGCGAGGGCCAACGATGGGCCAATCGAGTTCTTTGCCGCCATTCAAGAGTCTAGAGAAGCCGACTCGATCCGCGATTTGAGTCGCTGCCTCGCCGTTGTTCGAAATAATGTCCTTGGCCGCCAATGTCGCCTCGCCTTGGCTGACTTGGGTCAAATCGACGTTTGCATTTACCCAAAATGCAAATCCAACCAGCAAGCAAGCACCTAGAGCCAAACGAACCGGTGCGCCGAGAAAAGGGTTTAGCAGCGAATCGAGACTTTTCATCAGACTGAATTTCGAGCGTTTGCCGGAACGAGCTTCGGCCATCATTTTGCGGAACCGCTCGCGCTTTTGATCGGCAATCGCCGCGGCGTTCGGTGGACCTTGAGCAGTATTGGTAGCCAGAGCACGTTGTTTCCATTGTGCTGCTTCGGAAACCATCGCTTCGGCAAGGTAATCTGCTTGCGCTTCGGCATCGGCTTCGGATAGACCTTCTTGCCTTAAGGCCGCTTTTTCGATCTTCAGAATTTTTTCGCGGTCGCCTGCCCGTCGTTTCGACTCGACGATGTCGTCCAGTCGGCGAATCAACGGCTCAAGCCACGCTTGGTATTTTCGCTTCTTCGTGCCACCAGCGATTTTCAGATTATTTTCTCGAGCACGAATCTTTGCCGAGTAACCGAATAAGTCCTCGAAAAACTCTTCCCAGTTTTCCGGTGAGTACTTGGCGACAAAGGCTTGAATGGAATCCTCACCGACGCCCGATTCACGTAATCCAAACAGCAGATTTTCAACTCGAGTCATTGCCGATGACCGTTGTCGTTCCAATCCTCGATCGACGACAAAGTGAAAGGCATACCCCGCAGCAATTCCAAGCACCAGCGAGAAAACGGCAAGTCCAAAGACTCCCAACAACCAGCTAATGGCGGCCAACAGAATTGAGATGACACCGAATCGAACGAGGACAGTCCAACGGTTCATCCACAAGAGTTGCCGAACGTTGTTCATCCAATGACGTTGCGAATGCAGTCCTCGCAATGCCGCCGCCACGACTGGAGCGGACGCGCCGAACACGATTGCCGGTAAAATCCAACGCCAATTCACTACGGTTAATAACAGTGCGAGAAGGGTAATAAAGCCAACGAACACCGCGGGGGTCCATCGGCGAACCAAGCCCAAGGGAGCATCGTTGTATTCCTGAAACGCGTTCTTGAGTTCGTTCCGCTCGGATTCTTTGGGCGTAAAGACTCGATCGCTTTCTAATCCTAAAAACTTCTCCAAGTCAGCAATGACGCCGCCAATGTCTTGATACCTTTGGTCCAAATCTTTAGCCATCATTCGTTTGATGACATGCTCGATTTCTGGCGGTACATTTTCAACTTTTGAAATGATATTCGGCAGCGGTTCGGAACGATGCTTCGAAATCACTTCGGCCATCGACTTGCCGAGATAGGGAGGAGTGCCCGTCAACAGCAAATAAAAGGTACACCCCAGCGAATAAATGTCGGCACGGTGGTCGACGCTGCTGGCGTCTTCGGCTTGTTCGGGTGACATGTAATTCGCGGTACCCAAGGTTGTACCGACAACGGTAAGTTCATCGTCTTCGGCACTATCATGAGCGACCAAAGGCTGTTCGTCGGAGCCGATCCGATTGTTTTCGGGAACTTTGACAAGTCCCAAATCGGCAACCTTTATCACACCTGCATTGCTTAACATTAGATTTGCCGGCTTGATGTCTCGATGAACCATTCCTTGATTGTGGGCGAACTGCAGACCGCGCGCGGCCTGAATGATGTATTTGGCTGCCTGTTCTGGACTTAAGCGACCTTTCTCCTTGATGAAATCAGCCAAATTCTGACCCTGCACAAACTCCATACTGAAATAATTGGTGTCGCCATCCGATCCTAAATCGTAGATTTGGACGATGTTATGGTGAGTCAATTGCGCGGCTGCATAGGCTTCGCGAACGAAGCGGGCGACAACTCCTGCATTTTTCGCGAGGCTGCTGCGGATGACCTTCAGTGCGACCTCGCGTTGGAGCGAAAGTTGCTTGGCCAGGAACACGACCCCAAGGCCTCCTCGACCAAGTTCCGAAATCAGGCGATAACCTCCCAACTGCTGGGGCCATTCGGTGCTAACGGGCTTTGCCGTATTCGGCTTCTGGCTTCCAAGCCGGTTCCTCGGTAAGTCGCGAACTGATTCTAAAGCGTCGACTCGTGTCTCGTCCGTGGGTTTGGGTGGTTGAACAACAATTGGCTTTCGAGGTTCCGAAGTATCGATTCGAGTTGAATCAGGCGGCGATTGATTGTTTTGTTTCGTTGTCTCTTTGCTTTTTTGCGTGCTTACATTAGCTGCCGGCAAGTTGCCAGGTTTTGCTGGGGTTGGGTTAGGCAAAAGCGTACCGTAAAACACAGCGTCGTCCGTGATCGGGTCAACGATGACAACAGAAAACGTCAACTTGCATTTCGTGCAACCAGGCTTGAATGTCCCGGCCTTGATCGCCTTCGCGTTCATCCGATGTTGGCAGTGCGGGCATACGATCGAGGGCATTCAAGCTTCTCCAGAAACGTCGTGCTTTGAAAGCTGTTTGGCTAAACCATCTTAAGCCAGGAGTTCGGTCACAACTCGTTGTTTTTCGACTCCAGTAAGTTTTTGATCCAAGCCTTGAAACATGAACGTAAACTTCTCGTGATCAATTCCGAGGCAGTGCAGGATCGTTGCGTTGATATCGTTGATGTGAACTGGATTTTCCGTGATGTTGTAGCTGAAGTCGTCCGTTTGGCCGTAGGCCATTCCGGGCTTGATGCCTCCCCCAGCCATCCACATGCAGAAGTTCCGCGGATGATGGTCGCGACCATAGTTCTCACGAGTCAAAGAGCCTTGCGAATAAACAGTTCGTCCAAACTCGCCTCCCCAGACAACGAGTGTCTGGTCCAACAAGCCGCGTTGTTTCAGGTCCTTTATCAAAGCCGCCACGGGTTGATCCGTTTGGCGACATTGGTTGCCGATTTGCTTAGGCAGATCGCCGTGTTGATCCCAACCGCGATGCAATAATTGAACGACCCGCACGCCGCGCTCAACAAGTCGACGCGCGAGAATCGCACTATGGGCAAACGTCCCCGGTGTATTTACATCCGGCCCGTACATCTGCAACGTCTCCGCCGTTTCCTGACTGATGTCGGTCAGTTCCGGAACGCTGGTTTGCATGCGAAAGGCCATCTCATACTGGGCGATTCGAGTTGCCGTTTCGGGATCGCCAAATTTTACTTGCGTTCGGCGATTAAGCTCTTGCAAGGCATCGAGCATCTTGCGTCGATCAGCTCCAGAAACGCCATCCGGATTTGGCAAATAAAGAACCGGGTCGCCGCTGCCCCTCAAGGCAACACCGTTGAACCGAGTCGGCAGGAATCCGCTGCTCCACATTCGACTGAACAAGGCTTGGCCATTGCTGTCCTCTGGGAATTTCGGAGTGAAGACAACGAACGCCGGCAGGTCGTTATTATCGCTCCCCAATCCATAAGCCAACCAGGATCCAATGCTGGCCTTACCAGGAACCTCCGAACCAGTCATGACATAAGTGCAAGCGGGATCGTGATTGATCGCGTTGGTATGAACGGAACGCACCAAGGCGATTTCGTCAACGATTTCAGAAGTGAACGGAAACAAGTCCATATTGGTCCAGATTCCTGCGCGACCCTTTTGTTCGAACTTGAATTTCGACGGAGCGCAAGGAAACCGCGATTGGCCACTCGTCATGGTCGAAAGACGCTGGCCCCCTTGAATACTTGGTGGCAGCTCCTTGTCGAAGAAATCGTTCAGCATCGGCTTGTGGTCCCAGGTGTCTATTTGCGATGGCCCGCCATTCATGTGCAAATAAATCACCGACTTCGCCTTGGGAGGAAAATGGGGAAGGCCCGGTAGCGCTGGGTGCACTTTTTTGTCGTCGAATGGATGACCAGTCCCGTGGGCGGCAAACGCCCCCTGCCCTAGCAACATTCCGGTGGCAACCCCGCCAAAGCGCAATCCTAACGAGCCGAAGAAATTTCGACGGTTGAGCGCCATTTGCAGTTCGTTCATCGTTTCCATAGAGATCACTCGTTAGTTTCGAGAAAGAGTTTCGTCCATATTCAAAATCGTGCTGGCGACCAGCGTGAAAGCAGCCAGCTCCACCGGTGAGATTTTTGCATCGGCCTTCGACTCGCCGACCGCAACTAATTTGGTTGCGCTGTCCTTGTCCGCTTCGTAACGCCGAATATGCTCGGCCAATTGAGCCTCGACGATTTTTAGTTCTTCTGTGTCCGGACGGCGGGCAAGAACAATTCTGAACAAATAATCGATTCGTTCTGCTGCCGATTGCCCACTTTCCAAAATGATCCGTTGTGCCAAGGCCCGCGCGGCCTCAACGTGCTGCACATCATTGAGCAACTGCAGGGCCTGAAGCGGTGTGTTGCTTCGTTCGCGACGAGTGCAGGATTGCTCGCGGTTAGGTGCATCGAAATTAACCATGCACGGCGGAGGTGCCGTTCGTTTATAAAACGTGTACAAGCTGCGGCGATAAAGTGCACTGCCGGAATCAGGCCGGTAGTCGCGAGTATTTGAGCCGACAAAACCTACCGGTTCCCAGATGTTGGGCGGTTGGTACGGTTTCACTCCCTTGCCGCCAATCGACAGGTCAATGAGTTTACTGACAAACAACGCATTGTCTCGAATTTGTTCCGCATCGAGGCGCAGCCGCGGTCCTCGCGCTAACAAACGGTTTTCTGGATCGCGTTCCAATTGTTGCAACTCTGCCCGTGAGGTTTGTCGAAAAGACTCTGAGGTCAACATCAGCTTGACCATCGCCTTCACGTCCCAGTCCGATTCGCGGAAATGAGTTGCCAAAAAATCGAGAAGCTCTGGATGCGATGGCAACTCGCCTTGGATGCCAAACTCCGCACTGCTTTTGACCAGACCAACGCCGAAGATCTGCTGCCATATTCGGTTTACTGCGACGCGCGCCGTCAGAGGATTTTGTGGTTCAACCAGCCAACGCGCAAAGTCCAATCGGGTTCGACGCTCGCTGCCGGGGCGTTTCTCAAGTGCCGGCAGAACGGCTGGAACATCCGGTTCGACTTTCTCGCCTGGTTTGTCGTATTGGCCGCGCAGCATTACGAAACTGTCGCGTGGTTTGTCGAGGTCCTTGTAGACAAACGTACGAGGGATTGAGGCGTCGAAGGCGTTTCTATCGTTCCTTGTCTGGTTGATTTCGACCAACAAAGGCTCGATCGTTGCTTTGGTTTGTAAGCAAACGGACGACAAATAATGTTGGCGAAGTCGGTTTGATGCGGCTTCATCTGCTCCGCCATCCGGCCCCTTTTTTGCGATCTCATTGAGGTCGTTTGGTAAGCCGGGAATACCTTTGTCCTTGGCTCCCCGCCACCAACTAGAAAAGGATTGCAGCGGGTCGGTCGCCGGATTATTGTTGCCGACGACACCTACCTTGTCCCAATAAACCGTGCCGCCGAATTGAGTTGTGGCAAAGCCCGTCAACTGATCTCCCGGTGCCAAACCGATTTTCGCGACGGGGACTTCCAG
>JBEBGH010000526.1:0-2784 GCA_040081565.1 Pirellulaceae bacterium
AAATTGGATAGTTAGAGGACGTCATGAAAAAAAAGAAAAAATGGAAAGTTGCAGAAAACTACAGCCCGATCAATGTCTGGGCGGGGAATTTTAAAGACGAAGAGGAGCTGAATTCCCTCGTTAATTCGGAGCTGTTGCCTGCGCTAGAATTACCTTATGTAGACGAAGCTTTCCAGTTATACAGCGCTAGCGGCGATTTGAAGGAAATGCTTTGGGACCACGGTTTGTCAAGCTCCACCTATCCGGTCATTCAGGAGAGAATCGCTCAATTGGGAATCCGTAGGATTAATGGCCTGCTCTATGTCTACAAAAACTTTCGTTTGGCCGACGAGCGATTTGATACCGCCAATTTTAAGGATTTAGGGCAGATTATTGCCGACTTAAACGCTCCTTCACTGAGCGAGGCTGATGCGGTTTATGCATGCAGAAATTGCACATCCGTTTGGATCGGAACGTTCCCATCAAGGAAGTCATTCTTTGACAATTATCTCAACTTGCCTGATTGGTACAGCGAAGTTGACAGTCAAAATGAATTTGTGCGAGAGTTCGATATAAGTAAAACTCAAAGCGGTCATATTACGGTAAATGACGAAATGACGATTGTTTGTATGACTCCTCAATGCAAGCCTCGGGTAGTCGAAGATTTGATCGATAACGTTGAGCTGCCACCGGGCGTTCATGCACAGGCATGCGAAGAGGCGCGTCGATTGGGTATCGTAAACGCCAATGCGATTTTGGGCGCATTGGATTATAACTACCAGTTTTTCCTTGATAATGGACGTGTTAAGCCAATTGACTCTCCAAAAATGACCTTTGTTGGCTCGTTCAAGTCCAAAGATTCTGATGGCCTAGTAACAGTCAGAAATCTTTGGCCGTGGTAATTGGCCTTTGCGAGCAGCCCTTGATTGTTGTCAATTTGCTCTTATTCACGTTCACCTCACGAAGCCTCGGGACTTGAATTTTGATTTACCTTGATAACCAGGCAACAACGAAATGCGCGGCGGAGGTTGTGGCGGCGATGTTGCCATTTTTTACTGAAGAATACGCGAATCCTAGCGGAGTCGCAAACGCTTTCGGCCGGCGAACGCAAGAGCGAGTCGAGGCAGCGCGTGCGTCAATTGCCGCACAAGTGGGTTGTCAATCGAGCGAAATTGTCTTCACTAGCGGTTCGACAGAAAGCAACAACCTGGCGATCAACGGACTCCTGGCCCGTCACGAAAGCCGGCATATCATTACTTCGCAAATCGAACACCCTTCGGTGCTCGCGCCGATCGAGCAAGCGGAACGTCGGGGCTTTACGGTCACCCGCTTGCTGGTTGATTCCTGCGGCCACGTTGATCTCAATCACCTTGCGGAGTCCATCCGTCCCGACACGCTGCTCGTGTCGATCATGCTCGCCAATA
Organism: Pirellulaceae bacterium; assembly: GCA_040081565.1. Classification (GTDB taxonomy): domain Bacteria; phylum Planctomycetota; class Planctomycetia; order Pirellulales; family Pirellulaceae; genus BJ22. Next base: position 1,404 of record JBEBGH010000526.1, read on the forward strand.
ACGAAATCGGTACATTGCAAAAATGGGCCCAGATTGTCGAAATCGTCCGCAAGTCCGAAGCGTTCTTGCATACCGACGCGACTCAAGCGATTGGAAAGATTCCGGTTTCGTTGTCAGACCTCGATGTCGACCTCGCAAGTTTTTCAGGTCACAAGATGCATGGGCCGAAAGGGGTCGGCGCTCTCTTCATCCGACAACGCGGCCGGCGGGTGCGATTGACTCAACAAGTCTACGGAGGTGGCCAAGAAAAGGGACTTCGCAGCGGCACGCTCAATGTACCTGGGATCGTTGGTTTGGAGGCGGCGCTGGAACTGGCGGCGCGAGAAATGGATCAGGTACCGGCTCGCATTGGCCAACTGCGGAATGAGTTCTTTGCGGAGTTGGTTCGACAGATCCCGGACTTACAGCTCAACGGTCCAGCCTTGGATTCGCCAGATCGACTTTGGAACAATTTGAACTGCGTGTTTCCCGGAGTCGAAGGCCAAACGTTGGCACTGGCTTGCGAACAGGTTGCCATGTCCAGCGGCAGTGCCTGCAGCGCGGCTCATGCCGAGCCGAGCCATGTTCTCAAAGCAATTGGGCGGGACCTCGACGAAGTCCGCTCAAGCCTCCGCTTCGGGCTAAGTCGATTCACAACCGCTGCTGAAATTTCTGCAGCCGCCGAGTTGATCGTCGCGGCTTATCGACGACTCAAGCCCTAACGCCCCGTTCAACGTTGCAACGAAAGTCGCAGGAAATTCAGGACTTGTTTCACGCTGCGAGTGTGGCGAAGAGCAGAATGGCCGGTGTGTGGAAATTCGTGGGCAATCGTTTGGTCGCCGTTGGTTAGGACCAGATGGAAAAATTCCCGGCTCTCTGGCCCTTTGGTTTGAATTGACGAAATCGCCAATACCCAATCGGCCTGGTTTTGCAAACGGAATTCCTTGGTCGAATCCTCAAGGAATGAATCTAACGAATGCGCATCGGTGCATTGAGCACAGCCCTTGGGCCGTAAACTGCCGCCCAGAAAGCCTGCGGTATGAGCCGCCGATTGAGCCTTGGCTAACGCTGAAGCCACATCGCCGTTCAAGCCAAAATCCAGAATCGTCAACGTTTCCTTTCGGCGATCGAGTTCGCGCACGACCACGTCCTCGAGTGTCTCGTCACCTTCACCAAAGACCAAATCCCCCAATCGTTCGCGGATAAAATCGGCCGTCGGTTTGATTTTCGCAGCACATGCCGCGGACGATTCACCTCGTGCAACGATGCGAAGGGAAATTACCGCTTGGCTCGCCGTGATTCCGACCACGGGGTCGCGCCCTCGAGCGATAAGATCACCCAACAACGATTCGATGTGACTTTCACCGGAACCGAAGCAATTGATCACGTAGGTCTCAATGAC
>JBEBGH010000527.1:0-2779 GCA_040081565.1 Pirellulaceae bacterium
CTGGCTGACGCGGTCTGTTCAACCGAAAAAATGATCACCTACTGCCGTGACAATCCGGCGAAGCAGTTCGTGATTGTGACCGAGTCGGGCATCATCCACCGGATGGAGAAGGAATGTCCGGAAAAGGAATTCATCTGTGCACCGACGTTCGACGTGATGCGGATGCCCGGCGACAACTGCCGCTGCAGCGAGTGCAAATTCATGAAGCTGAATACGCTTGAGAAGGTGCGCGATTGCATGAAGAGCCTCGCACCTCGCGTCGAGTTGCCCGGGCACATCCTCAAACGCGCGCGATTGCCGATTGAGCGGATGCTGGAGATTTCGGCGAGATAGCCTGATGCCGCGCTAAATCCCAAACTCTTCTTGCCTGCCGTGTTTCTTCTTTGACTCTGGCACTATCTTAAACGTGTCATCGAAGCTGGCGGCATTGGTGGCACTTTGATGGCTTGCCTAGTTTGAGAGTTTGAGTCTTGAGAGAATTATGGCGCGCCGGTTATTCGCTTCCAAAGGCCTGCTATCTGCGGATCGTTAGGATTCTTTCTGAAGGCGACTTCGATGGCCACCTTAGCCTCATCTCTGCGCCCAAGGTTCAGTAGGCTGCTCGCCATCTGGGCTTGATGGAAACCACTTGAATCTGCCTCGAAAGCCCGTTTTGAGAATTCGTAAGCTTGGATCTCGTCGCCGAGCTTCTGACTGGTTTCTGCAGCGAATGAAAACATCATTGCCACGTCGTTCGTAGGCAGCAAACCAACTTGCGGATTCGACCCTTTCTGGGATTCGATCAATGCGTTGATGGCATTGGTAAACTTGTCTGAAGCTGAAAGTAGGTCGCCTCTGGTGAGACTTTCCCTTCCAATGTTGAAGAACGTTGTTGCCAGTAATGCCTGATTTCTAGCGGTCGGATTCGCGTTAACTGACTTATGGGCGAATTCATGTGCCAAGGCATGCGCTCCGAGTTGTTGAGCGCACTCACTTGCGAGAGAGAACAGGATTGCCTTGAACTCGGATTTGATCTCTCCGGCTTTGACCAAATCTGTTGCTGTTTGCTCGCCCTGTTCCATGGTAAAAATTGCATTAGTGGCATTTGCCAGAGCATCTGCGAACGCGCCGTTGGCGTAGAATTTACGGGCCGCTTCAAAGGCCTCAATTACGCGCCTCGGTGTACCAGAAACGAGCGAGCCGAACTTGGTACGCCCGTCCGGGAGCTTTTCAATATCTGCCGTTCTTTGGTCCAAGTCTCTCAGCGCCTGTGCAAGTAGATGGATTTCGTTGCGCGTCAGTTCGATGGTGTTTGTCGCGGCTCCAAGTCTTTTCTCAAAAGCTTCGAAGGCCTCTTTGGTTACAGTTGAGGGGAGGTTTCCGTACGAGAGGTTAATGACGAGATTGCTTGCCTGTGGGATTATCAGCATCCCTTGGTTTAGGCCGACGGATCCAACCTGCGAAGTGGTAGTCGCCTGATCGATGCGTATTTGATTACTCAGTTGATTGCCGGAAATCATGACAGTCTTTGCAGGTGAAGCTGGCCCAGATGAAGTTGTTGTGACTTGAACCGTCGGAGAGGTCGGCCATACGAAGAAGAGAAGCAATGAGATTACTCCAATCCAGGTTCCAATGCAGGTCAGCTTGGCTGGTAGCGACCATACCTTCCACTGCCTCCGAGTTGGTAAAAGACTTAACATGGCTTCCTCAGAGTTTCCTTTCCCAAGGCGGCAGTCTGTCACGACGGTTGCTTCCAACCGAGAGACGCCAAGGGTCATCAATGGCGTGAATCTGGCTGGCAGCCTTGCCATCCTTTTCCTGAAAGAACGCGTTGTAGGTCTGCTCGGAGTTGAATGGCGGATCGAGATAGACAAGGTCCACCGTCTCGTCCTTTATGTAACGCTTCAGGATGTCGAGGTTGTCGCCGTAATAGAGCGTGCCCATAGGTGACAAGGCCACAGCCTCGCCTAGTTAGGCTCATAGGCATAAGAGTTATAGTCTATGTCTGTCAAAGTAATTTCCCTCCAGAATTCCAAGCTGGATGGACGACGCCTACCGCAAAATCGTCGCGAAGAATGTCCGCAAATTTCGCCTGAAGCTGGACTTGTCTCAAGAAAGTCTGGCGGAAAAGGCTGAGATGCACTGGACATTCATCAGCGGCGTTGAGCGGTGCAAATACAACATCTCCCTCAATAGCATGGTTCGGCTTGCAAAAGCACTTGGCCGAGCACCGTACGAACTTCTAAAGTAGATGGTGTCTCCGCAGAACGGCATCGCAAAACATTGACTCGACGCACCGGGTCGCTATCCTGCGCTTCTCTGGAAGGTAGGAGTCAAAACCGCTCCCTTCAGGATTTTTATGGCAAAGCTGACAGTTCGCGATCTCAATGTTCATGGCAAACGCGTTTTCATGCGCGTGGATTACAACGTGCCTCTTGATGAAAAAGACGGCGCGATGGTCATCACAGATGAAACCCGCATCCGCGAAACTCTTCCCACACTGCGTTTCCTGATCGAGAAAGGCGCACGACTGATCCTCGCGGCGCACATGGGTCGTCCCAAGGGAAAGCGCGAGGCAACGATGTCTCTGCGCCCGGTGGCGGCGCGGCTGTCTGAACTGCTTGGCTGCAATGTGAATTTTGCGGACGACTGCATCGGCGAAAAAGTTGAGGCGCTTGCCAACGCGCTTCCGCCCGGTGGCGTGTTGTTGCTCGAGAATGTTCGTTATTACAACGAAGAGGAAGCCAACGATCCTGCATTTGCGGAAAAGCTCGCGCGGCTTGCGGACATTTACGTGAAC
>JBEBGH010000184.1:0-10510 GCA_040081565.1 Pirellulaceae bacterium
AGAACGCATTAAGGGCATTGTCGAAAAGAATGCGGAAACAAAACATGAAAACGGCTCGATCGGCCAGAAGGTCGGCGACTTCTACAATTCATTTCTAAACGAGGCCGAAGTTAACGAGAAAGGCATCTCGCCGGTTCGAGATCTTTTGAAAGAGGTCACCTCTCTCGACACTCACGAAAAACTGATCACCCATTTCGGGAAACTCGGCGTACTTGGTGTTGGTTCACCCATTGGGTTGTTTATCGGTGTCGACGAGAAAAAGTCCACCGACTATTTGACGACCATCGCGCAGTCCGGAACAACGTTGCCAGACCGCGACTACTATTTGAAGGACGACCAGAAGTACGTTGACGCCCGGAAGGCGTTAGTCACCTACATCAACAAGTTATTCGAATTGGCTCAAATTGAGGCGACGCCTGGCGAAGCGATTTTGAACCTGGAAAAGCAGATCGCGGAAGCCCAATGGTCGCGCATTGAATTGCGAGACGCGAATAAGACCTACAATAAATACGCGTTGTCAGATCTTGCAAAACTTGCGCCGAAGACCAATTGGAAAGGCTTTTTTGAGACGTCCAAATTGTCAGCCATCAAAGAGCTGAACGTGATGACTCCTAGCTTCTTCGAAAAACTGGATGGAATTATCCAAGCCACGCCCGTCGAAGTTTGGCAGCAGTATCTGCAGTACCGGATAATCGACAACTTTGCACCGTTCATGGCTGCGGAATTTGATCGCTCACACTTCGAACTACATCAAAAGCAACTGGCAGGAATTCCGGAACAGCAACCACGCTGGAAGCGCGGTGTTACTCTATTGGGAGGCGTTCTGGGTGAGGCGGTCGGCAAACTCTATGTCGAGCAATACTTCAAACCTGAAGCCAAGGCTCGCATGAACGAATTGGTGCAAAATTTGCTCAAAGCATTTGATTCCAGCATCGACGAACTGGAATGGATGACGGCGACGACCAAGAAACGTGCAAAAGAGAAATTGTCCAAAATCACGACTAAGATCGGTTACCCCGACGAGTGGCGAGATTATTCCAAATTGGAAGTTGTCGCCGGTGACTTGGTCGGCAACCTCAATCGGGCCGCCGAGTTTGAACACAACCGACAAGTCGATCGGCTCGGCAAACCTGTTGACCGCAAGGAATGGGGTATGACTCCTCAAACGGTCAACGCCTACTACAATCCGACCATGCACGAGATTGTGTTTCCGGCTGCAATTTTGCAATCACCGTTTTTCGACATGGACGCACCGGAAGCTCTCAACTATGGCGGGATTGGTGCGGTGATTGGCCATGAAATCAGTCATGCATTCGACGACCAAGGCAGCCAGTATGATGGCGACGGAAATCTAAAAAACTGGTGGTCCGATGAAGACCGCCAGGCTTTTGAGAGCCTGACCAAACGCTTGGTCGCTCAGTACGAACAGTACGAACCGCTGCCTGGCAAGAAAATCCAAGGGCAATTGACGCTAGGCGAAAATATCGCGGACCTTTCGGGGCTTTCGATCGCGTTCAAGGCGTATAAGATTTCGCTAAAGGGTAAGCAGCCCGAAGAGTTCGCCGGCTGGAATGGCGATCAACTATTCTTCATTGGCTGGAGCCGGGTATGGCAACGCAAGTACCGCGACGCGGAAATGGTCAAACGACTTGCAACCGACAACCATTCGCCGTCCCAATTCCGGGCAAATGGACCTGTGACCAATATTGACGCTTTCTACGATGCCTTCGAAGTGAAGGAAGGCGACAAGTTGTTCAAGCCTGTCGCTGAACGAATTCGAATCTGGTAGTTCGGAGATCGGCAAAAAATCTCAATTTGGACTGGTTCAGTCATTTGATTGAACCAGTCTTTTTTTTGGGTTTCTAAAAACATGAACTGTCGCGCTGTGATTTATGGATTCCATGCGCCCGAGCTTGTTCCCGCCGTAAGGGCAGGACTGCAAGGAATCGGTGAAGTTGTTCATTGGATTGGCGTCAATCGCGACGGCCAATCCTTCGATGAAGACATCGTCGCATGGCATCTCGGTGAGCAGCTTTCCTTGCCAAGTCTGGAATCCGCAAGGCAACGCTCCCGAGAGGCCGCGAAGGCAATAACGGAGCAAAACTTTGCCCAAATCGCTGACCAATTGAAGCGCAATCCGTTTTGTGCCGAAATGTCACCGGATCAAATAAGACTTCTGGCTCAGCGCTTGTTTGTTAAATTCGATGCCCTGCTCTCAGACAAACAAGTCAATCTGGTCATCTTCCAAAATTTGCCGCACGAGGGATTCGAATTGTTGTTGTACTTCGCCGCGAGGAATCGGCGAGTACGTACCGTTCTCTGTTACCAATCAATCCTCCCTAATCGGTTTTTTCACTGCGAATCGTTGGATGATTTCGGTTTCTTCCGCAGTTGCGAACTCGAACCAGCAGAACCCTTCGTGATAGAGCGACAATTTGAAAAACGTTTGTTCTATATGAAGGATCTAGAATCGAAATCGGCGGTGTCTTCTGCCAACACTTCCACTACAACTCGACATCCGATGAAGCAACGGTGGCGACGACTGGTCACCAAACTTAAGCAGAAAACGGGCTACTATCGCTTGCGCTGCAAACAGCCCATGGCTGTTGACCCGCAGGTGGAATACGAAAGTAATTTACAGAACGCCATTATCAAAACGGCATCGATTAACGCGCCTTTTGTTTACTTCCCGTTGCATCTGCAACCCGAACTCACGACCTCGGCGATTGGCGATGAATATTCCGATCAATTGCGGGCGATTGAGGAGTTGGCGAATTGGCTTCCCAGTTCCGTGGCGATCTTTGCGAAAGAGAACCCGAAGCAAACCCATCGATGGCGCGACACGGAGTTCTTTCGAAGGTTACAAAAGATACCGCGACTTAAACTCGTTCCCACGGAAACTTCGACCTACCAATTACTGCGGGATTGTCTGTACGCTGCAACGATAACCGGAACCGTCGGCTGGGAGTCAATTTCCGGTGGCAAGCCGGTTTTGGTATTCGGGCGGCCCTGGTATTTGACCTTGCCTGGAGTTTTCCACTTTCGAGATCAGCCTGTTTTTGAAAACATCGTTAACTGCAAGTTTTCTCACGCAGAGTTTTGCAACGCCGTTAGCGAACTGCTTCGAAAATCTCGGCCGGGTATCGTGGACATCAACTACCGTCGCAGTCTGCCTGACTTCGACCCGGAAGCTAACTCGCGCGCGATCGCGGAATTTTTGAGATGCCAAGTAGCGAAAACGCTCGCTCTAATCGAGTGAGCTTCGGCTTCACGGCGTACACAACGTTCCCCTTGAATCGGCCATGATACCAGGACTCCGGTTCAAAATACCAAAAGTCAATTCCATGACTTGCCATCCAGTAGCCGTATTGCAGGGCCCCAATTTCAGAGACTTCTGTTGATTCTTCGAGTAGTGCCGCAATAACTTCGTCGTGAGTGCGAGGCCGGCGAGGACCGGCGAGATCCTGATAAAAACACGGCCCCAACAGAATTGAGTTTTTCTGCCAATAGCAAGCCTCGATTCCGATGCTGGAACCGAAAGTGACGACCTTCTCCGCCGAGTCCATGAGGGCATAGGTATCGACGGTGTCCTCGGGAGCCAAAACCGTCAAATTCGGAAACGACATTCGCTGCATTTCTTGTTTAGCACGATTTTCCACTGAGATCAAATTCGGATGCATTCGAACGTAAACGTGAATATCCGAATCGAGGCGCAGCAGTTCCGAACAGATTCGTTTGATGCCTTCAACTTGAGTCGGGTAAAGCGTGTGCTGCCAGTTATCGCCAATCGCAACGAACTCGTCATCGGACGAAGGAAAGATCGCAATATTGCGCCGTTTGACATCAAAACCTGGCGGCAACTGCTGTTGCTTTTGAATTTTGGTGAAGGAAACCCAGTTCGTTTCGATCCTTGAACGACGATCGTGAAACCATTTGGCCCCAACGTCAGACTTGGTCTGCATATCAACTGATTCGTCGTTCCAGGACGATTTAATCAACTGGTGTATAGCGTCAATGTCGTGGGGTAGGTGGTTATCGTAGAGTTCGAATTTGTTTAGCGTTCCACCGCGCTCATGGACTTGGCAATCCACATCGCACTGTTGGGCGGCACGTAAAACCGCTCGCATCGTCGCAAATCGTCCGTTAAAGACATAAACGCGATCGACCGGATGCGTTTCCAGGAATTGCCTGACGGTCAAGAAAACGGACATTGCACTTTGAAAAAATGCGTCCAGCAAATCTCGATGCTCGATCAAGTTCGGTTCCGGATCTCGAATCGCGCTGACCAATGACGACAGGACCGCATAGCCAATATCGAAGCCATCGTAGGAGTAGGCCTTTAATTCTTCAACGTCGCGGATTCGGGAAAACTCCGGATCGACAGGTCGACAGTCGCGCAAGGCCAACAATTGCGGTCGCCGCGACAACAGGGAATAACCATGATTTCGGCGCAGCAGGCATTCCTCGCACTTTTTCTGGGAGCCGCTGGTGTTGAAATCGCAATTCGGCAATGCTCCGGTGCACGCCAGCCAGGTAACTTCGTCATTTGCCGCGAAGTGCCGTTCGGCGATTTCCAATTCGGTTTCGAAATGCGGTGCCACGGTAGCGTAGGGCGAGACGATCAAGATCCGTAGTGGCTCGATATGCCTGGAAGAAGTCGAATTGTCAACCTTTTGGCTCATCGAATTCTCGCCACCGCTTTCCAAGAACGCCACCAAGAATCCATTCTCGACTTCCGTTTGACTTCCGGCGGCTGCTCGAACGCAGGCGCGAAGATCTTTTCAAACGACCAGTCGTCTGCTGCCACATTTCGCTGAACTCTGTGCGGATGGGAATAATCGCGGAAGTCAAAAGCAGGCAGATTCGCCCAACGAGAATTCGAATCATGGGTATGAGTCGCGGCGGCTCCAAACCCGATATTGGTCACCAGATTTCGTGGAGGAATGGCCACCAATCCATCGTTTAGCCAGCAAGCATATTGCCAGGAGAAATCCCAAGTATCCAGCTCCTGACGATAGACTTTTTCAAATACCGAACGCCATGCCGCAAATTCCCGCGGAGCGGCGCTGGCTTGCAGTTTTTCTTGAACCGCGATGGAAGGCCAAGAATTGAGGTCGACGTCAAATTTTTGCCAGGCACGGCGCCAAGACGCCCAACCCCAAATATGGGTCCAACGCGAAAAATAATAATCCGCGTCAAATTCGCTCGCAGGATGGAATCGGTCGCCGCTGATCATCATGACTCGCTCGTCATCGGCATAACGATCAAGCAGATCTCGACAAAATCCGAAGAATGCTGGCGTGGGCAAACAATCATCTTCGAGAATGATCAGTCGTTCGGTTTGTCCAAATGCCCAAGTTAATCCCGTGGCAATTCGATTGCGACAACCCAAATTAATCAACGAGTCGCCGAGCACAACATCGCAATTCCAATCGATGAGTTCCAGGGAACGGAGAGTTTCCTGCACACGTAATTTGTCAACTTCGTCATCGACCTTAGGGCCATCCGCAATGACAAACAATTTTTTTGGGCGCTGTTCCCGAATGGCCATTAGAACTCGGCGCGCCATCTCTGGTCGGTTGTAAATGCAGAACGCGATGGGAACGTCAAATGCCATGGGCGCCAACCTGCGGACGAGATCGGTATTGTGATGTCAGAATGCTACAAAAATTGCCTGTTTTGGCCTACGCGAAAAGTGATAGCACCCCTGAGCGTCGCTCGACTTTTCGATTTTTTTTCATTGTGTTAGAACCAAACGCTTGAATTCATCCCCATCGCAAAAGGAATTGCGAAATCATGATCAAACGAATTTTGAACGGCAAGAAGTCGAAAAAGGCGCCTGCCGAACCAGTTCTGGATCTGTCAGTCAGATTTCCAGATTCCACACCGTTTGAGCGAGAGCTGATTCAACAAACGGCTCAAACCACGATGACTTCGCCTGAACGACTGCTCGCGCTGATCCGCGCCGTCGACTACGTTGTAAGCCACAAAATCGAGGGCGACATCGTCGAATGTGGCGTCTGGCGCGGCGGCAGTATGTTTGCTGCAGCCCGCTCGTTGTTGTATTTCGGAGATTGGTCTCGTCGTCTCTGGCTTTATGATACGTTCGAGGGCATGTCGATTCCGACCGAACGGGATGTGGATATGAGTGGCATTCCGGCTCGTGAGCATTTGATCAACGACGACATTCATGATCCAAAGGGTGTTTGGTGCCTGAGTAAATTAGAAGACGTAAAAAAACACCTCGAGGAGTCGTGTTATCCGGCCAAGCAGATTTCATACATTGAAGGTCCTGTGGAAAAAACGCTACCAGAGACACGGCCGGAGAAAATTAGTCTTTTGCGACTGGATACGGATTGGTACGAATCGACTCGATGTGAGCTGGAGTATCTGTTCCCGCTGCTTTCGCCGGGGGGCATCTTGATCATCGATGATTACGGACATTGGCATGGATGCCGCAAGGCCGTCAATGAATACTTTTCTACTCGGGGAATCCGTATCTTTTTAAACCGCATTGATTACACGGGAAGACTGGCGGTCAAACAATGAAAACCATAACTCGAACGATCATTCCGCCGCCTGTCGACAAGGCGCAGCGAAAAAATCTCAAACTCAACATTGGTTGTGGGCGCAGATTTCATGAAGATTGGGTGAACATCGATTTGCGTTCACAGCACAAACAAGTTATTGAATGCGATGTAACGCAAGGCCTGCCTTTTTCGGCGGATATTTTTGAGGCCGTCTATCATTCTCACGTGTTGGAACATTTAGTCCCGGATGAGGGAAAGAAATTGGTGAAGGAATGCTTTCGCGTGCTGCAACCTGGCGGCATTCTGCGAATTGTAATTCCAGATCTGGAAAGAATCGCCCGACTCTATTTGCAATCCCATCGATCGGCTTGGGACGGCAACGAGGCAGCAATTGCCCGTTACACCTGGATCAAACTTGAAATGCTCGATCAAATGGTCCGCCAACAATCCGGCGGAATGATGGGGCAATACATGGCAGCCTTGGATCGTCAACGAGAATACTTTGTCCGCTCTCGTATCGGTGCCGAACTAGATTATTGCCGCGCACCAAAAGAATTAACGACAGAAGTCGCCACCAAGAAAAATCCTCCGACAACTCTTTCCTGGCGAGAACGATTTTGTCGAAAGCTTATCCGAATCTTGCTCGGTGCAAAATTCCTTACTGCCTTCAATGAAGCCCTTTTCCGCAAGGATGGTGAGATTCATCGTTGGATGTATGACCGGTTTTCGCTTCGACAATTGTGTGCTGACGTCGGATTCGTTGATTTCAGGTGCTGCTCGGCCAGCGAAAGTTCGATTGAAAATTTTGTTGAATACCGTTTGGACTCCGAAAACGATCGCGTCTTTAAACCTGATTCTCTGTTCGTCGAATGCCGAAAGCCAGTGAAGAATCAGGCTGCCAATCCGGTTTCGGACTTCCGCAGAGCCGTCTAATCTTACCTTACGCCAAAAAAAAAGGCGGGTTGAACCGCCGTCGTTGTCGAACGGATTCAGTACTGTCGACTAACGTGATCGACCTAACACCATTGTTCCGTTGTCCGCAACCGGCAAAATTGGGCGGTCGTAGTTCTGATAATAGCAGCGACCTTGTGGACGGAAGACCATCCCGACCCCGATGTTCCAAGCCTCGTTTGCATTGCCGCCATTCGCGAGTAATTCTTGGTCGTCCTGCGGATAGAAATAGGTGACCGACGATTGAAGAGCCAGCCGCTCTGTCAACGGCAGATCAAAGTCGATCCCGCCAACAAAGTGATTGTTTTCGGACCAGCCCAAATAGAAGTCGGAATAACCATAATTGAGTCCAGATTGACGATAATACGCGCGGTAATTGTCTTGGGAGGTGGTAATCAAATTTGTAACAGGCTGGCCATTGAATCGGCCTGTCGAGACATCATCCTGGACGTTTTGTGTAAAGCGAAAGCCCATCGCGTTTTCGCCGCAAAACACCCATGCCAGGTCGCCGCGAATCTGCACCAGGGAACTATCAACAAACCAGCGTTCCTCAAGGAAGTCCGCGACGCAGCCAAATTGCAGGCCGTTGTCAACGCGTCGGAAAAAGCCTGCCGTGACAAACAGTTGTTGTCGGTTATCTGAAGTGAACGGAGCTCCACTATGGTCTGAACTTACAGCGCGAACACCAAGCTGACCAGACATCAATCCACAAGTCAGTTGGCACAGAGGCACTCCAAAGTTCGCACCAGCATTAAAACCAAAGCTGCTGTCTTGCGCGAGTTGATTTCCGGTGTCCGTTCGGAAAGCTGGCGACTTGAATCCTTGAGCACCAGAAAAATACTCGCCACGATGTAGCAATAAACCAATTTTTCCAATCCAGCAATCCGCCAAACCGTCCGGGCATCCGCCGCGATCGCAACACGAATCACAAGTTCCGCAATCCATCGTCCCGCAGGAATCACATGAATCGCAGCCACCCATCATTCCGCCGTCTTCAAAATAATTTCTTCCGATTCCTCCGGTTCCACAACCCACGCAACTTCCGGTTGGAGCACCGCCCACGATATGTGGACTTTGAGTCATTGGAACGGGCTCTACCGCAGGTTGCGTTTCGTTGCCTTGCGGGGCAGGGGTAACAATTGAATTCTCTTGTCGACGTCGCGTATGGGATGGGACAAAGCCCGTCGGGGCAACCCGTCCTTGATTCACAACAGATGGTACCCGCTGCACTGCCGGGGCCATATTGCGACCCGTATCGATCGCTCGCCGGGTTGGTGCGATCTTGGCAGGCGACGATCCGTCACCTGTCGCTCGCAATTGATTTGAATATTGTTGTGCGTTGCCAATGTTGGCAAATACAAGCAGCATCGAACAAGCCGCCAATCCGATTCGGAGTGTAATCGAACGCATCGCTATGCTTCTTTCCTGAAAGAGCCTTGAGGAACACCGAAACCACGGCGCATTTCTGCCGCCTCTTCGTCCTCAATCTCATCGGAATCGTTAGGGTCGAATCTTTCGTCAAAATCTGCCTAACTGGGAAAAGTTGTAAAAACTGCCCAGCATCAGGAAACGCTAGCGAGCCCGTTTGATGGCTGTTCAGCCCACCCCGATACCTTGCACAGTCCGTTTTTCTGCTCTGGGCAGCAACTCCCCAAGTCATCTTCGAACTTAATTCGTTTTGCCTCGTATTAGAGCGACCGTGGAATCTCAATGTGAGGAATACACTGCTTGCGCTGTCCCAGTTCCGCTAGCCGGAATAGACGGAACTCGTTGGGCAAAATTTTTTACGAAACGAGGTTTTACACCTTTTTTGTTTCAGTTTGTGGCCTACCTTTTCACCATTCAATGCGCTCATCCCGATGCGCGCTCAGGTGGCAGGTCGGCCGATGCCAGCAAACCTGCAAATGGCTTGAAAAATTTGAACTTAAGGCAGCACTCCTTTAGCTGCTACTTACCATTGGAGTTTGAGTGATGAAAAATCTGAAACTAGTAGCCTTTTTTGGCTTCCTTGCGCTCGTTCAAATGAGCTGGACGATTCCGTCCGCGGAAGCGGGCCCGTTGCTCGATTGGATTCGCGGCCTGCGAAACCGATCGTGCTTGAATCGAAATGCCTCACAGCCATGCGAGGTTGCTGCTGCACCAGCTTGCGGATTGCAACTTGGACAATGCCAGGTAACATGCCAACAGACTTGTTCGCGCACGGTTGTGAACTACGTGCCACAAACCGCCTACCGAACTTCTTGGGAAAAGACTCCAGTCACGACCTACCGTCCTGTCACAAGCTCAGACCCTTGTACGGGGTGCACAGTGACCTGTATGAAACCTTGCACCAGCTATACCTGGCAGATGAAGCAGGTTCCTTACACCACCTATCGACCTGTTTATCGCCAGGAAACTTACAAGGTCCCGGTGAACTACATCACCCAAGATTGCAATTCGTGCAACACTTGTCCAACTTGTGAGGTTCCGGCCGCGACCACTGCACCGACGACCATGACAGTACCTGGATGTTCGACTTGCAATATTTCACCAGCGACAACTCTCTCGAGTTCGGGTGTTGTAGTTCCGAGTGGCACGATCGGTTCGGATGACGTTTTCATGGCGAGTCCTCAAAGCATGCCAACGCCAGCTCAAGACGTGGTGCCAGCGGATTTGTCCCCCTCAATCAACCCGCAAAGTTATCGTCAACGCGTACTCGATGGTGCTCGCAGTGCCGGACCCGCCATGGCTCCTCGTGCTGCACAAAACCCGATCTTGAACACTTGGGACTATTCACCAGTCCGTCTGGCAAGCTACCAGGAACCAGTAAAAACGACACGCGAAATTGGCCAGGCAACTTCGTTCGGCAGCTTCAAACGCGCCACGACCGCCCCAGCCGCCACTGGCAATGTCAACGCGAACGCGGGTTGGAAGTCAAAGAACTGGTAAACACGTTTTTACCACTCATAAATCCATAAAGGGCCCAAGCATCTCGCTTGGGCCTTTTTTTGTATATGGATGTTTTGAGCAAGTCGCACGCATCTCCGAGG
>JBEBGH010000185.1:0-10456 GCA_040081565.1 Pirellulaceae bacterium
CACCCAATTTCAAGGCTTCCAACTCATCCCGGAGCCTTTTGGCTTTCACCTGAATTTCTGCCATACGTCTGCGGACCTCCTTGATTTCTTCTTTCTTTTGCTCTTTTTCCGCTAGCATTTCCTGCAGCCTCTTGTCGAGATCGGCTTGGACCGATTTGAGTGCTTCGATCTTGTCGTCATGCTTGCCGAGCACGCTATCGCTATCCCCGATCTTGGCCGACAAGGGATCGACTTCCTTCATCAAGGAATCGAGTTCGGCAGTGACTTGTTCGATCCGCCTGGCGTTTATTATCGCGGGCGAAAGATTTCCGCTGCGTAACCGCTCGATGGCTGGCAGGACAATATCGAGCGGCAAAGCGAGGGAGGAGACTCGCCCGGAGCGAGAAAGATTCACGCCCACAACTTGGCCGTCGAGGTCCACAATTGGGCTGCCGCAGTCTTTCGCCTGCAGGAACGAATCGTGTTGAAACGCCGAAGGGAATCCTTGGCGTCGTTTGCTCAAGACGCTTCCCATGCGGTCTTGTTCGTTGAGCAACGTATCAAACCTGTCTCGCGCTGCAAGGATTAATTTCAACGTTTGTTCTTTGCCACCACGGAGGATCACCAGTTCCAGTTCATCGCCAGGAGAGCGATCACGAAGAATTTTTTGCACATCCAGCATGGTTGCCACTTCTTTGCCGGAGACTTGAACGATTCGATCCCCGATACGAATATCGGCTTTGTCTGCTGGTGAATTGGCAGTTACCTCACCGATCAAGATGCCTCGCGAGCTGTTTAGACCCTCGGCTTGGCGAATGCCGATAAAGGCTCCGCTACCTACGATTTTTCGTTCCGCGACGCTTACCACGCCAATCGCCACCGGATGTTGGTCGGGACAAACGCTGGCGATCCAACTGCCAACTTCCGGCACTGCTCGAGGCAAAAGCGCCAGAGCACTCAAACCAGTCGTTTCGATTTTCAGCAAAGCCAGGCCTGATTCTTGATCGACTCCAAAAACCGACGCAGGCTTAGAGGTACCATCGGGAAGTCGGCATTCAATATCTTTCTTCAACTCGCTCGCGACGGTCAAAATGAATCCGTCGGCACCGATCACAGTTCCAATCGCGATTTGATCTTTGCCGGAGTAAATACGCACCGTCGAGGGGGAAACGCTGCTAATTACCGGAGTTATCAAGTCGACCATTTCGGTTGATAGACGCGAAAACTTGCGCGAAGAGATTTTTTTCGCAAATGAAGTAATCGCGTCGAGGTCAACCGGCAACGGTTTGGGAATCGAGGCTTCTTGTGCTTTTTCTTTTTCCTCGGCCGGTTGAACTGGAGTTGTGCCGGCAGCAGGTGTTTCGGCTGTTTGCCAAGCTGACGCGTACGACGCCTGAAGAATGCCGCAAGAAAACAGGAGTGCAGTGAGCAAAAGGAGAGTCGCCGAAGAACGCATACCGAAAACCTTTATCGCAAACAAAACAGATTTCTTCTTCAATAAACAACTGGCTTTTTTCAATCCTATCGCCAACCTCGGCCGACCTTCAATTTCAATTCGACCGTGCTTCCATCGCGTTCCACCAAAACCGTGATTTGACTACCCACCTTGAGTGCGTCCACAATTTCGCCGACATCCGCTTTGTTCGTAATGACTTTGTCTTCGATTTTGATAATCTTATCTCCCTTTTTCATTCCGCCTTGGTCTGCCGGTTTGCCAGGGTTGATTTCGGTAACGATGTTCGAGTCATTGTCCAGGCTAAACCCGAGGTAAGGTCGCGGTGTTTCGTTAACGATATCACCTGCGGACAGCTGATCCCATTCGTCGGAAAAGGCATCAATTGGAACGTGCAGGTTGTCCCACAGTTGCGATCCGATTCGGCTGTGGATCCCGATTAAATTTCCGCTGAGGTCGGCCAAGGGGCCTCCGGAGTCACCTCCGACGAGCACGCAATCCGTTCTCAAAACGCTTTTGCTGTTCGCCAGCAGCCGTCCCATTCGCAGTACCATCCCGCGCTCGCGATCCAAACCCCCGGGGTGCCCGATCGCGACAACCCATTGTCCAGGTTTCAGATCCGTTGATTCCCCAATATCGAGATAGGGTAGCGAGTCTTTGGTTTCAATTCGGAGCATTCCTGAATCGAATCGCCGGTTCAGTCCCAATGTTTTTGCTTTGAAATTTCGTCCATCTTCGAGAAACACATCAGCTTGAATATCTGGTTCGCCAATCACGTGAGCCGCGGTCAAAACGTAACCATCTTGCGAGACAATAATGCCAGTCCCCTGGGCTTGGCCAACGCGAATGTTGACCGTTGCCTTTTTGATCTTCTCAGCGACTTCGCGAGCGCGGCTTTCCAGCAATCGAAGTTGATCTAGCGAGGTGGGATTGCTCCCATCGAACATGAAAGCGAGGTTGGCTTCGGGAGTCGGAACGGCTACCGAAGTTTCTTGCGTCGGCTTAGCCGTCGGATTCGTTTTGTCATCCTGAACCGGACTGACTTCTTTCGGCAACTCGGGTGGGGGAGCAGTTTGACGCGGCGTGTCTTGAGCGAGAGCAATTACTCCCGCAAAGCCACACCAAAATCCAACAGCCATCAACGCAGAAGTCGTTCGGAACGTCTGCTTAAAAACTAGCGACATGCGCCCTCCAAGCCGAAACTCACTACAGTCATGCGGAATGATATTTCAGAGCCAAACTGAGTTCCAATACGAAACTCACCGGTCCTGTGTCTTAATTTTAACACCGCACAAACCATATAATCCCGCGACTTATCAAAAAAACCATCTTAAACGCCAAATTCAGGCGTTTGCACATGGCGGACAATTTTTTGTACGGCGGCGAGTTTCCGGCACAAGGTTGGGGCGGATTCGTGGGTTGAGCGGAAATTCGGAGAGTCTGGCAAGGTTGCTGCGTTTGCCAAGGAAAACTAGAATTGCGCTGCCCATCTGCATTCTTCATCGAAAAAAACATGATTCAGCGAAAACCAATTTTCCCCAATGTAATCGAAATCAACCATCAGTTGGGGCATGTGCTGGGCTGCAATGTTTATCTGATTTATGACGATAATGAGTGGATTCTCATCGATATCGGCTATCAAGATGCAGTTGACGAAATTGTCAACCAAATCCGCCTGATGGATTTCCCTTTCGCACAATGCAAAACCCTTATTGCTACCCATGCGGACGTCGACCACATCCAGGGATTGGCAAAAGCCAAACAAATCCTCCGAACTACGGTATCCGGCCACCCACTCGCCGCCGAACCGCTGCGCACTGGCGACAAACTCAAGACTTTTGCCCGCATTGAACCGCAGAAAATCGACATGGAAATGCCCCCCGTCGAGGTCGAGTATTTGATTGATGAGGGCGACACGGTTCAAGTCGGGAAACTGGAACTTGAGGTTTGGCTAACGCCGGGACACACGGACAGTCAGCTCTCGTTTCGGATGGGCAAGCTTTTATTTAGCGGCGACAACATTTATCGCGATGGCTGCATCGGCGCGATCGATGCCCACCACGGCAGCGATTTGGTGGCCTTTGTGAAATCACTGGAACGAATTCGCCAGAGCGATGTGGAATGGCTGCTGCCCAGTCATGGACCGATTTTTCGCAAGGACAATGTACTGCTTGATCGAACGATCGAGCGCGTAAGGGGCTATCTAAAAATGGCCGACTTCGGGACCTGTGCCATCGAATGGCCACTGATGGACGAGTACGAAGAAGAAATCGCGGCTGGCGTTCGGCCCAGTTAGGCGACAGGCTTTCTGAAAACGCTAGCGGCAAATTCTACCTAAATTCTGTAACCGGAATTTGGCTTCAAAAACGTACTTGGTGATCCGGTTGTGCCGATTTCTCTCAATAATCCAAGACCGCCGCTGGGTGTTAATCCACTGCCACCCAACCGACCTTCGGAACAACGGAAATTTAACCAGGAGGGATTACTCCCATGATTCGTAGAATCGTTTTGGCTGCGGTACTCGGAGCCGCTTTCGTTTGGTGCGGCTCTTCGGCCAATACCGCCCAAGCTCAACAACATGCGTACGGGGCAATTTGGGGCAGTAACCACTCCACTCAAAATTACGACCGTTTCTATCATTACCCCTACGTCTACTATCCACAAAACTATTGGGGCAATGACTACTATCGCAGCGCGGAGAGCAACTACTATCGCTATCCACAAGAAATGCGAATCCCTGTCTACAACCGCAGTTGGTACAACTACTATCCAACTCCAGCCCGGTATCACTGGGGTCATCATTTCCTGACCGACATTTTCTAAAAACTAGTGGACGAATCGTGGGGACCTGCCTCACGTTCCAAATAAGATCGATCAAACCGCAGCTTGCCTGCGGTTTTTTTTTGCGCGCATCCTGAGTCTGCTATATTCACGATCAAATCCAAGATTCCTGCCCCATTCCAACTTTTGACTTGCCAAACGAATACTCCAAAATTTGACGAATGCGGGTGCTTTCCTTAATTTTTCCTTTCCAAACTGCGTTGTTGGCCGTACTTGGCCGTCATACAATAAGCGACTCAGAAGTGTTGATTCCACGTCGGCAGCTATCGACAAAAAGGAAAATGAAATGGCTCGAGCTTGCATGAAAGTTGTATCGGTTATTGTCCTGTTGATTTGTTCAAGCGCCTCGGCCATGCAAAATGAACCGGAAACAAAAAAGGGTTCAGTAGTTGTTAAGGCGATCCCATTGATGCCTGCAACGAAAACGAAAGAATCTGAAGGCAGCACGAAAACTACAGCGTCCGACAATGCAGACGAATCCAAAATCGCTGCCGACGAAGTAATTTCTAAAACGATCAGCAAGGAAAAGTTCGAGGCTACCCACTCAGAGGTCGAACCCCTCATTCCAAAACGTGATGGTAAGCCGTTGTCCTTGAGCTCATTTCGTTTGGACCAGCATGGAAACGTCGTCGCAGCGGTTAGCGATCAACGGGCTTCGGAAAACTTGATCCAGGTTTACGGTCCCGACCAGAAACTAGTCCGCGAGTTCGCGATTCCTTTTAGTGCCACCGCGATTACCCTTGACCCTAGCGGCAATTACATTGCGGCTGGCGAAGGTAAAGTCGGTCGGTTCTCAACGGATGGCACCGTGATGAAAGTTGCCGACTCGCCAAACATGAACGGCGAAGACCCCGAAAAACGACGGCAGGAAATCAAAGACCAATTCAAGGCTTCCATGGAGCAAACGCGAAAGGTCTACGATAACCAGATCGAAATGCTCCGAAAGCAAATCGAAACGCTGAACGACAAGAAAAAAGAAAACGAAGAAGATTTTCCCGCGCGAAGCCAGCGTCGTCTGGACCAATTGACCGCGCAACTGGAGCAATACGAAGAAATCAAGAAGCAATTTTCTGTCGAAATCGATGACGCCCAGATCGACGCAATGATGAAGGCCAATTCGACGATCCCATCTATTGCCGCTACCGCCACAGATGTCTTTGTTACCACCTCCACAGGAATGGGTTACGAAGTATGGCGGACAGACGCGGAATTTGAAAACCCGGTCAAAGTCGTCAATAAGCTCAGCGGCTGCTGTGGCCAAATGGATATCTTTGCCACCGAAGATAAATTACTAATCGCCGAAAATACACGTTTCCAGGTCGGGGTTTATGATCGCGATGGAAAACGAAAACTAGAGTTTGGTGAACGAGCACAGTCGGGTGACAATGGCTTTGGCAGCTGTTGCAACCCGATGAATGTTATTTGCTGCAACAACGGCGATATTTTGACGGCAGAGTCGAGCATCGGCAAAATCAAACGTTTTAATGCCGAAGGCGAAATGATCGGCTATGTCGGCAAAGCCCGAATTGGAGGCGGTTGCAAACACGTTTCCATTGGCTTCGATGAGAAACTTGACCGTTATTACGTTCAGTACGAAGACAAGAATCAAATCTGCATTCTCGCGCCGAACGCCGAGGCCGAAAAAGTCCTGGCTGCAAAACGAGAAAAACAGCAGGCCGGCGAGGCAATTGTAAAACGTATCGAGGGAGCTTGGTCTTTGAAAAAAGAAGCTCCGAAAAAGGCTGATTCCGCCAAGGAAGCTGCTAAAGACAACGAAGGCAAAAAAGGCTCGGCCGATGTCGACTCCTCCGACGAAGCTGAAGAATCACAGTTGCAAAACATGGATAACTTCGTTGAGCAATTGACGAATTTCTCGGATTTGGAATTCAAAATGGAAGGCCACCGGTTGAAGACTTCGTCTGCGGCGGTCAATGATGAGGACGATTCACAAGACCGGACCCAAACATTGACTTGGTCAGTCGTGTCCGATCGCGGCAATACCGTTCTCCTTGAACTTGAAGATGCCGATGGGATGGTTTTGTATGGTGCAGACGTCAAAGTTGTCGACGACGACTCCATTGCAGTTCGTTTCTCCTATGATGCGATCGGTCAGTTCGGCAAAGCCAAGAAATACGTTCGAAAAAAGGATAGCGAATAACGCTGTCTACAACTTTCGCAACTTTTATTCTTTCTTGCCGACAGGTTGGTCGCTTTCACAATCGCAGCATTCGCACACAGGATTGAGGCTATGAAAATTTCAACGGATAAAACTGCTCTCTGGCAAAAAACGTTGAGGCTCATGGCCGCCTTCAGCGTCGCCTTCCTCACCTTGATCGGTCATCGCGAACTTGCGGTTGCTAAAGACGATCCGATAGTCATCGCGGTTATGGACCCGTTATGCGACAAACTCGCTTGTGATTGTGTCCAAGGCTACGCACAACGGAATTATGAAAAGCTGGCCAAGTACCTACTGAAAAAAACTGGCAAACATTCGAAAGTGGCATACGGCGAGTCGCTGAAAGTAGCCTTGGAGGATGTGGAACGGGCTCCCGATTTTGTGATCGGCAAATACTCGGTTGTTTTGCATGGAGCCGCGGCGGCCAAATACAAGCTGGCCCCGATTGCACACTTGACCGGCAAAGACGGCAGCACCACCCAATCAGGTTTGATTGTTGTCAGGACTGCGGATGAAGCGAGCCTGGTCGATGATCTCGAGGGTTACCGAATTTTCTTTGGTCCTGAGGAATGTGACGAAAAGAATGCAGCGGCTCGTGAGTTATTAAAATCCGCAGAAGTGAAAATTCCCGAGCCTCTGGAAATCTTAGGAGCTTGTAGCGAGGCTGCGAAAAAATTGGTGGCGCTCGAACCGTCAGTAAAGGCGGCCGCTGTGATCTCCAGCTATGCCCAACCTTTGCTCGAAGGGTGCGGGAACATCAAAAAGGGGGACCTGCGAATCGTTGGCGAGACCAAGAAACTACATTTTGTCACTGTTTTCGTGAACGAGAAACTTGACCCAATTGCTCGCGACCTTGTCCTCAAGGCGTTGTTGGAAATGGGGAAGGACACGGAAATGCTTGCCGCGTTGGAAACCAAGAACGGGTTCGTCCCGTTCAAAAACGAGATCGATCAAGATGTGACTGCTCCCGCCGCCACAAAAAACGAAACGGCAAAAAAAAAGTAACTTCGTGGCTCGATTTTCGGGGCGCAAAACGTGACGCGATCGTTGGCTGGTTGCCCGATCAATTGAATGATCCGCCCCGAATCGACTGGAACGTGACGCTTGCGAGCGATTCCTTGGGCGGCATTTCTGCGACGGACGAATTCGTAGTCGTCGGTGGCCGTGATCTATTAGATAAAAGTGACGAATTCATTTGCTTCGATGCCAAGACGGGCGTTGAGATCTGGCGACATCTCTACCCCGCGAGCGTTCCCAAAGACTTCAAGGACGCACGCAACGGCAAATTGGATTTCGGCAATTCGCCCCGTGCGACTCCGGTCATCGTTGGGGAAAAAGTCATCACGCTGGGAGCGTTTGGCCACTTGCACTGTTTGAAGCTGGAAAGCGGAGAGGAACTTTGGGCGACAAATCTGTTGCTGGATTTCGGCGGAAAGCTGCCGACGTGGGGATTCGTGGGGACTCCGCTGGTGGTCGACAACAGCGTTTATGTTCAGACGACTGCGCCGGATGCTGCACTCGTTGCACTCGATTTGGAAACCGGCGATGTTCGTTGGCAAGTGAGTGGAAACGGCCCTGTCTATGCTTCATTAATGTTGCTCGAAAAAGGCCCCAATAAGCAAATCGTTGGTTGGGACACCGCCGGTGCTGTTGGTTGGAAATTGGACGACGGGCAACGAATGTGGTCAGTGAAACCGGAGGAACCTGGAGAATTTCTGGTACCCACTCCTGTGTTTGTAGGCAACCGAATGTTACTGGTTGGCGAAAACAATGGCACTCGATTGCACGAATTTGATGACTCGGGTTTGGCCCAGAAATCGCCGTTGGCTACTTACTCCGAATTGTCGCCGGACTCACACACTCCAGTCGTTGTGGGTTCGTTCGTCGTCGGCGTCCATCACCGGTTGGTCTGTTTGAACGGTCAGAATCTGGAGTTGCTGGGCTTCGACGAAGATCGCAATTTGGGAGAGTATGGATCACTGATCAGTGATGGCCAAAGTAAAACACTCTTGTTAACCGCGGCCGGACATTTGTTTTTGCACCGGTACACACCCTCCGGTCAACCGATCCAATTGGCTCGCCTCAAGCTGGCTGACGAACCTGGTGAGAATTATTCTCATCCAGCACTCGTGGGTAAGAAATTCTATTACCGGATTGGCAAGAAAATGTTTTGCATGAATTTGGAATAACGGCCGGACTCAATGGGCCGTTACATTTTTTCCCGGATCAATCGTTTCTTGCCGTCGACCGTTGCAAAGAACGAAGGCTGCCCTAGATCGTTCAGAATCGACAACAGGGTCGAATCGTCGATACGTTCGACTTTGATGGCCGAGAATTGGCTCGTTTCGTTGGGGGTTGATGGGTTGGCTGCGATTTTATCAACAGGTGTTTCAGGCTTACTTTCAATTGCTAACGTAGGGTCGCGATCCAATGCTGCTGGATCTGCTTGAGGGGCTCTTGTAAGCCTTAATCCGGCCACTATCCCAATCCCAACTACGAGCAAAAGCCCAAGTGACAAAGTCGTTTTGCGCACGATCCGTCGGCGTTGCCGCCATGTCGTCAACTCTCGCTGCAATTGTTCTAAGAGCTCTTGCTTCGAGGCGTCGTTAATTTCGTGTTGTTGGTTAGAACTCATCGCCAAATTCCTGAATTGCTTGTTCGCGAAGTTTTTCGATGGCTCGCCGCACGCGGCCGTCGACGGCTCCTGTTGAAATCCCCAGTTGTCTGCCAATCGCCTTGAGCGACCAGCCCAGTCGAAATCGCCAGGAGAACAACTGCCGTAGGTCTGCCGGCAAATTTTCGACGGATGATTCGATCCAGGCTATCCGAGCCTCATCATCCTCGGCTCCCAAAGAGCCTTGATTCTCAGTCACGCCGCTTTCGAACTGTTTCCGGATAAAACTGCTTTCTCGAGTCTTTTTACGGAGTCGATCCAGACACACGCTCTGAATGACCGCTCGAGTCCAGGCGTCAAGCGACCGACTGTCGGCGATGGGCCTCATACCCTTGCCGGCCTTGAGCATTGCGTCGTGAACCAAATCAAGGCAGTCTTCTGTTGAAAACCCGGACAACCGTTTAGCCATTTTTAGCAT
Organism: Pirellulaceae bacterium; assembly: GCA_040081565.1. Taxonomy (GTDB): domain Bacteria; phylum Planctomycetota; class Planctomycetia; order Pirellulales; family Pirellulaceae; genus BJ22. Next base: position 9,542 of record JBEBGH010000185.1, read on the forward strand.
CGGCTCAAAGTAGTGGTTGTAATAGGTTTCGAACGCCGCTTGATCGCCTGTAATTATTGACGACGTAACCTGCGCCCAATCAACCAACGAATCCAGTTGAGGTTTGACCATTGACTCGGATATTGATTCGTTGGATTGATCAGGCACAACGATCCGCTTTTTAACAGAGGTTAGTTCGCCACGAGCAGCTACCGTCGTCCTTGATTGAGTGTGTTGAAGTTAAAACGGAGCGCCACCGGCACCACCGCCACCCATTCCGCCACCACCACGACCACCACCGATGCCGCCACCATCCATACCACTTCCACTTTCACCACTGAAACCGGCTCTGCCAGTCATTTGGCCGATCGTCTGTTGGATGAGGTCCAATTCTTCCATGGTCCCCTTCGCGATCAACAGGCTGGCTTCACCATGAATCTGGATTTGAACATCTTTGCTGTCGTTCATGGCCATCACAGAATCGACTGCTTTGAGCAGAGTTTCTTCAGTGACTTGATTTTTTAACTCCTTAAGACCGGCAATTGAAAAAACTCGCACGATCCGTTGCGGCCCAGTGCCATTCGATCTGATGAAGATGTACTCCCGATCAAATTCACTGCCAAGCTCTACATTAACCAACGAATTGTCATCGTTGTCGACACAAAGTTCTTGAATCAGATTCAACATCGACTTCGTCGTCACATTTTCGAGCGTAACCTTTGGCATCCGTTGACGGCGAGCGTTTTCCGCGATAACGATATTCAACGAAGGTTCCCCAACGATTTCTTTTAAGGTTTCGATGTATTCTTCCACCGTTCCTCCTTCGAAAACGAATGAGGAAACTTTTTGCGACAATCGATCATCGATTGAAGTAATTTCCTTGGACGTGCTGGGGGATTCGAAGATTGACTGCCCGGTAGTGGATCTTGTGCCAGG
>JBEBGH010000528.1:0-2760 GCA_040081565.1 Pirellulaceae bacterium
GCAGAGGGGCTCCAACATCGGACTGCGGGACGTTCGTCAAAGGTACAACTTCATCAAGTTCATCGATGCTGTACATTGATTGATTTCGATCCGATAACGTTTGCGATGACCGAGTGGCGGCAAGTAAAGTCTCCATCAAGAAGTGGTTGGCCCGCCACTTCGGTCCATCGGTTTGTTCGTCGCGGTTCTTTTCGTGTGCTCAAGGAACGATGATGCGAGTGAATCGCATCGACGACAATGGTCGGCAAGCCTCGAACGTATCTCTTCCGGCGGGTGCCAATGGACTTCAGGTAACATATCGACAGGGACAGCATCATGCAATTCCACGATCAGTTGCAACAGTCGCGTGTCCCACGAGCAACCTCGCGATGCCAAGAACCTTGGCACCGCCTCATTGAGGAAAGACAAGTCCGTTGCGGTGAACTCAACAATGTGCGTAGTCTCTCCGATCCTATGCAATAGGTTTGCCAAGTGCCAGTTATACTGAAACCTACTAGGAGTCAGCACAATTGAGAGAATCCGTTCCTTCCAAGTGAGATAAGTCTGACCTCGCAGGTACACAAACCCATGCTTCGCTAGTTGTCCCAGTATTCTTTGTTTTTCCGAGGACATCATCGTTGACCTAATCGCTAGCAGCGACGAACGCCCGCGATCACCGATGTCGCGGCCAAGAAACTTACCATCAGGAAACGGCCGACCCGCGACTTCGGTGCATCGCATGGTTATCCCGCTTTTTACGGATCAGGAGAAAGGTTGCGAACCCAGTGTTCACAATCGCTGCCAGCAAGTTTACAACGCCCAATCCGAAAACCCAAGCAGCAACGAATGTAACGGCAAACCCGTAAAAGATCATTGCCCTTTGCAAGGGAGGCATTGCCTTGCGTTTAGTTTTACATTCAGGGTTGAGCAGGAAGTTTTCCCAATTGATCTGGCTGGTTTCTGGTATTGTTGATCGAAGAAAGTCAATTAACCAATCGCGATACTCCGGTTGTATTGTTCCCAATTCGATTGCCATGGAAGAATCTCTCGATTCAAGCTTTACGCTATAGCCAGATGGCCAATTTCGCCATTTCGCGAAGAGTATCTCTGGAATCACGATCCTGCGCGTTGAAAACGCGCCGGTTTGATTAATCGTCGCGTTATCGACGACGAGTCTGTAATTTCGCGAGATGAGCAATATGTAGAGACCGAGGAGAAGGAAGCAGGACCAAAAGACTCCAAATATGGTTGCAGCAAGAAGCGGGTTTCTGAATGACCCGTCGGAATTATCCAGCGCTACCCACACCGACCACAGCCCGATCAACGAAAAGAAAACAGTGCAAATGACGCCCACAAGCTTGAAGTGCGATCTCGCTTTAAATGTAGCTGGAAGTTCGATGGCTGCACTCCGGCGGGATAACGGCAGGGTTCAGCGAGCCCGAGCGGTTGACTCAACACAAGTCAAAACGGCTGATCGAGGGCTTCGTCTGCAACCCTTTGTTATCGGAAATTTGGTCAAGTTCAGGGGAAGGGATTGTGAAATGGTAGCCTCAATTGCCAGTAAACCAATCCAACGAGCAGTATCTGACCTGCAAACATCACCGGCTTCCAACGATTGCGGGGTAATTGTTCTGAAGTTGCAAAACTAATTGAGAGGCCGATCAAAGCAGGTGTTGGTAGTCCCATTAAGAACAGATGCAAGAATCCGATTTGCGTGACCCATTTGTTTACAGCGAGAGTTATTAGTGCGCAAGCAATTGTCGGTAGCAATAGTAAAAATAGCAGCCATGCGGATCGTAAACCTGCATTTGGTGACTGGTCGAATCCTGCTGACGGTTCGTAGGGGTTCTCTGTTGTTGCCATCACATCGCGTCTTCTTGCAACGCCATTGTTCGTTCCGATAACAATGTATTTATCCCGCCAATTGCCCCGGATAAAATGATTATCAGCGGGATTATCCCCGGGTAGGCTGGATTTTATCCCGGTGTAGAATCAAACGCAAGCTGTTTTTGGCTAGACCGGGATAATACGCAAGACGACCAGATAGGCCTGGTTTTTGAGGCAAATCCCTGACTTGTTGAGGAAACTAAAATGACTGTCCAACGTTACTGCCAATTGTTACCGGGGGCCAAGTACGGAAAAAACGATCAAAAGTGGTTTCCCAATTGGATTCGACGGTATGCAACTGGAAAGGAAAAGGCCGAAAACCTGCCCCTAACGGTAGATTCGGTGATTGCCTTTTGCCAGTCTTTATTAAATTCAAACACCCCGGCATGGCAACGTTTACAGGCCGTTCGGGCAGTCGAGTCCTACCGCGATCTCGTATTGAACACCGACCAGCCATGTCTAAAAGACATCAAAGTCAAACTTGGACAACTGGCGGACCAAGAGCGGGTTGATGGTACGGGAACCGGTGCTCCCGGCGTGTCGGATGAGCGAAAACTGATTGGCCTTATCGATCCGAACGAACCGGCGATCATCCAAAGAATGCGGCGCAGCTTGCGCGTGATGCGGAAGTCACTGGAAACGGAGCGGGCCTATATCGGCTGGATCATGAGATTCATTCTCGCTTGTGGCGATGACGACTTGGAACTGTTCGGTGAAAAAGAAATCAAGGCATTCCTGACCCGGTTGGCGGTGGAAGGGGACGTGTCCGAGGGTACGCAGAGTCAGGCAAAATCGGCGCTGTTGTTTTTGTACCAGAAGGTACTGGGCCGGGAGCTGGAATTCCTGGACGTCACCAAGGCAACGAAAGAGGGGAAACTGCCAGTGGTTTTAAGC
>JBEBGH010000006.1:0-36621 GCA_040081565.1 Pirellulaceae bacterium
CGTTTCGAGGTTGATCCCTCACAACCTCGAAGCCATAAAAAACGGTCCCGGAAACGGGATCGTTTTTTTGTGGCGTCTCATATCTGATAAGGTATCTCAGGAATATGAAGACACCCGACATAGAAGAAATACTCAAATCTCACGCTGCCGGCCTGCTTGAACTGGTTACTGCTCATCCCAAACACGAGCTCGCGTCGACGGCTCATCTGCGGGCCATCTGGAGCGTCAGTCAACTGGCCGCTGCCGATGCGAAACAGAAGGAGCGATTCCGTGAATTGCTTGGCGAGCATTTACGAGACTGGCCCACCAGTGAGTCCAGTAACCAGGCGCGGTTGTGGTTGGCTCGACTTTTGTTTGCCGAAAACAAGATCGACGAGGCAGTTGACACCTATTTGCAAATCTCGGTCGCTTCTCTCCATAGTTTGCCGGCAGCACGCGATTTGCGATCAGCTTTGCCGCGATTGATTCAAGAGTTCAGAACGAAACAAAAGTCCCCAGCCAGCGAGGCTGCGCGGATTTCGAAAATTATTTTTGCCCAGTTCGTCATGCAGCCTGACGGAAGCTTTCAACCCACGGAAGGCGATTGTCAGCGGTTACTTGCCCTAGCGCCGCTAGTGGCCGAGTTTCAAACCATCGAGCACGCGAAGTTTGCACAAATGCTGGAGGCTGCTCTTCAGAATTCGGAAGCTCGACAAGCGGATTGGTATCGCCCGCTGCTTGCGGCAACCGTAGCTTTTTTGAGCGGTGATGAGAACAAACAAGGACGTGCGAAGGAGTTATTCATCGAAATCGAACGCGAACCGTCGGCACTGGTTCAATTGTTTGATTTGCAGAACAAATTGTCGGCTGGAAAAACAGCGGCAACCTTTGAGTCATGGTTGGTCAAAACTTCGGAGGCGCTCGAGGCGACAGCGACAACCGCTGAGGAGCGAACGAATTGGCAAGTGGAACGGGCCAAGGTGTTGTTTGCCAATAAGCGTTTCGAACCTGCCACGGCACTGTTGGGGCCATTGGCTAAATCCTCACCGAATCGAGGTGACATTCAATTGCTGTACGCGCGCACTCTGGCGGAATTGCCTGAGCAAAGATCGGCAGCGCTTGACCAATGGCGAAGGGTTTCGGCCAAGGTAAAAGACCAATCGGAAGAATGGTTCGAATCCAAGTATCAGGTCGCGCGTTTGTTGCTGGAACTTGGTCAAAAAGAAAAGGCCTCCGAATTGCTGCGTTTTCTCAACGCGATTCCGCCGGGATGGTCGAAATCCACCTGGAGTAACAAATTCGACGAACTTTTCGCCAAAAGCAAAGACGAATAGCTTCTAAGCTGAATTCTGTATCCCCACTAGCGGATTCTTTGAATGCCAATTGCCTAAACGAGCGTTTCGTTAATTTTGCGCGATAAATTGTAGGGCCTGTTTAAAATGGCGATGCCCATAGACGATGAATAGAGTTGAAGAGAATCTGCATCCCGATGCCAGAAGATCCCTGCTCCACGAGAATTAACCGTCGCCAATGAACAACAACGAAATTTATCTTCTCGTCGAGTTGGTCGGGAAAATATGCGATGCCCTGCAAGTCTCGTTTGATCGTACGCTAGCACTCCGGTCCGCAGTCGAAACAGTTTCGGCTGATGCGGAATCCTTTACTCGGATCAAATTCGTCCAGTCGATCTGCAGTTTGGCCAACCTCAGAGCACCAATTGAGCAATTGAGCTTGAATGAGGTACGGATGCTGGTTGCTGCCGGGAGCCCCGTGGCGGCAATTCTGGGCGAAAGGGATTCGGAAGACCCCGATTCGGTGGGCGATCTGCGCTGGTTGCTGATCACGGGAGTTTCAGGATCCAGTTTTGTTATTTTCGACTCGAATGCGGCCAAGCAAAAGAGTCTCTCGACGCGCAAACTGGCCGCTTTATTATCGCTAGATAATCGTGAGCAAAGCCGTGAGTGGATTCTGCCCCATCCAGTCCTGCTTTCCGATAGGTTCGGCGAACAAGTCGATCCGGCGATTGGTCAGGAAGATCCCGTTAGTCCATTGACGAGATTGTGGCGACTCGTTCGTTTGGAATCGTCCGATGTGATTACGGTGTTGATTTTTTCGATTGTACTTTCGCTTTTGTCGTTAGCCAGTCCATTAGCCGTTGAGGCGTTGGTGAACACGGTTGCGTGGGGACGGTATCTGCAGCCGATCTTCGTGTTGTCGTTGATCCTGTTGACGTTTCTGTTGTTCGCGGCGTTCCTTAACTCTGTCGTTGCCTACGTCGTCGAAATTCTGCAGCGGCGCATTTTCGTCAAGTTGGTTGACGACCTGGCCTTTCGGGTTCCGCGGGTTAATCAAACGGCTTGGGATGGTAGTTATCCGCCCGAGATGATGAATCGCTTTTTTGACATTATCACTGTACAAAAAGCTGTTTCGAAGTTGTTGGTCGATGGCTTTTCTGTCGTGATTCAAACGTTGGTGGGCTTGGCGGTTCTGGCCTTTTACCATCCTTGGCTATTGGGATTTGACATCGTTTTACTGGTGGCGATGGTCAGCATCATTTTCCTCCTCGGTCGGGGTGCGACTTACACGGCGGTCAATGAATCCAAAGCCAAATATGCGGTTGCGAATTGGCTTGAGGAGATTTCCCGTCATCCGACTGCCTTTAAGTTAAATGGTGGAGCAGAATTGGCGCTGCATCGCGCCGATCATCTAGTGCTTTCGTATTTAGGCTATCGAAAAAGTCACTTTTCAATCGTCATTCGCCAAGTGATTTTTTCGTGGGTGTTGTATGCCTTTGCTGCAACCGCCTTGCTGGGATTAGGTGGCTATCTCGTGGTGCTGGGAGAATTGACTCTCGGTCAATTGGTGGCTGCGGAATTGATCGTGGTGTTGGTGGTTGGCGCGTTTACAAAAATCGGCAAACAACTCGAAACGTTTTACGATTTATTGGCGGCGATGGACAAGCTAGGAACTTTGTTGGATCTGCCGCTCGAATCGCATAGCAAGTTGCGTTCGGTGACCAAAGAGCCACCGAAAATTGTGTTTCGAAATGTGTCGTTGACGATTGACGGAGTCAACGTGTTGCCAGAATTCAGTGCCGAATTTCCAGCAGGTTCAACGACGGCGCTCCTGGGAGGTTTGAGTTCTGGAAAGTCGATCGTCGTTGATCTGTTGGCGGGAATTCGTAGTCCAGATGGCGGGACTTGGGATTGGAACGACATTGATGCGCGCGAGCTCAGGCTCGAGTCTCTGCGCGAAAGCATTGGAGTTGCTCGCGGTCACGAAGTGTTTGCCAGCACTTTAGACGAAAACGTGCATCTTGGACGAAACAGCGTGACCGGTGTGGACTGTAAAAGGGCGTTGAAGACGGTGAAATTGCTAGACGAAACGCTGGCATTGCCGAAAGGAATGTTGACGGACTTGCAGACCGGCGGCAGGCCGTTGACGAATTCGCAAGTTTCCCGCCTGATGATAGCTCGGGCAATCGCCTCGCGTCCTTTGCTGCTGATTATCGATGGGTCCTTGGACGGCTTCTCCGTTCCGCTCGTTCAAGAACTTCTCACGTCGATTCAGCAAGAATTCCGAGCGACGATCATTATTACAACAGTCCGAAAATCGCTAGCGGAGCTCTGCGATCAGATCGTTGATATCGGCGATCCAGGTGAATTGGGGGCCGTTGGTTAACGCTGGCGGTTGCCCTGACAATAGTGGTTTTAACAGGGGAAATAGACGATGACGGAAACAGCCGATATTCCGCGCCTGCAGAGTGTTGCGTTGCCTGCGCTCAAGCTCGTGCAATCGACGGTTTGGATTAGAAAACTCGGCTATGGCCTTTTGATTTCAATGGTGATTGCAGGGATTGCCATGCTGGCATTGCCATGGCAGCAGGCGGTTCGAGGGAAAGGGCGTGTGATTGCATTTGTACCTCAAGAACGCCAACAGCCGGTGACCTCGCCCGTCAAAGGCGTCGTCGCAACAGTCGCTCCGGATTTGCGCGAAGGCGATCTTGTGAAACAGGGTGATGTGATTCTGGAACTTCAGCCCGTTGCCGCAAACATGGTCGAACAAATCAGTTTTCAACTCAACGACCTTAAGTCCAAACTGGAGACGTCCAAGATCAAACAAGAGGTCTATCTGCGCAATGTTCGGGACTACACGGATGCGCGGGACTACGCCGTGAAGGCAGCCCAGGAAATGGTGCAGATGGCCGAAGCCAAACTCTCGTCGAAACAGGAGATGGTCGTCGGTTATCGCGCGAAGGAACTACAGGCCCGTCAAAACTATGACCGACAAAAAAGTCTGTTCGACAAAGGCGCCACGGCGGAAAAAGAGCTGGAAAAATTGAAGAAAGATTTGGACGTTGCAATTGCCGAATTGGCTTCCGCTGAATTTGGCGTTAAATCAGCAGAAAAAGAAGTAGAAGCCAAACGGAACGAGCTGGAGCAGAAACGCAGCGAGGCGGAAACAAAAATCGACTATGCCCGCGCGATGGAACAAGACGCGTTGGGGATGCAGGCTTCGGTGCAAAAGGAAATTCGCGATTTGGAAATCAAACAGAGTGAATTCAAGCAATTCAAGATCACTGCGCCGCGCAATGGCACGATCTATCGCCTCCCCGTTTTCGAGCGCGGCCAGACGATCAAGGAAGGTGAGTACCTGTTCACCATTGTGCCCGAATCCAGTGAACGGGCGGTCGAGTTGTTTGTTGACGGTAACGATATTGCCCTCATTCATGTGGACGATCACGTGAGATTGCAATTTGAAGGCTGGCCCGCGATTCAATTTTCCGGGTGGCCAAGCGTCGCGGTTGGGACGTTCGGCGGCAAGGTCGCCAAAATTGACCCGACGGATGATGGAATGGGAGAATTCCGCATCCAGGTGATTCCCGAGCATGACAACGATTGGCCTCCCAACCAATATTTGCGTCAAGGAGTGCGAGCCAACGGTTGGGTAATGTTGAAACAAGTGACGCTCGGGTACGAAATTTGGCGTCAGTTAAATGGCTTCCCGCCGGTGATTTCTAAAGAGCCCAACAAAGACGCTAAACCTGAAAAGGTGCCGTTGCCAAAATAAACATGAACCGCCTGGTCGCTTGTCCATTTCGATTCGCAGCGTTGGCAATCATCGCGGTTGCCGGTTGGGGTTGTCATGCTGATTCGCGAAACCAAGTGAGTTACCTGCAGCGATTTGCGGCCTTTGATCGAAGTCCAATTCAATCCAAAAGTCCCGACTCTTCGTTAACCACGACCCGACAATCCCGGCCGCCCGCGATTGACGTGGATGCGGAGCCCGCTGAAATAAACGCGAAGACTGCGTTAGTTTCCTACCAGGAAAACGGAAACGAAAATCCTCCCATTCCAAAGCCCATCGTTGAAAGCGCTTCCACCGCCGAGCCGATTCTCCTGGAAGACGTTCTGTCATCCGTGGCGAGCCATTACCCGTTGCTGATTGCCGCTGCGGCCGAGCAAGAAATTGCGGAGGGCAAAGCCCTGTCAGCCAGCGGCCAGTTTGACACTCAGGCCAAAGCCTCTTCAATCTCCCAGCCACTCGGCTTTTACAAAAATCAACGAGCCGGCGCGACTTTGACCCAGCCGATTTTTGCCAACGGGGGTTACGCCTACGGCGGCTACAAATTGGGACGAGGCGACTTTCCGACGTGGTACAAGGAACGCCAAACGGACGGCGGTGGCGAGTATGCAATTGGCGTAGCGGTTCCATTGTTGAAGGACCGCAACATCGACAAGCGTCGGGCGGAGTTGTTTCAAGCAAACTTGGACGTTAATTCCGTAGAGCCGATGGTCCGGAATCAACTGATCAATTTTTCTCGCGAGGCCGCTTACGCCTATTGGTATTGGGTCGCGATGGGCCAATCGTTGGAGGTTCAACAGAGTTTGCTCCGCTTGGCCGAGGCACGTGTTGAGCAAATCTCTTTCCGCGTTGAGAAAGGCGACCTTGCCAAGATCGCCAGTATCGATAACGAACGGCTGATTGCTTCGCGAACAACCAAGCTCATCGAAGCAACTCGCAAGTTCCAAGCGGCCTCGATCAAATTGTCGTTGTTTTTGCGCACCACAGACGGCGAACCTTTGCTGCCCGACGCCAGCCAGTTGCCCAAGGACTTCCCGCCGCTGCTTGTGCGTGACCCAGATGACTTGGAGGCGGATCTGTCTCAAGCGATCACCGAGCGGCCCGAAATTCGCGAAATCGACTTCGAACTACAGAAGATCAATGTCGACGTGCAGTCCGCAGAAAACCAACTCTTGCCTAAACTCGACGCCGTGCTCGAGGGTTCGAAAGACACCGGAACGCCAGCCACGTCCGCCGAGGACAAAACCCCGTTTGAGATGGAGGCAGGATTGTTGGCGGAGGTTCCGCTTCAACGCCGTGAGGCCCGCGGGAAATTACGCTCGGCCCAAGGTAAACAAGCTCAACTCATGGCCAAACGTGAATTCATCATCAACAAGATTACTACCTCGGTTCAAGATTCCTACTCAGCCATTCAGAATGCGAGAGAGCGCTACGAGCAAGCGAAACGGACCAAGGATCTCGCTCTTCAATCATTGGAGATTGGTCGTCAACAATTCGGCGCGGGCGACATTGACTTGATCGTCTTGAACATTTACGAGCAAGCCGAAACGGATGCTGAACTTCAAGTGATCGACGCCGAAGCCGAATACTTCGCCGCCCTCGCCGACTACCACGCCGCCCTCGGCCAAGTCCGCTAGCCCGGACCTCGAAAATCGCCGTATTCGCATCAACACCGTGGGTTAGTCAAAAACTTTGCGAACGATGGTCTCATTTGAATTAAGATGGCTTCGAAGAATCGTTCGCCGAACCCGGGAAAATTCAATTATCGAGCCAACTTCCCAAGGAAATTATCAAAAAGCAAAAGTTGGACCGGATGAAATTGCGGCAGCCTCTCACTTCCGGTCAAAGATGTTATCTTAACTTCCACCGCGACAATCGATTTCTCGACTAACAATTGCGCCTGCCCAAAAAAGCCTCTAGCTTGATCATGGAATCTGAAGCCCAAACCCGAAGACACCGGATCGACAAACGCCTTGAGGAGTACAGCCAGGGCGTGAAGGCCAATGTCATCTTCTTCCAGAAGGGGCTGCCGACCGAGGACGTGTGGATTTTCGACGCGCGGAGCAACGTTCCCGGCATCACGAAGAAGGACCGGCCGCTGGATAGAAAACACTTCGCCGAGTTCGAGAAGTGCTACGGATCCGATCCGAACGGGCAGTGCAAGCCAAAACGAAAGGACCTGGGCGAGACCGGCCGCTTCCGTCGCTTCCACGCGACCGAGATTGCCGAGCGGTCGTACAAGCTCGACATCACCTGGCTGAAGGACGAGTCGCTGGAATCGAGCGACGACCTCCCCGACCCGCAAGACCTCGCCACCGAAGCGATCACGGAACTGGAAGCGATCGTCGGCGACCTGCGCGAAATCGTCGCTCTTATCGAGCAGGAAGAGGGAATCGAGGTATGAGCCGGACTCGCCGAATCATCATCATTGCGGGACCGAATGGAGCGGGCAAAACGACGTTCGCGAAAGCCTTCTTGCCGCACGAAGGCGAGTGCGTCAATTTCATCAATGCCGATTTGATTGCCGCCGGCCTGTCGCCGTTCAAGCCTGAGACCGCCGCTGTGCAGGCGGGACGATTGATGCTGGCGGAAATGCGCCGCTATGTGACGCTGGGTGAGAGCTTCGCATTTGAAACGACTCTCAGCGGTCGATCGTACGCACGGCAGATTGTCGCTTGGCAGGCCGCCGGATACTCAGTCGATTTGATCTTCTTGAAACTCCGCTCGGTGAAACTCGCGCTGGCCCGCGTTACAGCACGAGTGGCCCAGGGAGGTCACCATGTTCCGGCCAACGTGATTCGACGACGCTTTCGGCAAGGCTGGCAGAACTTCGAGACGCTGTATCGTCCGCTCGTCAATCACTGGGAGCTTTACGATAATTCCGAGAACAGCCCGATCCTGATCGAACAGGGAGACAACCCATGAATCGCAAACCGGCGACAAAGCCCAAACGACAACCCGTGGCGCTCGCCGCATTGAAACGAGCGTCCCAACAAGCGTTGGAATTGGCCCGACAAACGAAGACTCCGGCTTGGGTCATAGAAGACGGCAAGTTGGTTGATGCAACACGGCCCCAACGTAAATCACGGAAGAGAAACGACGATGTCTGATTTTCACCGGCAACCTCGCCTTCGCATTCGTTCCCCCGATCCGCAAGACCTCGCCCCCGAAGCGATCACGGAACTGGAAGCGATCGTCGGCGACCTGCGCGAAATCGTCGCCCTCATCGAGCAGGCAGAGGGAGTCGAGGTATGAGTTGGCTGTTGTTCATGGACGAGAGCGGACACGACCACAAGCAAATGCCGTACGAAGTACGTGGGGGCGTTGCGTTTGAGGATGCCCAGCTCTGGCCGTTCACGCGGGCCGTCCAGCAGTTAGAGCAGATCGTCTTCGGTTGCGCGCTGCATGACTTTCAAAAGGAACTCAAAGGTAGCACCCTGGTCGACAAAAAGCGATTTCGGTTCGCTAATCAATCAGGCCCGATGCCGTCTTCCGAGCGTCAAAAACACACACGCTCGTTCTTGATGAAAGGATTCACACATGAGAAGCCGACAAGCGTTGAATTTTGCGCCTACGGTCAAGCCTGCATCGAGATGGCACGTGGAATTTTTGAACTGCTGCGGCATCACAAAGCTGTGCTATTCGCATCTGCAATCCCACGCGGATCGGGCAAAGCGGCTGGCCCAATCACGGATTATCTTCGCAAGGATCAGGTGTTTTTGCTGGAGAGGTACTTTTACTTTCTCGAAGGCAAAGAGCAAAACGGGCTCTTGGTGATGGACGGGACTGACAAGCAACAGGACCGAACATTCGTTCGCCAACTCGAAGCGTATTTCACCAAAACAAATGCCGGACGGTATCGATCGCAGTGGATCGTGCCAACGCCCTTCTTTGTTTCCTCTGATATGGCATATCCCATTCAGGCTGCGGATTTCTGTATCTACTGCGTCAACTGGGGCTTCCGGTTGCCTGCGCAAGGAATGAATGAGATTGTCCGGGACGAAATACAAATGGAGTTTTTGGATTGGCTGCGAGTGTTGCAGTTCCACGGACAGGGGTATCGGGACGGAAGCGTGTTTGAAACGTGGGGGATTTGTTACGTACCTAACCCCTGCCCTCCGGGTCGCGCATAAAAAAAGAGACAACGCTTTTGGGGCCAGCCGAAGCTCTCCCCTTGGCCGAGTCTCCAATGACAGTATCGGTCAGATTCAACAGTTGGTCAAGCTGAGTTTTGACAAATGGCTTGAATCGGTTTGAATCTTGTGGGACTTTTTAAATGGCTGTCTTAAGAAAGGCCGGAGGATATAGGAGCCGTCGGCAAGGCCAACTACTCACACGGCATGGAGCCGAATTTTGTCCACCAGCTACACCGAATGATAACACCAAACGTATTTAATTCAAACACCACGACAATGGTCCATCGCAAGAAGCACCAATATTTAAAGGAGATGATATTGAAATCCAAGGTTTGTTCCAAATTGCTTGCCGAAACCGGAGTCGAGGAATGAGCGTCCGGTCAAAACCCAGCCGGGAGGGCGAGGCTCCCGCCGAGCCGGAGCGCGACGGAAGCGAGTTGCCGGAGGGATGGACGAGTACAACCATCGCTGCTGTGATCGACGACTGTCAGCCCGGTTTCGCATCGGGCGACAAGAACGTCGAGGATGGCGTCTCGCACTTGCGGATGAACAACATCGGTCTCATCGGCGAGTTGATTCTCGATCTCGTCCGAACGGTGCCGGTAAAACTCGCCAAGCCGCAGCACAAGCTACAGTCTGGCGACGTTCTTGTTTGCACTACCAACAGTGCCAAGCTCGTTGGCAAATGCGCGATCTTCGATCTTCAAGGCCGATACGCTTTCAGCAATCACCTGACCCGACTTCGCCCGAATCGCGAGGTCGTTGACAGCAGCTATCTTCGATGGTGCTTATGGTCACTCTGGAAAGCCGGAGCATTCGACGACAAGTGCAAGCATTGGGTCAATCAATCGACCATCCCCAAGGATGCGTTGCTCGATGCCGACATCCCGTTGCCGCCGTTGGCGGAGCAGCGGCGGATTGTGGGGAAGCTGGAGTTGCTGTTGGGGAAGGTGTCGTCAAGCCAGCAGCGTCTGTCGCGGGTTCCGGGTCTGCTGAAACGCTTCCGCCAATCCGTCCTCGCCGCCGCCTGCTCCGGCAAACTCACCGCCGACTGGCGCGAGGAGCGCTCGATCATTGAGGACGATACTTGTCCCAGCATTGACCCCGGAGAGATGGAGCCGCCGCCGTTCGATGTCCCATCCGACTGGCGTTGGTCATCGCTCGACGCGATCTGCTCCAAGATTACCGATGGTGAGCATCTGACTCCGCCCCGTGTTGATTCCGGTGTGCCAATACTTTCGGCCAAAGACGTTCGTGACAGCGACGTTTATTTCTCCGAAGCAAAGTTCGTGACAGCCGATATCGCCGAAAAATCGCGTCAGCGCTGCAATCCCGATCGCGGTGACATCCTCGTCGTCAGTCGCGGCGCGACTGTCGGCCGCACCTGTCGCGTGAAGACTGACACCGTGTTCTGCCTGATGGGCAGCGTGTTGCTGTTCAAGCCGCGTTCGCAAATCATTCTTCCTGAAATCATCGAGTATTGCTTCAAGACACCGACCGGCTTGGCTGCTCTGATTGCTCGGTCAGGGGCGACTGCCCAACAAGCGATTTACATTCGCGACATGCGGACATTTCCGGTCCCATTGCCCCCGCTGTCCGAGCAACAAGAAATCGTGCGTCGAGTCGAAAAGCTGTTCGCGTTCGCGGACCAGATCGAGGCCCGGCTGAGGCAGGCGCAAGCGCACATCGACCGCCTCACGCAGTCGCTCCTGGCCAAAGCCTTCCGAGGCGAACTCGTCCCCACCGAACACGCCCTCGCCACCGCCGAAGGCCGCGACTACGAATCTGCCTCCGAACTTCTACAACGCATTAAGGCAGCACCGCCCAATTCGGAAAACCACTCCCCGAACGACGTCGCCGAAAGAGCAAATCGTGAACGCGAATTCCCTTGAACAAAAACGAAGTGTCTGGATTGTCGGAGCAGGGTTCAGTCGCCACGCGGGTGGGCCACTGATGCCCGATCTTTTCAGCACAATGGCGGATGAAATGTTGAATTTTTGGAATCCCACTGGGACTGACTCCAATTGGAAGTCTAATCAACGCGAACGTGAGGCAATAAACGATACGCTCAAATCGTTGAAACGCATCGCCGAAGGTTTCCGGCAACTGTCGAAAGACGAAAACAGCATGAAGTCGTGGGAAAATGCTGAACAGTTCCTCGAACGTTTAGACGAATATTCAAACACAAGCAATTTTGAAAATTTCGGCGAATCACGAATAGAACGAATTAAGTCCAAAATGAACCTGAAGTTTGATCCATATGAAATAGCGTTAGTTCGAATCTGCAAGGAAGTAAACGACTACCTCGTCATTATGGACAAGCGATCAGAGCGATGGTCACCGTATGTGCACTGGGCACAATCGATTAGAAATGACGTAATTCTTTCGTTCAATTACGATACGCTTGTGGAGCGTGCATTCAATTTTGCAAATCGAGAAATTACGGTTCCAAAACCAACCGAAGACCCGAAGTCGGGATCGCCAAATTTGCTTAAGCTACATGGCAGCGTCAATTGGGGACTCGATTCCAAAGGCGTGTTTATTGAAATCGACGATTTTTCAGGTCCTGTTACGTTTCCACTGAAGCACAAGCCCATTATTGCGACACCAGGTGCCTCCAAGGGGCGGCATGTCTCGCAATTTCCAAAGCTCTGGGAATTTGCTGAGGCGTCCGTAAAAGTCGCGGATGTTGTGCACATCGTCGGATATCGATTCCCAGAAACTGATTCGTCCGCCGTTTTGCGATTGATCAACGCCATGCGGTCAATAAAGTCCGGCGGGAGGATAAATATTGTTCTCGGAATTGATGTTGAACGCGACGAGGTCAAACGACTTGAGAAGTTGATAAACTACAATGTCGCCGATAACAGTGTTGAAGTCGCGGCACTCCCGTTTTTCGCTCAGGATTATTTGACCATGGACCATGCGTGGACGCCAAAAGATCGGGGATCGAAGTTCGTGAGTTAGCCTAAGTTCGAGATTGTAAAATCGATCTCAGCCTAGCATGAAAGAATGCAAACGTACGTCGACCGCCTCACGCAGTTGCTCCTGGCACAAGGCTTCCGAGGCGTAATCCAAATTCAATGACGATTCTGAAACCAATTACCTAAACATACCACTCGATAATTCGGCGGCTGTAGGCGTCGAGGGTGTTGCGATCGGGGATGAAGAAGCGAATGCCGAACGAGTCCACCACGATGACTCCGTGATCGCCCAGGCGGCGAACGTCCCCTTCGTCCTTGAGAATGAAACTCGTCGGGCCGCGATCGGTTTCTACCCGCCATTCGCAAGGCTCGGAGTTTCCCGAGACCCAGACCACTCGCTGCAGAATCGGCACAAACTCTCGCCTCGTCAGTTCGCTCTCGAGTATCTGGCGATTCTTTTCCCCCAATTTCTTCGGGTCATCGATGCAGATTAATTCCCTTCCCGACGCGTCCAATAAAGCGATCCAGTGGTGCGGGCGTGTAAGCGGGAATAAACGGACTGGCGAGACATTTTCAAAAACGTTGCCATGATCATCGCGCACATTGACTTGGCCCAACGCATCGACAGATAACGCAATGGACTCCAAATCGACGAGCGGATGCGGATTGAGGTTGGTGGCGTTGAGCGTATTCATCTAATCATCCAGTTCGGTCTTCCTAATGTATGTCGGCTAGAACCTTGAGTTGGGCCTGATGCAGACGCGTGTAAACGCCCCCGCGTTCAAGCAAATCTTCATGCTTGCCGACTTCCGCGATCACTCCGTTTTCCATCACCACGATCCGGTCGGCGTTGCGAAGCGTACTGAGGCGATGGGCGATGGCGATCGTTGTGCGACCTTTGACCAGATTGTCGAGCGCCGCCTGGATTTCTCGTTCTGTTTCATTGTCGACCGCGGAGGTTGCTTCATCGAGGATCAGCAACCGCGGATCGGTCAGAATCGCTCGGGCGATGGAGATCCGCTGGCGTTCGCCCCCGGATAAACCTTGGCCTCTTTCGCCAACGACCGAATCGTAGCCGTCGGGCAGGCGGCTAATGAAACCATGGGCGTTTGCCGCGCGGGCTGCCGCAATAATATCGACCGGCGAGGCGTTGGGCCGGCCGTAAGCAATGTTCTCCGCAATCGTCCCAAAGAACAAATAGGGCTCCTGCAACACGATCCCGATGTTTCGACGGAACTTCTCGATGGGGAACGAGCGAATGTCATGCCCATCGACCAGAATCGCACCTTCCGCCACATCGTAGAATCGACACACAAGATTAACGAGCGTGCTTTTGCCAGAACCACTGGGACCAACGAGACCGATGAGTTCGCCAGGAGCAATTGACAGGTCAATTCCGCTGATCACTTCGCGATTGCCATAGCGGAATCGCACGCCCCGTAGTTCGAGTTTCCCTTCCACTTTTCCGGGATCAATTGGCTTTTGTGGTTCCATCACACTGGGTTTGTGGTCCAAGATTTCAAAAACTCGAAACGCCGCCGCGGCCGCCCGTTGCGTATTGGCCAGCATTCGACTCATCGAATCGAGTCGCACATAGAATCGTCCGATGTAGGCAATGAAGAGGGTGAGTTTGCCAACGGTGATTGACTGGTGCGCGACTAGCCAAGCTCCGAAAATCCACAACAACAGAATTCCAATTTCGGTGAGGAAGTTCACCGTCGGTCCGAAGAACGACCACAGGCGGTTCACCCGCAGGTTTGACTCCAGCACGTGTCGGTTGGCCTCTTCGAAGCGTTCGATTTCACGATTCTCTTGTGCAAAGGCTTTGACCACCCGCACCCCTGGAATCGCATCGGTCAACACGCTGACCATTTCGCCCCAGGCATGTCCGGCCCGGGCGAAGCCATGCCGCAAACTCATTCGCACCTTTTGCGTCAACCAGGCAATCAAAGGAAACGGCAACAACGCGAACAATGCCAGCCATGGGTCTAGTTGCAGCAGGATCACTGAGGTCAACAGAATCATCAAGACGTCGTTGATGAAATCAAGCAGTTGCACCGAAAGGAAATTACAAATGCGGTCCGAGTCACTGCTGAGTCGCGATATCAAATCGCCCGTACGGCGGTTGCCGTAAAATTCCAGAGACATTTTCTGGAGGTGGCGGTAGGTGTCGTTTCGCAAGTCACAGCTGATTTGCTCGCTGATGCAAACCATCACGTAGGTTCGAGCCCAGCCCAAAACCCAGGCTAGAAACGCCGCTCCCAACATCCCAGCCAAATAGGGAAAAAGTGCCGCGAGAAAGTCATTCCGGATAAACTCTGAGGTGCCGTTTTGCCAGGGAATCAAGACCGTATCGATGAGCGGCATCGTCAAATAGGGCCAGATCAACCCAGCCACGGTGGCGAGCAATGTCAACGTCACCCCCAAAACAACAATGCCCAGCCGATTGGTCGTAAACCGAGTGAGTCGCAACAGACTTTTGGTCGGTGCCGGTGCCGCCGCGGGATTGCAGTTGAGGCAGATTGGATTATCCGAACTCAAAGTGGCACCGCAGGACGGACAAGTCGTTTGACGATTGGCCAGCTCCCCTAGCTTCTGTCGGTCGCGACGACTTTGGGCCGCGGCGTTGGTGGTGATCACCAGTCGACTGACCTCGGGAGCCTTGGCGGCTGTAAACGCCCACGAAGCTAACGGTTGCTGGCCCTCCAGGAAGACCAAATTGCCTAATCCGGAAAACACGGTCGATCGCAATGCGTGGTGATCATCTAGATTCCAAACCCGAACTTGATTGTCTTTGCGTTGGTGTTCGATCAATCGGCTACCAGTCAGCACCAACAAAATGTCGTCAAAGAGCTGTTGGGAGTTAATGTCGAGGACTACAAACGACAAAACCTTTTCACTGCCTGCCAAAACCTCTCGCAGTCGATCACGAATCGCCAGCGGCAAGCCATTCTGGTCGTCGTCGGAGGCGGTTTTGAGTTCGGACATGGAGTGGGCAACTCTGGGCAGTTTGGAAGTCGATAAAAGCTCGGCGTAAAATCGAATGGAAAACGATTACTCGTCAAACCACTGGGCGGGCGTAATTCCGACCGCTAGTTGATTGTTGCGTTTGATTTGGACCCCAATTGTAACTGACGAAACGGGGACGACGACCGGAGCAAGCTACCTGTTGAGCTGCGGTCAAACGGCCTAACCAAATTCCAATGCTGGTTTCTGGCGGGACCACGTCACCTCGCTGCCAACATCGGTCCAAGGGTCATCCAGTCGGATTTGTTGACAGGTACGGCAATTTAGGAGTTAGCTATAGCTTTTTGTCGTAACGAAACGATAATTGTGTGCATCGTTGCGCCAATTTTTCCAATTGCCAGCTGGCGATAGAAAACCACCTCGCCCTGTCTGGAATGTTCCACGCAAAATTTGCGAATTTTGGCTGTCCATTTTCAACGCTCAACGTTTCACGATTTTTTTTGAACCCTGTCCAAAGCCAATCCCGTATACTGGCGTTGTTGATGAGTGGTTCGTAGGTTAGCCCTTCCCAAAAAGCGTATGTCTGAAGAACAAGTAATCGAGCCGTTGACATTCCGTAAGATCAATGTTTTGCGCGGGCCTAACGTCTGGGCGAACTTTCCAGTCATTGAGGTGCTCGTCGATTTGGCGGGCCTCAAGGATATTTCGTCGGAGATGATCCCTGGCTTTAACGACCGACTGAAATCGTGGTTGCCGACAATGATCGAGCATCGCTGCAGTGTTGGCGAACGCGGCGGATTTTTCGAGCGTTTGCGTCGTGGCACTTACATGGCTCATATCCTAGAGCACGTAGTCCTTGAGTTGCAATCGCTGGCTGGCAATGTCGTTGGTTATGGACGTGCTCGCGAGTTGGATGAAGACGGTGTCTATCGCGTCGCAATCGAATACCAAAACGAAATCGTTGGGAAGCAAGCGATCGAAATCGGTCGTCGTTTGGTGCTGGCGTGTGTCAACGATCTGCCATTTGATGTCGAAGCGGAAATTGCCGGGTTGCGCTCGCTCGTTCATGAACATTGCCTAGGGCCGAGCACGCAAGGAATCGTGAACGCAGCCAAGGCCCGTGGGATTCCCTACATTCGTTTAAATGAAGGCAGCTTGGTTCAACTCGGCTACGGTTCAAGGCAACGCCGGATCTGGACCGCGGAAACAGATCGCACCAGTGCGATTGGCGAGACGATTGCCCAAGACAAAGAATTGACCCGAAACCTGCTTAATACCATCGGCGTTCCGGTCCCCGACGGTCGAGTCGTGACCAGCCGCGCGGACGCCTGGGAGACGGCCCTGGAGATCGGATTGCCGGTGGTCGTCAAACCCCAATATGGCAACCACGGTCGCGGAGTGACGACCAATCTTTACACCCAGCAAGAGGTCGAACAGGCCTACGAAAATGCCTATAAAGAAGAATCCACCGTGATGGTGGAAAAATTCTTCGAGGGTTCCGACTATCGCATGCTCGTCATCGGCAACAATTTGGTGGCCGCTGCCCGCCGCGAACCGGCACAAGTCATCGGGGATGGCAAATCAACCGTCAAAGAGCTGGTAGAACTGGTTAACAAAGATCCTCGCCGCAGCGATGGTCATGCCACAATCCTCAGCCATATTCCGCTGGACGACGTTTCCATCGCAATTCTGACCCAGCAAGGCTACACAACCGATTCGATTCCGGAACTGGGCCACATTGTTTACATTCGCCGCAACGCGAACTTGAGCAGCGGTGGTACTGCCGCCGACGTGACCGAGTTCGTCCATCCGCAAGTCGCGGCACGTGCGGTTGAAGCCGCGATGATGGTCGGCCTGGATATCGCCGGAATTGACATTGTTGCCAAAGATATCTCCATTCCGCTAGAAGAACAAAACGCGGGAATCGTCGAGGTCAACGCTGGCCCAGGCTTGAGAATGCACATTCAACCAAGCGAAGGCAAAGGCCAACCGGTTTGCGAAGCGATTGTCGACATGTTGTTTCCGGCTGGAAACAATGGCCGCATTCCCGTTGTTGCCATCACTGGTGTGAATGGCAAAACCACGACAACCCGGCTTATCGCCCACATCTTTCACTTGTCGGGGAAACGAGTTGGCATGACGGGCACCGACGGCGTTTACTTCAATGGCCGGCGAGTCGATGACGGCGATTGCAGCGGACCGAAGAGTGCCAAGCGTGTGCTGATGAACCCAAATCTCGATGCCGCGATTTTGGAAACCGCTCGGGGCGGGATCATTCGCGAGGGATTGGCCTTCGACAAATGCGACGTCGCGGTGGTGACCAACATTGGCGAGGGTGACCATTTAGGAATCGCCCATATCAATACGCCAGAACAGTTGGCCAAAGTTAAACGCTGTATCGTTGACGTGGTTGCAAAAAACGGTCACGCGGTGCTGAATGCCGACGATCCTCTGGTTGCCGAAATGGCCACCCATTGCCCTGGGCAGATTCTTTTCTTTTCGCACTCGGCCGAACATCCGTTGTTGATCAAGAATCGAGAGAACAACCAGCGAGTTGTCTTTACTCGAGACAACGCCATCATCGCCGCACACGGCAACAGCGAATTTGTGCTGCTGCCTTTTGATCGAATCCCCATCACTCACAACGGCAAGATCAAATTCCAGATTGAAAATGCAATGGCTGCCGTCGGAGCCGCTTGGGCTCAAGGGATTCCCGCGGAAGTTATTCGCGCTGGCCTCGAGTCGTTCAGTCCGTCGCAAAAGGGCTCGCCGGGTCGCTTCAACATTGTGCAGTACAACGGTTGCACCTTGATCATCGACTACGGCCACAACACATCGGCATTGAAAAGCCTGCTCGACGCGCTGTCGAATTTCCCGAATTCTCGCCGCTCCGCCGTCTATTCTGCAGCAGGGGACCGGCTGGATAACGATATGATTCGCCAAGGGCAAATGTTGGGGCACCACTTCGATCGCGTCATTTTGTATGAAGGCAATTATTCACGAGGCCGCAAGCCGGGTGACATCGTCCAGCTGTTCCGCGAAGGCCTTGCTCTCGGTGCTCGCGTCAAAGAAAAGCAGTGGTTTTCGACTTGGCGGGAAAGCGTGCAACAGGCTCTCGATACGGCAATGCCGGACGAATTGATCTTGATCCAGGCCGATGTGGTTGACGAAACGATCGAGTTTTTCAGCAAGCTTCCGGTGGTTGATCTTTCAACGGCACAGAGCACTCCCAAGGTCAATGCGCCGGGGACCTGATTGGAAGTTGGCTGCATGAATTGTGGCGAGAACCTAATTGGAACGATGGGGCGTGATGCCCGCCGACGCTAATTCCGCGTGGTACGAGGCGACCGCCTCTTCCGGACTTATTTCACCGTCAGCAATCTGGCGCAGGTGCCGAATGAACGCCAGTTGATCTTCGGCCTGATTGATCCTTCGGCCAAACAGCGCGGCTCTCGCGCCGTATTTCTTGGCCTCCGCCAACAGCGTAAACGTCTCAAGCGTCGAGCCGGCAGAACCCCCCAAAATTCCGATGACCAGGGACGGATCATAGGCCGCCAATTCGTCCATCGCTACGGGACCGAAATAGGGAATCTTCAAAAAGATTGGGCGGCTTCTCCGCGGAATTCCAGCAAGTGTACGGGCGATACAATCATTCACATATCGCCCCACATCGCCTACCGAATTTACCGGCGCGTTTGGTGCGAAGACTTCGAGGAAGTGACGAAAGCCTTTCTTCTCGGCCTCGATGCGAAACTCGCGATAGGCGGTTAGAGCCTCGCGATCGAGGCGGGTATCGTTGTTAAACGTGATTGAATAAAGACCCAAATCAACGCCATTGGCACGCTCCTCCGGAGAACATTCCACGCGACCGCATTGCAATTGGTCAATCGTTGCTGTTCGAAACGGCAGCGACGGCTCACGCGAATAACCGCCGCTTTGGCCGCACCAGATATCGGTGGTGTCATTCGCGCGGGCGGCCGGAGTAATGGGACTGGTTGCGAACAGGCCTTCATCCAACGCCAGAATTTCGCTGGTGCTCGCACTCATTAACATGATGTCAACCAAACCCTGGTTGACGATTTCGCGGACCATTTGCCGAAATTCCGGAAGGGATCGAAAGGGCTTTTGCCCGGGCGCAGCGTGAAATCGAAGGCCTGGAGCAGATATTCCGAACCCCAAGTCGGGGTCCTTGGCATCCGCTAGAATAAAGTCGGAGCAGGAAGAGTCGGCGGCTATTCGCGCGAGCTTGATGTCCAGAGTTTTTGTGGGAAGCGAACGGTTTGCAATAGGATGCGGCATGGGCAAAGATTTTGATTGCGTGGTCTGTGGTTGTTGCACAGTTGATATTCTGGTCAAACCGATCGAATTGCACCAGCCATTGAGAGCTGATCAACTGATCGAAGTTTCGCCGATCGAAACGACAACGGGTGGGATCGTGTCGAATTCGGCGACTGCCTTGGCCCGCCTTGGGATGCGAACGGCTGCCTCCACGCTCGTGGGTGAAGATGATTGGTCGGCAATAATTCGACGAAAACTCTCGCAGGAGGGCATTGACCTAAGTCACCTGATTTCCCGCCCGGAGTTGCCCACCAGCACAACGGCGGTGATGATCGACGAAATGGGTCAGCGAAGTTTTGCCCATTGTCCGGGCGCTCCGCAAAAAATTGACCGAAAGTTTTTCCTGGATCAGATGGACTTCTTCGCCAGTTGTCGCGCGTTGCTCCTCGGTTATTACTCATTGTTGCCGAACGTCGAACCTGACTTGCCAGAAGTGATGCAGAAGATCCGCAGTGTCGGCTGCCTGACGGCTCTCGATTCGGTTGGCAACGGCGGCGATGCGAATGTTCTCCGACGAATCTTGCCACACCTCGATCTGTACGTTCCCAGTTTTGGCGAGGCGGCGAATCAGACAGGGCTAGATGATCCGCACGCGATCTTGAAACGCTTTCGCGAGTGGGGAGCCATGGGATTGTTGGGCGTCAAGCTCGGATCGCGTGGTGCAATCCTAAGTCCCAAGGTTGGCGAGATCATCCGGATCGAAGCCATCTCGCCGCCTGGTCCAGTGATCGACACTACAGGGGCGGGAGACTCTTTCTATGCCGGACTGATCACGGGTTTGCTCAACGGTATGTCCGTCGTTGACGCTGGCCGATTGGCGGCGGCAACCGGTGCTGCTTGTGTCACCGCGCTCGGCGCCTCGGCGGGACTGCGCAATCTGAAGGAAACCAAACAACTCGCTGGACTCTAATTCAGCCAATCGACAGGCGCACAAAAAAACGCAGCCTTTTTACGGGCTGCGTTTTTAGTTTGCTAGATCACAAATCAAATCTTAATGCCAAGGGGCACGGACTGGATAGATTCCGTATTGGCTGGTGCTACCCGGCCAGTAAGGAGCATTGGGGTACATGCCCGAACCGTTACCAACCGGAGATGGGTTGGTGCTGCCGAACTGATGATAGATTGGCATGCTGCGTGTTTGAGCCACGCCCCAGTTATACTCCGATTGAAACGCGGCTGTTGGTGGAACGACCAAAGCCGTTGGTACGCCCCAACGCCAATAGTTGTAATCGCCGTGCCATGGAACCTGTTGTCCCATTCGGGTATTCCATTGATCTTCTCGCGAAGCGTTAATCCCATTGCGGCTGTAGGCGTAATATGGATGCGGGCTGTAATGATCGCGAGCCGCATAAATTACTTGTTGTGGCAATCGAGGATAACCAGTGATCGTTGGCGAGCAATTTGGGATCGTAAAGTCGGTGTTGACACCGGCTCCCGTACCACCGCCGCCTGGCACGCCACCGCTACCGATGACCTTGCGAACAACGTTCCCGCCGATTCCAGTGTTGCATCCTGCACCGCCGCAGTTTCCTCCGGAGACAACGCCACCGGTGGTTCCGCAATTCGAGCATTGAGCCCAGGCGTTTGAAGTCGCCAGGACCAACGCGGCTGCCGCCAAACATAATGTCCCTAATTTCATGTCGTAACCTTTTCTGTCATTTGAGCTTGTTAAATCAGTCGGTTTGAACATTGTGCGGGCGGCAAGTCCCGCGTCTTGTTATCTTCGATTTCGGCTTTCGCCTCGAGTTTGCAGTGAGAACTTATTGACCGTAGCAATCGCCAGTTTGGCAAGAGCCACCACCATGAGCGCGGCCACCGATCAGTCCTCCAATGCCACCACAGTTACCACCAGCACAGTAATAGTTACTGGCGAAAGCATATTGCAGTTTGGCGAGGGGATGAGTCGTGAAGGGCAGGGGACCCATGTGGTTAACGCCAGATTGCCAACGGACCTTGGTCACGTTGATCGATCCGGGGCCACAACCACCGCCGTTACGGCACTCGTCTTGATAATAGGGGCCGTTCTGGAAGTTGTAATAGTTGCGAGAATGTTGGTACATCATCTCGTGGGGTTGCAACGGTTGGTAGGTGTAGTAAGCGCCGCCAACATGTCCCGGTACCCAATGAGGTGCAGGGTACATACCAGCGGTTGCCTGGCTGGCACCACCGGGTGTGTAGTATTGCTGGAACAGATTATTCGTCAGGTTGCCATTGCTGTTCTGGGCCTGCACGGAAGATTGACCGGCTGCGACTGCCACTGCGAAAACAATGGCGGTCACCACAAAAAAACGAGATTTCATCAGACTGACTCCTTTACAGAAATTCGCGAGGCGTCCTGCCTGCGGCGACATGAATTCGTATCAATGGACTTTTTCGGCACGACCCAAAAAACGGTTTCAAAGAATCTCGACTGCGGGCGTCGCAAATGTGAATTGGCGGTAGTGCAAACCGAACAACCGGCTATAACCATTTTGCGATGGTCGCTACAATTTGTCGGATCGGTAGAAATTGCCAAATTCGAAGATTGAATTCGATTGGCCTCTCGACCGATGAACAACATTCGTCGGGTTCCGTAAGATTCGATGCGACAGACCCTCGTTGCATGGAAGTTGAGTTGAACGCGAACCCGTACCCATTCAGTGCTTTGACGCCGATTACAGTGCATGCAAGAACGCGATCAGGATATTGGCCAAAAGTCCGATCTTCCGCCTCGCGTTTCTGAGTGTGCCACTTTCTGTTGACCCCAGAATTGGTTGGCTTCAAAACACTAGACCCTCAGGAGGATTGTTGGTTTGGCCAAGAAAAAACGACCTAAAGGAAGTTCGCCGACTTCCGGCGCCGATTCTACGAAAAAATCAAAGTCAGGACGTCGCGCAGGATCGCGTGATGAGGCGACTCTCTTTGATGAAGCCCTTCAGCAACGAATGGAGGGGATCCCGCTACGGCTTGCCGCACAAGCCCGCTATCTGAATTACTCGCTGTCGGTCATCACCAGCCGAGCATTGCCCGACGTGCGCGATGGATTAAAACCCGTCCAGCGCCGCATCTTGTACACGATGTATCAACAAGGGCTCGACTTCCGAGTCAAACATCGGAAGTGTGCCAAGGTTGTTGGCGACGTGATGGGTAACTTGCATCCCCACGGGGACGGAGCGATCTACGAAGCCCTCGTGCGCCTCGCGCAGCCATTTTCCTTGCGGATGCCACTGGTCGATGGAAGCGGAAATTTCGGTTCGATCGACGGTGATAACGCGGCCGCAATGCGGTACACCGAATGTCGCCTCTCAGCCGTTGCTGACGAAGTCCTCAACGATCTGGCTACCGACACCGTCCACTTCAAACCCAATTACGACGGAACTCGAAACGAACCAGTCGTCTTGCCAAGTCGATTGCCGAACTTGCTGCTCAATGGAGCCACCGGAATTGCGGTCGGTATGGCAACGAACATTCCTCCACACAATTTGGGGGAAATCTGTCGGGCCTTGCTGAAGTTGCTCAACGATCCAGAAATCAAAGACTATCAACTGGTTGCCAACGACGCCGTCCAAGGCCCAGACTTTCCGACCGGTGGCCAAGTCATCAATACGAAAGAAGAGTTGCGAGAGATCTATCGCACAGGTCATGGGTCGCTGAAGGTCCGCGGCACGACGCGAATCGCGGGCGAATCCAAGGGCTTCAAGGTTCTGCAAATCAACTCGATCCCCTTCGCCGTCAACAAAAGTGTTCTGGTGGAACGGATTGCCGAGATTGCTTTTTCCGGCAAGATGCCGCTGATTCAGGACGTTCGTGATCTGTCGACGGAAGACATCCGCATCGATGTTTTGCTGAAGAAGGATGCGGACGAAGCCAAAGTCCTGGCTTACCTTTTTAAAAACACGCCGCTACAGACCAACTTCAATGTCAACATGACCTGTCTGGTCCCAACTGAAAATCCGGCCGTTGGCGCTCCGGAACGGCTGGGTCTGAAGGAAATCCTCTGGCACTTCCTGCATTTTCGCCTCGACGTAATCACCCGTCGGCTGGAAAACGAATTAGCGGCGCTGGAAAAACGATTACATATTTTGAATGGTTTTTTGATCGTCTTTGACGCGCTCGACGAGATCATTCGGATCATTCGCAAGTCGGACGGAAAAGCCGACGCCGCCGAAAAAATCATGGCTCGATTTCCCGCGAACAAGGGAGGGCTCGATGCCGAACAGACCGATGCGATCCTTGAATTAAAGTTGTATCGACTGGCTCGATTGGAAATCAATTTGATCCAACAGGAGGTCGCCGACAAGGAAAAACGCGCTCGACAAATCCGCAAACTTCTCAAGGAGGATACATCGGACACGACCGCATCAGGTCGTTGGCAGATCGTCCGTGAGGAAATCGAGGGCTTGATCGAACGCTACGCGAAAACCGCAGAAGGAAAACGCCGCACCGAAATGTTGACCGTGGTCGACGAACCCGAATACACCGCGGACGATTTCATTGTGGCCGAAGACTGCGCGATTGTGATTACGGTCGATGGTTGGGTGAAACGCCAAAAACAAGTCACCGATCCGTCCAAGAGTCGTTTGCGGGAAGGGGATAGAATTCTGTCGTGCGTCGCCGGCTCGACCCGCGCCTCGGTGGCTTTCTTTTCGTCGCTCGGAGTCTGTTACTCGGCTCGAATGGTAGACATTCCGGCATCGACGGGCTACGGGGAACCAATTCAAAAACTTTTCAAAATGAAAGACGGCGAAAAGATCGTCTCTTGTATTTCGCTCGATCCACGAGTGGTCGGCAATATTGAGGAGAATCCGAAGAAGCCCAATCTTTGTCCGGAAGTGCATGGATTTGCCGCCGCCAGCAACGGCTATGCTTCACGCTTTTGCCTGGCACCATTCGCTGAGCCATCAACCCGTAGCGGTCGGCGCTATGCCCGTGTCGCTCCTGGGGCAGAGATCGTGCATGTCTTCGCGGTAAATGGTTCCGAGACGATTTTGGCGGTCACTGCCGAGTGCCGTGCGATGGTTTGCCCCGCTGAAGAGGTGAACTATTTGTCGGGGGCAGGGAAGGGTGTGTTGTTGATCAAGCTCGCCAAGTCCGACCGGCTCATCGGTTTCAAACCGAGCAGTGGCGATCGGGACCTGTTGCTGGTCGAAACGAATCGCGGCGCGAAGAAAACAATATCCACCGCGAAGTATCGAGTGACTTCACGCGGCGGCAAGGGCACGGAAATACAAAAGAATGGAAAGATCTCTCAAGTTGTTATCCCGCCTCCCGACGCTCCCGCGCCGCTTGAGTCCGAGGATGACGAAGACGAATAAAGATGTTTCAAACTAACCGCGGGAGCGTAACTGTTTCCGAGTAAGTTCGCGCAAACAGGATTTCGAAAGAAAAACATGTCCACTACAAAGTCATATACCGCTTCCGACATCGTAGCATTGGAGGGGCTCGATCCGGTCCGCAAACGACCGGGGATGTACATCGGCGGGGTCGGCTCGTCGGGCTTGCACCACTTGATTTGGGAAATCCTCGACAATTCGGTCGACGAAGCCATGAATGGGCACGCTTCCGAAATCGTAGTGACCCTCCACAAGGACAACTCGACCGTGACCGTTGCCGACAACGGGCGCGGAATTCCGGTCGACAAGCATCCGAAGACCAAGAAATCGGCCTTGGAAATGGTGCTCACGATGTTGCATGCCGGTGGAAAATTCGAAGGGAAGAATTACAAAACCTCGGGTGGTTTGCACGGCGTCGGGGCCTCTGTCGTCAATGCCCTGTCGAAGCATCTGGTGGCGGTCGTCAAGCGAGATGGCAGCCAATTCAAAATGGAATTCTCAAAAGGTGTTCCCAAAACGAATTTGCAGAAAGCCAACGCCACCGT
Source organism: Pirellulaceae bacterium (assembly GCA_040081565.1). Taxonomy (GTDB): domain Bacteria; phylum Planctomycetota; class Planctomycetia; order Pirellulales; family Pirellulaceae; genus BJ22. Next base: position 25,287 of record JBEBGH010000006.1, read on the forward strand.
ACGCGGCACTGGTACCACGATTACGTTTTCCCCGGACCCTACCATTTTTCCCAAGGTCGAATTCGATTCGGCTTTGATTCGGTCACGTCTAGAGGTCACCAGTTTCTTACACCGGGCTGTGAAGGTGACTTATGTCGACGAAGCCAAAAATACCAAAGAAACGTTCTTTCACGAAAATGGCATCTCAGATTATCTCAAGAAAGTCCTTCAGGAACGATCAGCTCGACCGATTCACGACGTGCCTTACACCCTTCATCGAGATGATGAAGAGCGGATCGAGGTGGTCATGCAATGGACCGAATCAACGGACGAACATGTCCGGTCCTATGTCAATGGAATTCCCACGGGGTCAGGTGGTACTCACGAGAATGGCTTTCGCAGCGGCTTGACCAAAGCCGTTCGAAATTATTTCGACACTCACAACTTGATTCCGCGCGGTGTGAAAGTCACGCATGAAGACATTCGCGAGGGGCTGATTGCAATTGTCTCCGTCTTCATCAGCGAACCGCAGTTCCAAGGCCAAACCAAAGATCGACTGAACAATCCCGAGCTGCAAACCTCAATCGACAACATCATACGACCAGCCTTGGAACAATGGCTCAATACCAACCGGACGACGGCCGATTCGATCGTTGCCCGGATCATCGCCGCGGCGCGTGCTCGAGCAGCATCGAGGGCGGCAAGCGATGCGATTTCGCGAAAAACCAGCGGCCCCCGCGGGGCGATGTTACCCGGCAAGTTGTCGGATTGCCTCAACGCAGGTCGGGCGAATTCGGAACTGTTTATTGTCGAAGGTGACTCGGCAGGCGGGACCGCAAAACAAGGCCGCGATCGCAATGTGCAGGCCATCCTGCCACTTCGCGGGAAAGTCCTGAACACCGAAGCCGTTGGGCTCAAGAAGATCCTGGAAAACAAGGAAATTCAGGATATCGTCACGTCTCTCGGTTGTGGAATTGGCAAAGACCTCGATATCACGAGACTGCGTTACGAACGAATTATTTTGCTCGCTGACGCCGATTCTGACGGACATCACATTACGACTCTGTTGCTGACGTTCTTCTACCGTCACATGCCGGCCTTGATCGCCGACGGACGGATCTTCATTGCAGTGCCCCCGCTCTTTCGAATCGACATTGGCAAAGAAACCTATTGGGCCAACGAAGAATCGGATCGCGAACGAATTCTTGCCAGCCATAGCGGTCGCGGGAAACCAGAAATCACACGATTCAAAGGACTGGGAGAGATGATGCCCAAGGTTCTTTGGGACACGACGTTAAATCCCGACACACGTCGGTTGCTTAAAGTCGAAATCGACGACCACCTCGAAACCGATCGAGTCATGAGTGATTTAATGGGTAAAGACGCCTCCGCCAGATTCCGCTTCATTATGGAGCGAGCAGAAGAGGCCGAAGAGATCGACGTCTAGACGACCGCGACCTTCACGCAATTGATCGGCGGCAACGCATCGAATGGACAAGTCCATTGTTCGCCACCGTCGTGCCCAACCCACAATTGTCCGGTCGTCGTGCCGAGGTATAAAGCCGGCGACTTCAGCTCATCGATCGTCATCGCGTCCCGAAGCACGGTGAAGTAGCTGTCTTTTTTCGGGAAGCCCTTCTTCAGTTTCTTCCAAGAATCGCCGCCGTTTTCGCTTCGCCAGACTGCAGGTGATGCCTCTGGGCAGGCACGAGTGCTGGTTTCCAGCGGAACGACATAGACGACATCGGGATCATGCGGATGCACCACGATTGGAAATCCGAAATCAGACGGTAACCCGGCTGCAATCGAACGCCATGTATGCCCATGATCGTCGCTTCGCAGCACGCCGATTCCCGGCCTGTCGTCCCAGCCTCCATGATTCTGCATGTACAAACGCCCGGGCGCGTCGGGATGCCGTGCGATCTTGTGAACGCATTGACCGAACTCGGGGTAAGGGTCTGGGACAAAGCCAGCCCCGACACCGCTGTTTGCGGCCTGAAAGGTCGTCCCACCGTCTTCGCTCAAGTAGTGACCGCCGGTAGAGATTCCCAAATGAATTCGTTTCCCATCGTTGACGATCGTGTGCATACACAACCCGCCATTCCCGGGGTGCCACTGCCGGGCATGAGCGTGATTGCTGATGCTGCCGACCATTTCCCACGAATCACCACTGTCCTCGCTGCGGAACAAAGCCGCCGGTTCGACACCGCATAACAAATCGTTTTTGTTTTGACCGGCCTCAATTGCCCAAATGTTCGCGAGTGCCCGGCCGTCATCTTTGGGAAAGGCCGGTGCGGATTTGGTTTCAGTAAATTTTTTGCCCAAGTCTTTGGAAGCTAAAATTTTCATTCCATAAAACGAATTGCAACTAGACGCCAGCAGACGTGGCGATTTACGGTTATCGATCATCGTCGAGTAGACGGAAACCCCCGCACCGAAGGGACCTCGCAGTTCAAACCTTTTGCGGGTCTTACCCGATTCGGCAACGAACAGACCTTTTTTGGTCCCAATACAAATGATGACGCGTTCGCTCATGGTTAACCTCCCGAAACTGCTGGCCAAATGGTTAGTACATCACCCTGCTTCAGTTGCATTGCCAACCCACCGGCATCGCTTACTGGTACCCAAGTTGCATTCACAAATAAATTGATATGCCGCCGAACCGTTCCCGTTTCGTCGCAAATGCTTTGATACAACGACGGATAATTTCGTTGCAAGTCCTCTAGCGCAGACTGAATATCAACGGCATCGACGGACACTGGCGAATGGATTTCGCAGTAGTGACGCAAGGTCGTTGGTAAATGGACGTCAATGGAGGCGGACACAATTGGCACCAAACTGGAAATGCGGAACGCCGGGAAACATCCCTTATGCTACTTGATCGGCTCTTGATTTTCCTCCGTCAGGTGATGTTACAGCAACAATTTTCTTGATAAAGTTCAAGATCGCACACGGTGCCGGTGTTGACCCGAGGAGAATTGGAAAATGTCAAAAATCATCCGACTAATGATCGTCTTTGGGTGCACGACGCTGACGTTGTGGAGCCCGGTTTTCGCGCAGAATTCGCCGCGGCCAAATGTGGTCTTTATATTGGCCGACGATCTGGGCTGGGGCGAAGTTGGATGTTTTGGGCAACAAAAGATTCCAACGCCCAGTCTCGATTCATTGGCTCGTCAGGGAACCAGACTGACATCGCATTATTCGGGAGCGCCGGTCTGCGCGCCGTCTCGTTGTGTTTTGATGACGGGCCGACATACTGGGCATTGCTTGATCAGGGGGAACCAACAGGCAAAGGTCAAATTTCCAGAATTCGATGAAGGCCAACATCCGATTGCGGACGAAACGGTTACGTTGGCCGAGGCCTTCAAGGCCGCTGGTTATGTTACCGGAGCCATGGGGAAATGGGGACTTGGCCCCGTCGGCAGCACCGGCGATCCTAATCGTCAAGGCTTTGATTTGTTCGTTGGTTACAACTGCCAGGCAGTGGCGCATTCGTTTTATCCGCGGTACCTTTGGCGGAATGATCAAAAGCTCGAAATCAATCCGCAGCCAATACCGCCACGAAAAAAACACCCGGACGGCGAGGTACTGATGGAGACCTACATTGGTCAAACTTACGCGCCGAGCGTGATGGTGGACGAAGCTGAAAAATTTCTGGAAACGAATCGTGACAGGCCGTTCTTTCTGTTTCTGCCCTTCACGGAACCGCACGTGGCGATGCATCCACCTGTAGCTTCCGTCGATCGATTTCCAAAAGACTGGGACGATGAGCCTTACCGCGGCGAAAGCGGCTATCTTCCGCATCCACGACCTCGTGCGGCGTATGCGGCGATGATTAGCGATCTTGATGGCTATGTTGGCCGGATCACGCAAAAACTTAAAGACTTGGGACTGGAAAAAAACACGATTGTTATTTTCACCAGCGATAACGGGACAACCCATGCAGGAAATGGTGGCACCCAATTTCACGTCGGTGGTTGCGACGCGAAGTTCTTCAATAGCACTGCCGACCTCAGGGGCTATAAGGGAAGTGTTTATGAAGGGGGCATTCGCGTGCCAACCATTGTTCGTTATCCCAATCATGTGCCGGCGAACACCGTGAACGACACACCGGGTTACTTTGCTGATTGGTTCGTCACCTTGGCGGCAGCTGCCGGAATTAACCCGCCGCAGGATTCCGATGGAGAGGATCTTTGGCCGGCTATTTTAGGTCATCGCGTCGAACCTAGGGCGAAGCCAATGGTTTGGGTTTTCCCAGAGTACGGTGGCCAAGTGGCAGTGCGAATTGGCGATTTCAAGATTCTACGCCGCAATCTCAAACAGCCGAATCGCAATTCGACGTGGGAGGTTTACAACATTGTGGCCGACCGATCAGAGTCGAATGACCTCGCAAAGGACAGGGCGGATTTGATTGCCGCCGCCGAAAAAATCCTCTCGGAGCAGAAATCGCCGAACGAGATTTTTCCACTGGATATCCCGCAAAAAGCTTCAAAATAGTCTTTTCTTTTCGATTCGCCCAGCTGTCAGCTGTACCGGCCGTATAGTCGTTATGACCGATCCAGTTTTTCAATTGGAAACCATCTTTTTTACGATTCAATGGCAAGATGCCTCGCACGCTAAAAAAATGACCTAGGTTTTTTAATAGCGTAGATCGAAACTCGATTGAATTGTTTGGAGCTGCTATGAATCGCCTAGTTATGATTGCCGTTTGTGGATTTTTGTTATCGCCGATGAGCCTGTTCGCGCAGGTAACTCGCGTCGAAGTGGATTGGGAAGTCAGGGTCAGAGAGGCCGACTATGAATCCTTTTCGCCGCAAATTTCGATAATCATGGCCAATAGCCGCGTTCTAACCGGTGAATTCGCAGAGTTTCGTCTCAATCCGGATTACGAGGGCATCCAAGGTGGCATGCAGATTGACACTTGGCTCGGTACTGAAAGGTTGGCGGAATCCTCGCACCTGCCACGGCCAGCCCTGTCGACAAACAGTGAAAGAATTACGTTCACCACGGTTGCGACTGCCGAGACGACGCAGACCAAATACTCCCTGGAAGATGTTCATTGCAACAGTTGGGGAGATGTTTCGGATTCAGAAATCGCACCATGTCGCACCGCGGGCGAAGGCTTGATCCGTTTTTCGATGAGCCTGACTCTCAATGAATCAGAGGTTGAGTACGGACACAACCGAGTCGACTATGTGATCGCCAAAGAAGTTCGTTATTACATCGGTAATGCGCTGGCCAAGCGCGATCGTACGGGCTACTACATTTTCAAGGAAGGTGAAAGTTACAAAGGACCAGTCTCCCCTGAAGAAGTCATCGATTCCTATATTGCCTTCTAACCAGGTTGAATTGACGCCTTGATTTTCACATTGCCCACCCGACCCAGAGGTAACCAAATGAACAAGATCCGCACAAAAATCCGCACGAGACGTACAGGCAACATTGCCGTCATGTCAGTATTCATGCTGAGTTCACTGATTGCGCTGGTCGCTTTTGCAATCAATATGGGCAATATCGCCAATGCGCTGGCAATACTTCAAAACGCCGGCGATTCCAGTGCAAAGGCGGCGGCGTGGGAGTTACTGAAAAACTTCGATTCACCAAACGCACAAACGTTGGCCACTCAACAAGCAGTGAATATGGTCCAGGCGACGATGGTCTCTCAAGGCGTCAACAACACCTTGGTTCCGGCGACGGATGTGAAATATGGTCGCTTCGAATGGGACAAGAATACCAACTCGTATGTCGTGACTTGGGGCACAACCCCCTCCAATCTGATTCAAGCGAAGCTCTCTCGAATTGATCCCCGGCAAAATGCCTTGAGCGTGATCCTCAAAAACATTCTTCGGCGAAATACCGTCGAGTTGCGATCCACCACGAATGTCGCTTTAATACCAGCCACCGGTTTTTCGTTGCCCGGAGACTCGACCAAAAAACTGGCGATATTGCCTGTCACGCTCGACATCGACACCTGGATTCAACTCGAACAAGGGTCCTTTCTCGATCAATACAGCGTCAATACGACCACCAATGCGGTAACGTCGGGAAGTGACGGAAAGCGAGAAGTAAAAATCTTTCCGCTTGGCAATTCATCATTGCCTGCTGGAAACCGAGGAACGATCCGTTTGGGCGCGAACAACAACAGCACTTCCAAACTCAGCCGCCAAATCCGAGAGGGACTAAATGCTACCGATATGTCCTACCACAATGGCAGTCTAAGTGTCGCTGATGGGCCGATCGTGATTCCAGGAGATCCAGGAATCAGTGCCGGCATCGAAAATGACTTGATTTCGATCATTGGCCAAGATCGTATTTTGCCGCTCTTCACCTCCGTTTCAGGTAACGGGGCAAACTGTTCCTACACGATTGTGAAGTTTGTCGGAGTGAAAGTTGTAAGAGTCAATTTACGTGGATCAGCTTCGTCTAAAGAACTGGTCGTACAACCGTCAAATTTCACGGTCGACGAAGCAATTACGAATATGAAAATGCCATTCAACAAACTCGGTACGGTGTTTGTAAAACCGATGTTTATTGACGCACAATAAAAAGCTCTGCAAAAGGAAATCTCAAAGTGAAGTCTTTAAGAATTAAAAAGGGCAACCAACGCCGCGGCACTGCCGCCGTTGAGTTCGCGATGGTCATGCCTGTTTTTGTTCTGGTACTGATTGGTACTATTGAATTGTGTAACCTGAATATCAAAAAGGCCGTGGTCATCAATGGTGCGCGTGAAGCGGTGCGTCTCGCCATCAATGCCAATGCTGTGGAAAACACAATCGTTTCCAACGCGAAGTCGCAGATGGCCCCTCTGCTGAAGACATCTACCGGAAACATTACCTGTACGTTGACCGCCGTTGCTCCTAACGGGTCAAATCGCGCGAATTTTTCGCAAGGCGTTAAAGGCGATCTGATTCGTTGTATGGTCTCAGTTCCCTATTCAAAAGTCTCGACCTTCGCTGGAGGTTTAGGCAGCACTTCCATTCTAGTAACCGAGACTTGTACCATGCAGAAAGAATAATCTCGGCTTTAAATACCACGACCCGCGACCGCAGGGGCTGAAGCTCGTGCGGTTTTTTTATGCGCTGAGCGTGTTAAGTCAATCGCTCCAGAACCCAATCGGGAATCAAAATCGGGTAGGGAAACTCGCCTGACGGAAAACGGCAGCATGCAGCAGAATAGGAGCCCCGTGCGATGGCTCTGGATTCTCCGTCTTCGAGACGTTCGTCTACGGCAAATACGTATCGCAGTTTCTTGAAAGTAACTTGTTCTAGAGTCAGTTGCACAAAGAGCTGGTTGTTGATGGCTGGCCAGTGAAGGACTTCGAGTTGGAGATCGAGCCGTGGAAAACCAAATTGGCCTCGTTCGTCGGTAAGCGAGACGCTGAGTTGTCGACTGCGCAGGAATTCGTATTCCGTTTCCTCCACCCAACGAATCAGGTGGTCCAAGCGCAAAGCTCCAAATCCATTGAGATCGCCCTCGCAAACGGTGATGCTTCGTTGTTGTTGGCTTGACTTCAAGGAACTCAGCTGCGACCAATAAAAGGTTGAAGGAAATAATTTCGCGTTATTGTAACCGCCACAAGCGTGCCAACGCCTTGCAGTAAACAGACGATTGAGTATTCTCGACCAGACGTCGTGCAGCCAACCCGTCACATTTCGGAACAAATACAGGCTAGCCGTCTAACAAGAAAAACGAATAAGGCCCATGGACCAGAACGCCATTGTAAAAAGAAACCGTGAAGCTTGGCAGCAGATGGCTCGTCACGGTCACCGATTGGCCCGCCCGGCCCAACCGGAGGAGTTGCACGATCCATTGCACAAGGTCGACTCGATGGGTTGGTTGGGTGGAAATATCCAAGGATGGCAAGTTCTGTGTTTAGCGGCAGGAGGCGGCAAACACGGCCCGCTTTATGCCGCAGCCGGAGCAAAGGTCACCGTCGTAGACTTCAGTTCGGCAATGCTCGATCTGGATCGCGAAATGCGTGATCAAACCGGAATTCCCTTTGAGATCATCGAGGCCTCGATGGATGACTTGTCGATGCTGAGCGATGCCCAATTCGACTTGGTTATTCATCCCGTGAGTACGTGTTACATTGCCAATCCGATTCAGGTCTTTGGTGAAGTGGCTCGTGTAACTCGCTCCAATGGTTTGTATGTGTCGCAACATAAACAACCGACGAGCTTGCAACTTTCGCTGCAACCGCAGCATAGTCAGTACGTTCTGACTCGACCGTATTACCAAGACGCACCGTTAGAGCCAGAGTCCAGCGGCAACCTGGTACGGGAGCCGGCGACTTACGAGTTCATTCACCGGTGGGAGACCATTTTGGGTGGCATCTGTCGAGCCGGTTTTGTGGTTGAAGATGTCATTGAGCCGTTTCATGCCGATCCGGCGGCGCGGCCGGGTACCTTTGAACATCGCAGCGCATTCGCGGCACCGTATGTGCGAATCAAGGCTCGCCGGAGTGCTTCGTCGACGGCTGACCCCCCCGATCGAAAATTAATCATCTAATTGAGAAACACAAAAGGCCAAGAGATTTTTAGTCTCTTGGCCCTGGTCAATCGCCTGAATTGCGGACGAATTCGTCTACCAGTGACGGTGATAATAAAAGACCGGGGGTGCGGCCTGGTAGATCACGGGCGGTGGAACGGGACAATGTTCCCGCACGATTACGGTCGTCGGTGGCTCACGATAAACCTGTCGGTATTGAACGGAAGGTTGTTGAACGGCTTGGTTACCAATGGGTGCCCTTTGCATGGCCGTAATAACGTTTTCGCTGACGCCTTGTTGATGCAGCGAAATGATTTCCGACACATTCAATTGGTGATCGACGCCGTTCGTTTGCAAGTAGTTCATGATGACCTGGTCGCTCAGGCCGTTGCGGGTCATCGTGACCACATCGTTGACGGTTACGTTGCGCCGTGACATCTGGTTGATTTGTTGCTGCTGTTGGTACATCTGATTTTGGTAATACCGATCGCGTGCCTGTTGTTGGTCTCGTGCGCGACCGGCAAGTCCGCCAGCAACAGCGCCAACAACTCCACCAATGATCGCTCCTTCAGGAGTTTCGTCATTTTGGTGCCCGATAATTCCACCGATGATCGCGCCGGCTGCACCGCCGACGGCTGCTCCGTCTCGCGTGTTTTGTTGTGCAAATGAAGGACTGATGGTTGCAAGGGTCAAGCTGACGGCAACCAACCAAGAACGAAACATTTAATTAGTCTCCAATAAGGGGGAAAAAGGGGTATCGGCCAACGGGCCAGTCGGTACCAAAGACTTATCCCAAACAGGGCTTAGCCCCGTCTGGGGATTGGCGGTAAGTACCAAATGAACGGTGATGTTCGTAGGCCAACTTTCTAGTTTTAGTATCGGCAACTAGATTAAGAGACTTGTCGCACCGGAAACTCACTGGAAATATCGCCGCTAGCACAAGCAGCCTTCATCACGACCATTCGGATTCAGAAAAATGAAACGCTATCAAACGTCATTAGCTTCGCAATATTTTTCCTTCATCCTCGCGGTGAGTCTCGGGTTGCTCGGTCAAGTGTTTTCTTACGCTCCCCTGAGCGCAGAACCCCTCGCAGTCCAAGAGCAACCCAATGTGGGCCGCAGTGAAAAGGCAATGATCGCCACCGTTCACCCACTGGCTTCGGAAGCCGGAGTGACAGCGTTCGATCATGGCGGCAATGCCGTCGACGCGGCGATTGCGGCAGCCTTCATGTTGGGCGTGGTCGATGGATCGAATTCGGGAATCGGCGGCGGATGTTTTATGCTGATTCGAACGCCGGACGGCAAGGTCTATTGTTTGGACGCGCGCGAAACGGCACCTGCCAAAGCGACTCGCGACATGTACCTCCGCAATGGAAAGCCAGACACTGGACTTTCGCAGGTTGGGGCCTTGGCGATTGGAGTGCCGGGTGCGCTCGCAGGTTACTGTGAGGCAGTGAAAAGGTTCGGTCGCTTGAATCTTGGGGATCTGATTTTGCCCGCGGCTCAAGTTGCCGAAAGTGGTTTCGAGATTGATGCCGAGTACGCCAAAGACCTGGTTCGCGAGGGCAAAGACTTTCGAAAGTTCCCGGGATCAGCCGCGATTTTCTTGAATGAACAGAATCAACCGCATCCTGCCGGAACCAAATTGATTCAAAACGATCTGGGAAAGACCTATCGAGCAATTGTGACTGGCGGAGCGGATTGGTTTTATCAAGGTGAATTCGCGCAGGCCACGTCACATTGGATGGAAGAGAATGGAGGGATTCTCACCGCTACGGACATGGCGAATTACCGTTGTGTGTGGCGAACGCCGCTGAAGACGACTTATCACGACTACACGATTTATGGATTCCCTCCGCCCAGTTCGGGGGGCGTGCATGTGGCCCAGATCCTGAACATTCTTGAAGATTTCGACCTTCAGAAAATTCATGACCAGAGCGTGACTCAATACACGCATGTTGTTAGCGAGGCGATGAAGCTGGCATTTGCCGACCGAGCGTATTGGCTGGGCGATCCTGCTTTTGCCAATGTGCCGCTCGGGCTGCTGGAAAAGAGCTATGCGCGTGACCTCGCCCGCCGGATTGATTTAAACAAAGCCCAATCGGTTACCGCGCACGGCATGCCACCCGACGCCGACGGGAATTATTTTCCGAAACACACAACTCACATTACGGCCGTTGATCGTGAAGGCTATTGGGTGGCAATCACCACCACTGTGAATACAACCTTTGGCTCGAAAGTAATCGTGCCGGGATTGGGAGTGATCATGAATAATCAGATGGATGATTTTTCGATTGCGCCGGGAACGCCGAATGCCTTTGGGTTAGTAGGCAGCGAAGCCAACGCGGTCGAAGCCGGGAAACGTCCGCTTTCCAGCATGAGTCCGACCTTGATCGAAAAGAATGGACAACCGCTAATGACGGTTGGTGCTGCCGGAGGACCTCGAATTATTACCAGCACGTTGCTGGCCATCCTCCGTTCTCTTGATCTCGAAATGCCGCTGGACCAGGCAATTTCGGAACCCCGTTTTCACCACCAGTGGTCTCCCAACAAAATTACCTGCGAGAGATCCTTCGACGCGTCCGTGATGGAACAACTACGCGGCCTTGGCCATCAAGTGGAATACAGTAACGACAAGGGGATCAGCCAAGCAATTAGCTACGATCCTGCAACAAAAGTCTTTACGGGTGTTGCCGATCCTCGAACCTCTGGGAAGGCATTAGGCCGCTAAAACAACGCAGTTTTCCCGACGGACACCTTTTTCCGTCTCTATTGAAACAGCCGAATAATCCCACTTCGGTCGCGATTATCGATACGACCAGACTTTTTTGCGGGACTATTTCTTGAAAAATCGGATTGGGTTAACAAG